>NZ_KQ031382.1:2181544-2494050 GCF_000384335.2 Hyphomicrobium sp. 99
GGTTAACAGCAACATGCGCAACGGATTTCATCGGGAATGTCAAATAATTCAGCGATTTCAGCGCATCACCGATTCAGTATCGCACCCATGATGGACTGGACTGACCGGCATTGCCGCGTCTTCCACCGTGGGCTGACGAAACGTGCGCTGCTTTATACCGAAATGGTCACCGCCGACGCCGTCATCCGCGGCGATCGCCAGCGCTTGATCGGCTTCTCGGCCGTCGAGCACCCGATCGCCCTTCAGCTTGGCGGCTCGGACCCGGCAAAGCTCGCCGAAGCGGCGGCAATCGGCGCAGAGTTTGGCTATGACGAAATCAATCTCAACATCGGCTGCCCGTCGGACCGCGTCCAGGAAGGCCGATTCGGCGCCTGCCTGATGGCGGAGCCCGAACTCGTCGCGGCATGCGTTTCCGCGATGCGCAAGAGCCAGCCGATGCCCGTCACCGTCAAATGCCGTATCGGCATCGACGAGCAGGATGCCGAAGCTGATTTGCAGCGGTTCATCAACGTCGTGGCGGCGACCGGCGTCAGCACGTTCATCGTCCACGCACGCAAGGCGTGGCTGAAGGGATTGTCGCCGAAAGAAAACCGTGAGGTTCCGCCACTCGATTACCAGCGCGTTTATCGCCTGAAGGCGAGGCATCCTGAACTCACCATCGTGATCAACGGCGGTATCGAAACGCTTGATGACGCGTGCCGCCATCTCAAACATGTCGACGGCGTCATGCTCGGTCGTGCCGCGTATCAGCATCCCTACATCCTCGCGGACGTCGATCGCAGGATCTTCGAAGAGACCACACCCGCACCAACGCGCGGGGAAGCCTTGGCTCGACTGCTTCCATATGCAGAAGGGCACATTGGCAAAGGCGGCCGCTTGTCGAACATCACGCGACATGTTCTCGGTCTCTACCATGGCCAGCCGCGCGGCCGTGCATTCCGCCGCCTGCTGAGTGAGCGCGCAACAAACCCATCTGCAACGGTTGCTGTGCTGGCGGATGCGATAGCTCTCGCCGAGCACGAGTTCGGTCGCGAAGACCGATCGGACGCGGCTTAGGAATGACCGCCGCCATATCGACGGAACATCTGATCGCGTTGCTCGCGCTGCTTGCGGGCGCCGGTTTACTCGCAGGATTTTTATCGGGTCTGCTCGGCATCGGCGGCGGCGGCATCATCGTGCCTGTGCTTTACGAGGTATTTGGAGCGGCAGGCGTTCCCGAAGACGTCAGAATGCACGTCACGCTCGGGACGACGCTCGCCGTCATCGCACCGACCGTGTTTCGGTCTTTCTCTGCGTTTCGGGCGCGCGGCAGCGTCGATATCGATGTCGTCAAACGGATGGGCCCCTGGATCGTCTTCGGAGTGATCGCCGGTATCGTCATCGCGAATTACGCGAGCAGCGAAGTTCTTCGATGGATCTGGGTCGTTTTCGGAACGGCCCTCGCGGTGAAGATGTTTCTAGGTCGAGACGACTGGCAAATCGCCGATAAGCTTCCGCGACCGCCGTGGCTTGAGGCTGCAGCAGGCTTCATTGGCCTCATCTCGACCTTGATGGGAATTGGCGGCGCGACCTTCACCGTTCCACTTTTGACACTCTACGGAATGCCGCTGCTGAGAGCGGTCGGAACGGCGACCGGCATCGGCACGATAATCGCGGTACCCGGCATTGCCGGATACATCATATCCGGCTGGGGCGAGGCGGGTCTCCCGCCGCTTTCGCTGGGCTACGTCAACCTCGGCGCATGCGTGATCGCACCACTTGCAGTATTAACCGCGCCGTTGGGCGTAAAGGTCGCCCACGGCATTTCCAAGCGTACGCTCGAACTCGCGTTCGCCGTTTTTCTGACGACTGTCGTCGCGCGTTTTCTTTGGACGTTGCTGACTTGATCTGATGTGCCGGCGGCCGCAGCACAGCCGCGCCCGGCGGCCGGCTCGCGAAACGCGAGTCGCCGGGCGCCAAAAGAAACCTTCGCCGGGCGCAAACGTTAAACTGCGATTTTCTGATTGTACTCGCCGACCTCAGGAAAGCGCGCGAGCTGCTGATCGATGTCTTTGAAGATCGCTTTCATATTCGCTTCCGACGTCGGGCTTTCGACGACGACGACGAGCTCCGGCTTGTTCGACGAGGCGCGAACCAATCCCCACGTTCCGTCTTCGAGCATCACGCGCACGCCGTTGACGGTGATGAGCTCGCGGATCGCCTGACCGGCGACGTGCCCGCCGCTTTCCTGTTGGCGCTTATAGTGCTCGGTGATGCGATCGACGACATTGTACTTTTTCTCGTCATCGCAATGGGGCGACATGGTTGGCGAGCCGTAGGTCTTCGGCAGTGCATCGCGGAGATCCGCAACCGTTTTTCCCGGATTGCGATCGAGCATATCGCAAACGGCGATAGCCGAAACCAACCCGTCGTCGTAGCCACGGCCGAGAGGCTCGTTGAAGAAGAAGTGTCCCGACTTCTCGAAGCCGACGAGCGTTTTGTGCTCGAAATTGTAGCGCTTGATGTAGCTGTGGCCCGTCTTCCAGTAGCTGGTCGTTGCGCCATTTCCGAGCAGCACCGGGTCGGTCGAGAACAGTCCGGTCGATTTGACGTCGACGACAAACTTCGCGTTCGGATAGATCGACGAAATATCGCGCGCCAGCATCACGCCGACCTTGTCCGCGAAGATTTCATGCCCGTCGTTGGCAACGACACCACAGCGATCGCCGTCACCGTCAAAGGCTAGGCCGACATCCGCGCTGGTCTCGAGAACCTTCGCCGAGACCGCATGAAGCATCTTCATGTCTTCGGGATTGGGATTGTGGTTTGGGAATGTGTAATCGAGGTCGGCATTGAGTGGCACGACTTCGCAGCCGAGCGCTTCCAGAACCTTCGGCGCGAAGGCGCCTGCCGTGCCGTTGCCGCTCGCGGCGACGACCTTGAGACGGCGCTTGAACTTCGGACGGTTCGTCAGCGCCTTGATGTAACGTTCTTCGAGATCGGGAACGAAAATATATTTGCCGCCCGACTGCTCTTTGAAGTCGCCGTTGAGAACGATGGACTTCAATTCGGACATGTCGTCGGGTCCGAACGTCAACGGCCGCGACAATCCCATCTTGATGCCGGTCCAGCCGTTGTCGTTGTGGCTCGCCGTCACCATCGCGACGCCTTCGACATCGAGTTCGAATTGCGCAAAGTAGGCCATCGGCGAAAGTGCGAGCCCGATGTCGTAGACTTCGCACCCGCCAGCCAGAAGGCCCGTCATCAGCGCCTGCTTCACGGCGGCGGAATACGACCGGTAGTCATGCCCGACCACAAGACGTTTCGGAACGCCGCGCCGGGCGAAGAGCGTTGCCATCCCGAGGCCAACGGCGTTGAGGCCCATGAGGTTGATTTCTTGAGGGTAGAGCCACCGAGCATCGTATTCGCGAAACCCGGTCGGCTTGACGAGCGGGAAACGCTCAAAGTCGGCGGTATTCGGCTTCAGGTCGGCGCGTGGCTTCGGCAACATATGCCTCTCCTCGAACGTTATTCATTCGGGGAACCTAACGCGCTGAGACCAGGGCGGGGTTCCGGGGTGCGCTCTATCAGCAATGTTATGGGCGGAATAGTGGAATAATGGGCGAGAGTTACTCTTGCAGCACG
This sequence comes from Hyphomicrobium sp. 99, assembly GCF_000384335.2. Taxonomy (NCBI): domain Bacteria; kingdom Pseudomonadati; phylum Pseudomonadota; class Alphaproteobacteria; order Hyphomicrobiales; family Hyphomicrobiaceae; genus Hyphomicrobium; species Hyphomicrobium sp. 99. The sequence goes on from NZ_KQ031382.1 coordinate 2,185,169, forward strand.
AGGGTGCCACCGCGCATTTCGACACGGGAGAGCCGCCCGAGAAACGACATTCCCAGCAGGGTCCGCTCGGACGCGCCGCGCTCCGATACAACTCCGGGAACGTTTCTGACGGTAATACTGCCGATGCTGATGCGCGGAATTGTGACAGGTGCAACTCGGGCGATGCCGTTCGCTGTCTGGGCCGTGTGGGTGAAGTCCGAGGGCTCCACCGAGATCCCCGCTCGTCGCGCATCCTCGTAGGTGAGAGCGACGAGGGATGCTCCGGTATCGACCATGACATCGACTTCGCGTCCGTTGATGTCAGCTTCGGCCCGGAAGTGACCGTAGTCGCCCGCGGGCAATGTCACGATGCCGGATTGGCCGCGAGGGGCATCGTCCGTGCCGGGTAGAGCGCCGTCGCTTTGAGCAGAGGATGATTGCTGCGAAAGACCGGATGTCGTTTTGGCGCGCTCTATAAAGCCGGCCACAACGCCGGGATGCGTCAGCGTATAAGCTAGGCCTGCAGCTCCCACCGCCGCGAGCGCGAAGGAGCCAAACAGACTGACAGTTGCTGATGACATTCCGGACGCCCTTTTCCAAGAGAGCTGCGCATAACCGTAATCGGCGTTCTATTGCCGAAGCGTCGCAAAATTGCCGGTGACTTGATATGACGCCAGACGTCTTAAGAAACTTGTACCGAGCAGGTTTTCGTTGAGAGTTCCGGGCCGCGCCACAAGCCCTTCCACATCGTCGATCGCCAACGGTCCGATGCGCACCGACTTCAGCCGGACCGGAGCAAGGTAACTCGTTCCGTTGGCAGTCTTGAGAGGCGTATCGAAAGTCAGATGGCTGACGTCGATGCCGGCCTTTTCGGCGTCCGATTGCCGGAGAACGACCGTCGCGGAGCCGGTGTCGATTCGAACCGTCATCGCTTGTCCGTTGACTTCAGAGTTGGCGAGAAAAGTGCCGTCGTCGGTCTGCCGGATGCGCACCGAGGCAGGCATGTCCCGTCTCGGCTGAGCCGCATCCACGCTGGTTGTTGCGCTGGGGATGAAATCAGACAACGCAAATGGCGCGCTCTTATTGAATGCCCCCGCGACGAGAACGGCGCCCGAGATGCACGCAGCAAGCGTCGGCCACAAAGCAAGCCGTCGCTCACCCCGATGGTTGAGCAGCGTCGCCATGTAAAGCGCGACCAGAATTGCGATCACGGTTGCCGCAACCGGTAGATCGGGAGCGGCGTCGAGCTTCACTCCGCCAAAGACCGTCGCGGCGAGCAGCGTTCCAAGCCCAAGAATGACCGTTAGAAGAAAGCCGAGCATCGGACCCCGAATAATAAACGATTATCGCGCATCGCCCGCGACCTTCCAGGCCACGTTTTCCGGCGCGAATGGCGAAGCAGAACGCATGCGTGGCTGCCGTGCCGGACGTGGCGCTGGATCGCGGTGACGTTCCTGACCGAGCGGTTGCAACGGCGCAATTGAATGAAGAACGCGGCGGGACGGAAGCGTGACGGTGACTTCCGTTCCCTTCCGCAATTCCGACTGCAGGTCGAACGTACCGCCATGCAGATGAATGAGGTTCTGTACGATCGGAAGTCCGAGGCCTGTGCCGCCCTCGGCTGTCTCATGCGCGAGCGACCCTTGGCCGAAGGCCTGCAGCACGCGCGGAATTTCTTCCTTCGGAATACCTGGCCCCGTGTCCGCCACCGTCATGAACTGTCCGCCGTCCTGCGTGTGGCCGACCATGAGCGTGATCTGGCCACCCTTCGGCGTGAACTTCAGGGCGTTCGAGAGCAGGTTGAGACAGATCTGGCGCAGTGCCCGCGGATCGGCCCAGACATGCGGTAAATCCGGCGCAAAGTCTTCGACGAACGTCAGCGATTTCGCATCGGCCTTGATCTTCACGAGGCGTTGGCAATCCTCCGCGATGTCGGTGAGCCGCATCGCCTCCTCATGCAGATCGTAGCGCCCCGCTTCGATACGCGAGAGATCGAGAATTTCGTTGATGATGCACAGCAGATGATCGCCGCTCTGATAAATGCTGCGCGCATAATCGCGATAGATGTCGCTCCCGATCGGGCCGAGCAGCTCTTTCTCCATCACCTCGGAAAAACCCATGATCGCATTGAGCGGGGTGCGAAGCTCATGGCTCATCGTGGCGAGAAAGCGTGATTTGGCCTTGTTGGCAGATTCCGCGCGGCGGCGCGCTTCATCGGAAATGGCGCCTGCCTCTTCGAGTTCCGAGATCAGGCTATCCTTCTCGGCACGGAATTCTACCATCGCGAGCGCCGTCGAATGCAAGCCGCGCGCGAGATAGACGAAGAACACGTGAATGCCGATCGCCATCGAGGCAAGCGCGAAATAGAAGGGGTCACCGAGCGTGAAGAGCCGGCCCGCGACGGCAACTGTCATCGGCACCGTGCCCGCCAGGAAAAGGCGAGGGAGCGTCGAGGCGAACGTCATGCGGATCGCGAGCACTACCATCAGTGTCGCGAAAATGAAGACATGCGAGGAGAACGTCGCGGGCGAAACGCCGGCCGGATTGCTGATCGACATGCCGATAAGCGCGAAAGCAGCAAGTGCGAAGCCGTTGACGAGTTCGATCCGGGTGAAATGACGGCGCCATTGACCGACATTGACTTCGGTCCGCGGAATGGAAAGCAAGCGCCGGCATTGGTCGAGCATGTAGACGCGAGAGATCGAGACGATGGCGATCCAAGTCGTCGCCTCGGTGAACGACGCCCAGAACATCGACGTGATGTAGAAGATGAAGCAAAGTGCCGGCATCGCGAAGGGCGCGCTGGTTTCGTTGCGCGCGAACATCGTGAGCAGTTCGTATTCGAACTCGGGCTTATGGACGGTGCCGTGCGTCAGCCTATCCCGGAATGATTTGAGCTCATCCCGAGAACGACCTCGTCGCGCCGGACGCGCTAGCTGTTCAGCTGCCGGCTCGACGCTGTAGGCGTTATCGTCCATACCGCGCGTTGCGTCCTATCGATGAAGGGGCACGGGTGAGATGCCCGGGCGCCGCCTGTAAATTGGCGTCAATTTGTTAAAGCAAGACTTAAAATCTCGCGGACTGGTTGAGGCTGTGGAATGCAACCCTACCCGCCTAAGTGGCGGCGGACATCGTCCAGGCGCCGATTAAATGGCTTTCTAGGGCGCTGGAGGCCGTATGTAAGGCTCATTTTGACGTTAACCGTCGCCGGAATGGCTATTTTCGCAGGCCGCGACCATTGGCGCTTTTTCCAAAGCCGCAATGACCCGTTTCCGCCCAGCGTTAGCGGCGCCGGCCGCCCCATCGATGGCGATAGCCTCTGGGTGGACGGCAACGAGGTGAGGCTGCAGGGAATTGATGCGCCGGAAGGTCGCCATACATGCCGGCGCAACGGCGAGGTCTGGAGTTGCGGCGAAGACGCTCACCGCGAGCTTGCCCGTGCCATCGGCAGCGATACGGTCACGTGCAGGGTCAGTCAGAGAGATGTCTACGGTCGGCTTCTTGCCCGCTGCACGGCCGGCGGCCGCGACCTCAATGCCCGCATGGTGGCGATCGGAATGGCCATCGCCTATGGGGTTTACACGACTGAAGAAGCCGACGCCCGTTCATCGCGGCGTGGGCTGTGGGCAGGCGAATTCGACCCGCCGGGCAAATGGCGAGCCGAGAACAATTCAAAATTCGGGAGGTAGGAAATTGCGGATCATCGAAACGCATGCAGCCCCAAGTCCGCGACGGGTCAACATCTTCCTCGCCGAAAAAGGCATCGATGTTCCGCGCGAGGAACTGAACATGATGGTCGATGACCTCAAGACCGGGGACTTCGCGAAGCTCAATCCTTGGGCTCGGGTGCCGGTGCTTATCCTCGATGACGGCCGGGCGATCTCCGAGACGGTCGCCATCTGCCGCTATTTCGAAGAGATCTCGCCCGAGCCTGCCTTGTTCGGTGTTGGCCCCGTCGGCAAAGCCGAAGTCGAAATGTGGAACAGGCGCATCGAGATCGGCCTCTACAACGCAGTGTTCGCCGTTTTCAGGCATTTGCACCCGAAGATGGCGCACCTCGAAGTTCCGCAAATCGCGGAGTGGGGCGAAGCCAACAAGGAAAAGGTCGCGCACGAATTGAAGCGGATCGATGCGCGTCTGTCGGAAAGCCCGTTTTTTGCCGGCGAAAACTATTCTATCGCCGACATTACCGCTCTCGTTGCCATCGATTTCATGAAGCCAGCTCGCCTCGGTCTGCCCGAAGGTTTCAGCAACGTCATGCGCTGGCACCGTGAGGTTTCAGCGCGGCCGAGCGCCAAGGCTTGACCGCGGCGACGCCCGATCAGGTTTCCGACTGCTGCGCGCGAACAGCTTGCGCCTCGAGGTCATCTCGCACGAGCCGGAGATCGAAGCCGCAGCCTTGGGCAGAGGAAAGCACCTCGTCGACGGGGCGCGAACGCGCGGTTACAGCTGCCCAGACAATCGCGGCCCGCTGACCCGAGGCACAATATGCGAGCGTCCGTTCTCCCGGTGCGAATTCACTTACAGCTTTGCGAACGACCTCGTCTGTGAAGAGGTTCTGCCGGGTAACGGGAATATGCGTATAATGAAGACCTGCCTCGCGGGCGGCTGCTTCCGCCTCGGTGCTCGGGATCTGATCTCGCGCCTCGTTATCCGGACGGAAATTGATCACCCTCTGAAAACCGAGCGCCTTCACATCACTGAAGTCGTCTTTGTCCAGCCAACTGCTTATGGATACGCTATCTGAAATGGGCCTGATCGGGGACATGATGATAATCGGTTATTGTTGGGGGGAAGACCCCTACATGTGTGAGCCAGGACATTTGATCAAGGGGCAAATAACTCAGAGAGAGAAAAAAATACTAATCCTCACATTGACGCCATTCAATTATAGAATATTAATTTAAAAATTGCACACCGAACAAAATGCTGTTTCTTTTTCAGAGGGCGCGTTCGCAATGTTAGACGAAATGGATGTGAAGATTCTGCGCATTCTTCAGCAGGATTGCACCCGCCCGGTGGCCGATATCGGCAAGGAGGTTGGGCTATCGACCACGCCATGCTGGCGCCGAGTCCAGAAGCTCGAAGAATCTGGCGTCATCCAACGCCGCGTTGCGATCCTCAACGCTCAGGAGGTAAATGCCGGTGTCATGGTGTTCGTGTCCATCAAGACCGACAAACATTCTCTGACCTGGCTCGAGAAGTTCCACGCCGCCGTCGCCGAGTTTCCCGAAGTCGTCGAATTTTACCGTATGTCGGGGGATATCGACTACCTGCTCCGCGTCGCGGTACCCGACATCGCCGCCTACGATGCCTTCTACAAGAAGCTCATCTCACGCGTGGATATCGCCAAGGTTTCGTCGGCCTTTGCGATGGAGCAGATCAAGTACACCACCGCACTGCCGCTGCAGTTCGCGATTACCGAACGCTCATCGAAGAGCGAACGCGCAGAAGTCTGAACGCTTCAGACTTCCTTCTTTGCTTGAAGCCTAGCGATGAGACTCGACGTGTCCCAGCGGCGACCGCCGAGTTCCTGCACCTCGCCGTAGAACCGGTCGACGAGCTTGGCGACCGCCAGGTCAGCGCCGTTGGACGCCGCTTCATCGAAGCAGATCGCGAGATCCTTGCGCATCCAATCAACCGCGAAGCCGAAGTCGAACTTTCGCTCGTGCATCGTCTTCCAGCGATTGTCCATCTGCCATGATTGCGCGGCGCCTTTCGAAATCGTGCCGATCAACGCTTCGACATCGAGCCCGGCGCATTCTGCGAAGTGAATGGATTCGGCTAATCCCTGAACGAGACCAGCAATGGCAATTTGGTTCGCCATCTTGGCGAGCTGTCCCGAGCCGGATGGGCCCATTCGGCGAATGCTGCGAGCAAAACTTTTGATCAAAGGCTCTGCAGTCGCGAACGCGCCTTCATCGCCGCCGGCCATAACTGTCAGAGTTCCGCCCTCGGCGCCGGCCTGTCCGCCGGAAACCGGACAATCAAGAAACTTGCAGCCTCGTTTTTCCGCGGCTGCCGCGAGTTCCCGCGCGACCTTTGCCGATGCCGTCGTATGGTCGATGAAAATCGCACCTGTTCGCATGTTCTCGAAGGCCCCGCCGGCCCCGGTCGTGACGCTGCGGAGATCGTCGTCGTTGCCGACGCAGGCGAACACGGCATCGCAATCGCGCGCCGCTTCAGCTGGAGTTGCGGCGACGGTCCCGCCGAACTCCTCTTTCCACTTTTCGGCTTTTGCGGCCGTTCGATTGTAGACGACGACATCGTGGCCGCCACGCACCTTCAAATGGCCAGCCATGGGATAGCCCATGACGCCCAAACCCAGCCACGCTACTTTCGCCATGTTGTGAATTCCCATCTGCGCCAACGACCGGAGAGCGAGCGCCTTCGCCGCGCGGCTCGACCACAGTCGCAGATCGCAAAAAGAAGCTCCGGGATCAACCGGGATGATTTCGATGCCGCGATGATGCCGCTGACGATCGCTTAATAACGGTCCTCCCGGCGCCATTCTCCGTGGCGGTCAAACCCGCGCACAGGTAGCGCGCTGGCGACGCAGACCAAGCCTTCGCGGCGATCCGGCCTGCAGTCGACGTGTTTGTCGGCGGCCTGACGCCAATGGGCGAACTCGCGGCCGAAGCGATCCGCGACCTTTCTGCGCCAGGCTTCGATTGCCGCCTGCCGCGCATGGTGCTCGCGGATTTCGTAGGGAACGTCGCTGTCGGGCGCGCTGGTGCGAACTTCGACGCGGGGCATCCCGCCTTCGAAATCGCCTGGCGGAGGAGGAGGACCGGCCGCAGCGCGCGGTGGAGGCTCTTGCCCATTCTCAGGCGGCGGACCATCAGCATCGCCCGGCGGTCCGTCAGCATCGTCGTCGAGGTCCTCCGCGCCAGACCCGCTATAGTCGCGTGCATCGTCCCGGTAACTGGGGGCAGCCACTCCCGCAGAGTTGCTGCCGTTGTAGGTCGGCGCGGGCGGCTCGCCTTGCGGGGCCGCTTGCTCGCTCCCGGAATTGTTCTGAGACCCGTAGGGGCCGTACTCGAATTTCTGACCTGTGGGGTCGGCCATCGAAGGGCCGGCGAGGAGTGCGGCCAATATGGCGGCGGCAAGGGCCGTCTTTGCGGGCAGGTGAGCCATGCAATTTCTCTGCACCAGAAATCATCGACAGAACGAAACGCGCCCGCAAACGACATAAGCCGGCCAGACGGACGCCAGAGCGAAGACCTTCCGGGCCTGGATCCCCCACGCACTAAACCATCAGGGCAAAAAGCGTGGGAGGCGAACCGCAAGTCAGTGTGGTAAGAACCGCAATCTGAACAAAACCTGCCGGAAGATAATGACCAAATTAGCGACGATTAATCCGCCTGAGCTTGCCGTCGCCTATGACGACATTCTTCGCGCGGCCGATGCCATCCGCGGCGCCGTAATCCCCACCCGGTTCGAGCTTAGCCGCACGCTGAGCACGCTGCTGAACGCCGAGATTTGGCTCAAGTTCGAAAACCTGCAGTTCACGGCGTCCTACAAAGAACGAGGCGCCTTGAATAAGCTCCTGTCGCTATCGCCTGAGCAGCGCCAGAACGGCGTCATCGCGATGTCGGCCGGTAATCACGCGCAAGGCGTCGCCTACCACGCCCATCGACTCGGTATTCCGGCGACGATCATCATGCCCGCCTGGACGCCGACGATCAAAGTCGAAAATACGCGCAGCCACGGAGCGAACGTCATTCTCGAGGGCCAGAGCCTCGATGAAGCCTATCGGTTCGCTGTCGGCTACGGCGCGGAACATGGGCTGACCTTTGTCCATCCCTATAACGATCCCGCGATCATCGCCGGACAAGGAACGGTCGCTGTCGAAATGCTTGGCACGGCACCCGACCTCGACGTCTTGATCGTCCCGGTCGGCGGCGGCGGCTTGATCTCGGGAATGGCGATCGCTGCGAAGGCGATCAATCCAAAGATCAAAGTCATCGGCGTCGAAGCCCAGCTTTATCCCTCGATGCTCAACGCGGTGAAAAAGACGAAGCTTCCCGTCGGCGGCGACACGCTCGCCGAAGGCATCGCCGTAACGGTGCCTGGCAGCTTGACGCAGCAGATCATCGAAGAGCTTGTCGACGACATCCTGCTCGTTTCGGAAGCCGATCTCGAACGCGCGGTCTCATTGCTGATAACGATCGAGAAGACCGTCGTCGAAGGGGCAGGCGCCGCCGGTCTCGCAGCGCTCATCGGAGCCAACAGGCTTTACAAGGGCAAGAAGATCGGGCTCGTGCTCTGCGGCGGCAACATCGACACGCGGCTGCTCGCAAGCGTACTGACGCGCGAACTCGCACGCGACGGCCGCCTGTCGCGCCTCGCCATCGACATTCCCGATCGTCCCGGCCAGCTGGCGAGAGTCTCCGGCATCATCGGGCAAGCAGGCGCCAACATCGTCGAGGTCTATCATCAGCGCGTTTTCACCGACGTGCCGGCGAAGGGTACCGAACTCCATCTCGTCATCGAAACGCGTGACCGAAAGCATCTGGACCAGGTCGTCACCGAGCTCAAAGCCAACGGCTATGTCGTGCTTGTCAAAAGCTCAGGAACAGGCGCCGGAGCGCACTGAAGCACCGACGCGTGGTCGAACGGCGCAAAAGAAAAGGCCCTGCGCCGGGTGGCGAAGGGCCTAAGTGGATCGGCATGGATCGAAAGTGAAGGATCGAGTTTGGGAACTACAAAAAACAAGTGTCAGTGAGAGGTCGTGGCGCTCGGGATCGTCGCGTGGCGGTTCTGATCGAGGGATGTAACGGCAAGAGTGCCGATGAGAAGTGCTCCCGTGGCGAGGAAGCACACCATCATGCTCGCTAAGGCCAGCCGGTCGGCTGTCGAATTCCGGTCGCTCGCTGCCTTGAGGTCCATCGATCGTTTCCGCAGTCGTCTATTCTATTGAAGTAAGGTTCTTGTAACCGAACTTTGCTTTGCGGTCGATTTTGAACTCTCGGAATGCCTAACTCGCTACTCGGCAATTTAACGAATTCTTCATCTCTCTTAACGGCGCAGCTTCACATGCGCCGCCACGATGGCGCCGCGCCTCGACGCTAGGAGCGGCGAATAAGAAAAAAAGACGGGCGGGGGCTCCAAGGACGTGCGGCCGAGATACCTGATAATTTCTGCGTGCTTGTCCGCGTGCCTGATCGGGTTCGCGTTACCAAGTGAGCGCGTCGTTGCTCAGGCGACCGCTAAGGCGGGAGCGGGCGCTTCTCTTCCAGTTCCACCGCGTCCCGACGAACCGCGCGCGGCGAAAGCGTATACGGTCCTCGAAACTCATTGCGCCCGTTGTCATCAGACTGGAAAGCTTGAACGCCCCCTCGCATCGGGCGACCTCGCAAATATCTTGGCAATCGATGATCAAGCGCGCGATCCGGTTCTGGTGAAGCCGGGGCTTCCCGACGCGTCACGCCTGTATGACGTCTTCGAAACGCGTCACGCGCCGCTCGATATTTTTACCGGACCCGACGCCAAGCCCGAGCCGCAGCCCGACGACATTCAAGCAATCCGCCGATGGATCAGGGATCTTCCTCCTGCCGCGCAGAGTTGCCCGTCGCGCCAGCCCGTGCGTACCGCCGACATCGACAAACTGATGCGCGAGGCGCAACGCCTCGAGCGCGATCAAGGCAAGGACGTGCGTTTCATCTCGCTCGTTCATCTCTACAACTCGTGCGCCACCCCGGCCGAGATGACCGCCTACGGCAAGGCGCTCAACAAGCTGATGAACTCTCTCTCTTGGGTTCAGGAGCCGGTGAAGCTGACGCCGCTCGATGATGCCGGCACACTTCTGTCGTTTCGCCTTGGCGATTTCGGCTGGGATGAAGCGCGCTGGAAACTGATCGAGAAAGCTTATCCCCCGGCGCTCATTCACATGGTTGCACCCGATGTTGTGAAGACCGCGGCCAGCAGCGTTATTGTCGTCAACGGCGATTGGCTCGCCGCTGCGGCCGGAGATACACCGCTTTATTACGCCCTGCTCGGGATACCCACGAAGCTCTCCGAACTCGCAAAAATGAACGGAACAGATCTGGATGCGAACATCCGGGCAGGTTCCGTGCGTCGCCTCGCCGTGCGTGAAAGCACCGTGACGCGTGGCAATCGTTTGATCGAAAGACATCCCGGAAAGCACGCCGGAATTTGGCTTGCCTACGACTTCGCAACGAGCAACGGCGAGCAAAATATCTTCGATCATCCGCAAGGACCGAAATCGGCGACTACAGCGAAATCACCGTTCCGGCCTGACCAGATCCGCGCACTTTTCGCCCTTCCGAACGGGTTTTACGCGTTCGCACTTTTCGATGCCGACGGCAACCGCATCGACCGTGCATTGCCCGGTATCGAAAAGCCGTACGCCGGTAACGAGGCCGACGCCGTCGAGCCCGCGACGAAAGCCGGCACCAATTGCTTCGCGTGCCACACCGAGGGATTGGTGCAGGCCAAGGATGATTTCCGTGCCGCGGGACCGATCGATATTTCCGCAGGACCCATGGCGCCCGACCGCCGCGCCGTGCTGCCCCTCTTCGGCACCGATAGCGAAAACGCACTGCTTATGCTCGGCGGATGGGACCGGTACCGCGCGGCTGCCAAAACTGCCGGTGTCGATCTCGACATGCGCGTGCATGGCGACGAACTCGTCACGGGATTGGCGCGCCGCTATCGAGAGGGTGCCGATTTCGAGGTGGCGCTGGGCGAGACGGGCCTCGAGCGATCGGAATTCTTGAAGGAGCTGGCCGAAGCAAAAGCAGATGCCGCCCCGTTGGCCCGCCGCCTCTTGCATGGCGTGCTGTCGCGCCAAGAGCTCGAGCGCCTCTTTTCGCTTCTGAAGGGCACGGACACGCCGAGCCAAACCACTGCGTCCGCAGGCTTCCTGCGCGAGGTCAAATCCGCGATCGGACTGACGATGTGGATCGACAAACCGCGCCCGGTGCCAGGCGACATCGTGACGATCAGGGCCGAGGCCGACAACGCCTGTTATCTCACAGTGATCAGCGTCGATTCAGCGGGTATCGCGACGGTTCTCTTCCCGAGCGATTTTCAGCGCGACAACCTCATCACTGCCGGCGAGGCGGTCAGCATCCCGCCAGCCGACGCGCCCTTCCAGTTGCGCTACAAGGCGGAGGGCAGCGAGACGATCCTCGGCCGCTGTTCGACGCGCGCGGCGCCCCCTGTCGGCATCGAGCATGATTTTGAACGCCAGCGATTCACCGTTCTGGGCAACTGGGAGAACTTTCTCCAGGACACGCTCGTGACGGATTGGGAAATGCGAACGAGCCCGGAAAAGGCTGAGCGTGCCCGCATCGCGCGAACGGGAGCCCTTCGACGCCAGCAGGATCGAGGCGAACGCATCCCGGAACCTCGGCCGGATGTCGCCAGCGAGAAGTCTCTCCGCGATGGACGTGCGATTCTCGTTCTCGGCCGTAGCTAGCGCGCGATTCGCCTGCTGCACATTCGGCGCGGCAGCTCGTCAGCATTCATCAAACTGTCGCAAGAGATGCCGAACGGCATCGCCCGGTGCGTCATTGTCTACATGCACTCGCGTTCGCGAGAGAATCCAGCAACCATAGAGAGCGTTTGGGTTCCGAAAGGCTTTACAGCGGGGGCCGAGATACCTAAATGCACCCCTTCAATATATCATCCAGAGCCGACATAGCTCGGCTGCCGCGAGCGAAACCGGATAGTTCTTCCCTGGGAGGTTCTTTCGCGATGGAGAAGTTTGCCACCGCCCTCGAAATGGTGACCGAGATGAAGCCGGATCTTCCGGTCTTCGCTGCGCGTCCTCATGCGGCCGGACGTGCCGCCCGCTGGTTCATCAAAAATTTTCCGGGCGAAGTGGCTTACGCCTATAAGGCGAATAGCTCCGTCTTTCTTCTGGGCGCGCTTTACGGTGCGGGCATCAAGCAGTTCGACGTGGCCTCCGTGGCGGAACTCGAGGACGCAGCGACCATCCCCGGTGTGCGCCTGCACTTCATGCATCCGGTCAAATCGCGCTACGCGATCCGCCGCGCGTATTTCGACTATGACATCAAGTGCTTCGCTCTCGACAGCGAGGACGAGCTGCAGAAGATCGTCGAGGAAACCGACGGCGCGAAAGACCTGGAGCTGTTCGTCCGCATCTCGGTGCCGGCGAAGAACAGCCGCGTTCCCCTCGAGCATAAATTCGGCATCTCAGGCCAGCGTGCGCAGCGCCTGCTCATCAAGGCACGCCAAGTCGCCGACGAGCTCGGCATCACCTTCCACGTCGGCTCGCAAACGACGACGCCAGACGCCTACGCAATGGCGTTCGAGGAAGTCAAAAAGCACATCGTGAAAGCCGGCGTCGTCGTCGACGCGATCGACATCGGTGGCGGATTTCCCTCGCGCTACACCGATAGCGTTCCCGCACGTCTCTCCGACTTCATCGAAGTCATCAAATCGTCGATGGCGAAGATGCCGGTGACCGAGCATTGCCGTCTCATCTGCGAGCCGGGCAGGGCGCTGGTCGCGGAAGCCGAGAGCTTGATCGTGAAGGTCGATCTCCGGAAACCCGGCAACCAGCTTTTCATCAACGACGGCTCCTACGGCGCGCTGTTCGACAGCGCCCACCTGGGTTTCATCTTCCCTGTACGGTTGATCCGTCCCGGCCTCGATCCCAACGAGCCGCTCGAGCCGTTCGAGTTCTGGGGCCCGACATGTGACTCGATCGATCGCATGAAGGGACCCTTCATGCTGCCGGCGTCTGTCCGCGAAGGGGATTACATCGAGATTGGCAACCTCGGAGCCTATGCGCGCGCCATGGCGACACGCTTCAACGGCTACGGCGAATACACCGACGTCATCCTGCAGGATGAGCCGATGTACTCGATCTACACCGAAGACCTCGAGCCGATTGCCCGCAACGCCTGAGCGCGCGACGGCGAAGCATCTCCCACAACGTCATCCCGGCGAAGGCTGGGATCCAGACAACCATCAGATCGGGTGATTGCTGAAAACCGGCTGGATGCCGACCCTCATCGGCATGACGTACGCCTTCAATTCGACGGCTTGGCGACCGCGACCAGTACCGGATCGGTCTGGTAGTTTTCCGGAAAGAGCTTCTTCAAGTTCTCGACCTTCGGAATATCGTTGATGGCGATATAGGGATACGTCGGATTGAGCGTCAGAAAATTCTGATGATAGTCCTCGGCCGGATAGAACGTGCGGCCGGGCTCAACTGTTGTCGCAATCGCTGATTGGAAGACGTGAGCGTTCCCCAACTGAGCGATATAGGCCTCCGCGATTTTGGCCTGTTCCGGCGTCTGCGGGAAAATCGTCGAGCGATATTGCGTGCCTGAGTCCGGTCCCTGACGGTTGAGCAATGTCGGATCGTGCGCGACCGAGAAGTAGATCTGCAACAGCTTCCCGTAGCTGACCGTCTTCGGATCAAATTTTATTTGAACGGACTCGGCATGGCCCGTATCGCCCGTGCCGACGACATTGTAGTGCGCGTCTTCCTTCTTGCCGCCGGTATAGCCCGACATCGCGCTTTCAACGCCTTTGACGTGTTGGAAGACGCCTTGAACACCCCAGAAGCAACCGCCCGCGAGAACGGTCGTCTCGGTGCCCGATCCAGGCCCGGAGTGCTCATCCATTGAGGGTGGCGGAATGGCAGTGCCTTCCTTCGCGACGAGCCGGGACCCGCTCAAAACGGCAAATACGCCGAGGATCGCGGCCGTTGCAGTGAGCCAGAAAAACCAACGATCCGGGTTGGAAAAGAATCTATTTTTCAATGACATAATGGTCGCTCCGGCAGTGGGGCTGCGCTGATGCGGTACTCGTTCTGTTGAGTGCGATACGCTGAGTACGTTGGATTTCCGCGCTTCGTTACCGGCCGTTGCCGCGGCCAGATAAGGACAGCGCGCTAAGTTTTCTTTCTGACAATGGCGTCGATCTCGATATCGATGTCGTCGCCGACCATCGATTGATAGGCTGTCATACGGAAGGCGCTCCGCTGAATGCGCCCCGTCGCCACGAATTCCCGCGCGCCATTCGAGTGCTTGAGAGCCGGGTCCGTATGTGGATGTAGCGAGATTGCGAACGTCACCGGCATCGTAATGCCGTTGACAGTTATATCGCCGGTCATTTCGGCCGTGTCCGCGCCGGTAGACCGAACCGCCCGGCTTTTGAATGTCATCACCGGATCTGCGGCGACGTTGAAGAAATCGCTGCCCTTCAACTCGTCATCGACGATCGGCTCGCCCGTCCCAAGACTTGCGGTCGCGATCGTCGCGCTGACTTGGCTCTTCTCGGGCGCTTTCTCGTCGAACTGCAGCGTGCCTTGAACCTGATTGAAGTGGCCTTGCTGTTTTGAAATTCCCATCACGTACGTGAAGCGGACTTCGGTACGTCGCGCGTCGAAAATATAGATTTCTGCATGCGCGGCAGAACTGGCAAAGCCAGCAAGAACGATGAAGGCCACGCAGTATGCGCAACCTTTTGATAACGACTTTCGCATGCTAGTCCCCTCGTTGAATGAGGGAACTCAGCATGTATGCGATCAGCCAGGCTGTTCCCCACGGAACAGCCCAGCCGATGTCAGAACTCAAGATTATTTCGAAATTCGCGAAATCTTCGATCCCTCGAGCGTCAGATTGTACATCAGGCCCTTGGGATCGAGGATGAACCCGACGACAGGGCTCGTAATCTTGTTGGTATCGATCGAACCGCCGACACCGACGGTGATGATGGCGACGGAACCGTCAACGCCGACCTTCCAGCCGGCCGTGCGCCGGAACTGCTCGAGCGCCTCGGGCGTCATGAACGCGATGATGACGGACCGCGCCTGCACGCCGAGCTGAAATCCGAACGACGCCGAGATCGTATTGTAATATCCAGCGTTACGACCGTGGACGAGAAGGGCGCCTTCGCCGTATTCGCCGCCGACGCCGAACCCGGCTTTCACGACGGACGGAAAGACGAGAATGCCGACGGCCTTGTTCGCAAGTTCGCGCGCGCCCCCGACCTGATAGAAAAACCGCTCGAGTGTTTCATGCACGCTGGCGTCGATCTCGCGCGCCGACGCGGCGCGACTTTCATGCGCGGACATGACAATCGCGCAGAGCGCGAACAGCGCTACGCTCATTCCCTTGATGGACATCGTGTACTCCCTCAGTTCCCCCGGTTGACTTATTGACGACGCTTCGTGGCCGAATTCGCGCGGAATCGGGCAAAATCGGAATAAATGGTGCTCAGTTGCACGATGAATCGCCGTACCTGCCTATCACATCCGCGAAAAGGCGAGCTTTGGACCAATAAGCGAACTCGTTAAGGATGGTGGGCGGTATAGGGATTGAACCTATGACCCCACGCGTGTGAAGCGTGTGCTCTACCGCTGAGCTAACCGCCCGTTTTGGGAAGCGCCCATATGCGAGGCGTCGGGTTAGCCTGTCAAGCGGCCCTCATCGCCGCGCTTGAGCCGATTTGTCCGGTCTGCTCTCCGATGAGGGAATGGACGAGCCTCAAGGCTTGCCCCCAGCCGGAACGATCGCAGCGCTAGAAAGAATAGCCTCGATGGCTGCGCGGCTCGCATGTCCGTTTTCGAATTCGCTCTTCGGCGCGTAAGCGGTCACGATCGCCGCGCGGCCTTCACCGCCCAGAACCAGCAGGAAGCGCGACTCGGGTCCCTGCGGGCCTTTGGCGTCCGCCAGCACATACGTGTAAGCGTCGCCCCGCTTGAGAGCGCCATCGGCGTAAGCGGCGTTCGTGTATTTGAGGCTCGCCAGAAAATCGAGAAACGCCTGACCCTTGAATTCGTGCAGCGCTTCGAGCGGAAGCTCCGCCGCCTCCACCGTGATGCCCGAAGCATCCTGGTGGATGGATGGCGTCTTGCCCGCGACCTCTTTGAAATTGTCCGCCACCTCAAACGCCACCGGCCCCACCAGCATCTTTTGCATCGCGAAGGCGCTCGGCACGCCCGCAAATGTCATGGCGACTGCAGCAAAGAACGCTGCGGCAATCAGCGCGAAGGGCGAGTTGTTGAGCATTGAAGATCCTTGAAACGAGGAAAGGGGCGGGCCGCAATCAGGCTGTTCCACAGGCCAGCAGGGCAACGCAAGCGAACTCTGAATATCGTGCCGAATGGTCCCGCCGCGCTGACATATCTCTAGCAAAAGTTGTCGGTGGCCGGGGGCACGCTTGAGGCCCGCATATATAAGCCTGGATTCGATGCGATGTAGTCCTTGCACCCAACCCCAGCAAAATGCGATGTCTCCCGGCAAACACGCACGATTGCAGGGGGCGCAGGGGCGGCTTCTTAGATCGAAGTCGTTGGGGAGGAACGTTTGGAACCAACGGAGCCGCAACGGCCGCACTTGATCTCGCTGGGCTTGAACAAGCTCGGCCTCATCGGGATCAAAGCGCCGATCCTTTCCGCGCTCATTGTCGTGCTCATCACCGCCGCCGCGGTCATGGGGCTAACGCACCTGAAGGTCGACGACAGTCTTTCAGAGCTGTTCCGGACGAACACCCCTGAGTTCAAAACCTACGAAGAGATCGACCGCCGCTTCCCATCGAGCGAATACGATGTTCTGGTCGTCGTCGAAGGCAAGAACCTATTGACGCGCGAGGGCCTGAAGGCCTTTGCGGGAGCTGCCGCCGATCTTCAGCTGGCCGATGGCGTCAACGGTATCGTCTCGATGCTTTCGGCACGCGGCAAGCCGGATGCCACGGGATATGCGCCGCCCATCGTGCCCGATGATCTTCCCGAAGGCCCAGCCTTCGATCAAATCCTCGAAGCGCTGAAAAGCAACGACATCGTCAAGGGCAAGTTCCTCTCGAACGACGGCCAGCTCGCGCTGATCGTGCTCTCCCTCAACCGCGAGGCCGTCGCCGAGAAATCCGCCAAGGTCGTCATCGGGGGCATCGAGCAGACCGCGAAGGAAGATCTCGAACCCGCCGGTCTCTCAGTGAAGCTCGCCGGCGCGCCGGTGATGCAACTCGAAATCCGCAACGCCGTCGAGCGAGATCAGCTCGTCTACAACGGCCTCGGCCTGTTTTTCGGCGCCGCCATCGCCGCGCTGTTCTTCCGCCGCATATCGCTGATGCTCGTCGCGGCCCTGCCGCCCGTCATCGCGGTCTGCTGGTCGCTGGGCCTGCTCGGATGGCTCCATTTCAAGCTCAATCTCTTCCTGAATGTGATGACGCCGCTCATCATGGTGATGGGCTTCGCCGACAGCATGCAGATGGTGTCCGCCATTCGCATTCGGTTGCGAGAAGGCGACAGCAAGCTTGAAGCCGTGAGATTTGCCGTCAACGTCGTCGGCCCGGCATGCGTGCTCGCGCACGGCGCGACGCTTCTGTCGTTCCTCGCGCTCCTGTTTTCGGAATCCGGCCTCATTCGCACGTTCGGCGAAGCCGGCGCCATGGCAGTCTGCATCTCCTTCGTCGCGGTGATCGTCGTGCTGCCGATCCTGGCGCTCCTGCTGATCCGCAACGAAAAGACTTTGGCGCGCGACCACACCCCGGCAGACGGTATGATGGACGCGCTTGGCAACTTCGTCGGCGCCATCGTCGATCGCGTCATCAAGCATTCGGTCATCTATACGATCATCGGCATCGGGCTGTTCGCCTATTTCGCGTCGCTCCATCTGCAACTCGAGCCGCGCTATCGCCTCGCCGACCAGGTTCCCGATCGCGAGCAGGCGCTCGCAGCGACCGGCCGCATCGACACCAAGCTGACCGGCGCCAATCCCTTCCACGTCATGATCCGTTGGCAGAACGGTGCCAGCCTTTACGATCCCGCCACGCTCAAAGTCATCGAGGAAACGCATCTCGCGCTCGAAAAGGCCGCTGGCCTCGGCAACGTCTGGTCGCTCGAAAGTCTCAGGCGCTGGCTGCGCGAAAACGGTGACGACAACGTTGAGACGGTCAAGAAATACGTCAATCTTTTGCCTGAGCATCTCGTTCGCCGCTTCATAGCGAAGGAGCAGGACGCGGTCCTCGTGACCGGCCGGCTGCCGGATGTCGACGCGAGCCAGATTCTACCGCTCGTACATAAGGTCGACGAAGCGCTCGCCCCGGTTCGTAAGGCCTATCCGAACTACGAGATATCGGTGACCGGACTGCCCGCGCTCGCCGCGCGCAACAGCTACCGCATGATCTCGCAGCTCGATGAAAGCATCCCGCTTTGCGTGCTCGTCGCCGCAGTGCTGCTGGCTCTCGCCTTCCGCTCCGTTTTCGTCGGCTTCATCAGCTTGCTCCCCGGCCTGTTTCCGGTCGTCACGTCTGGCGCGATGCTCTGGTATCTGGGAGGGGGCCTCGAGTTCTCATCCGTCGTCGCGCTCATCGTGGTGTTCGGATTGGGCGTCGACGCGCTCATCCACTTCCTCAATCGTCTGCGGCTTGAAGAAAAACCGGGCGTGGAGCCCGAGATCGCGATCCGCCGCGCCCGTGTGCTCGTCGGCCCGGCGATCATCCTGACAACGATCGTGCTTGCCTTCGGATTGGGCGTTACCGTGTTCTCGCAGCTTCCGTCGCTTCGGCTGTTTGGCCTCGTGTGCGGCGTGACGCTTCTGGCGTCGCTCATTGCCGATCTGGTTTTCCTTCCGGCAACAATCCTGGTCTATCGCCGCTATATCAGCGGTCACGACGTCTGAACGGACGACTAGGCCCTCGGAGGTTGCGGCAGTCCACGCCGACGGCGTAGTGTTTGCGAGCGTTATCATCGGCAACGAGGGCAGCGATGCCGCAGAAGCTCATGATCATCCTGGCAAGCACGGATCCGCTGAGCTGCGAAGGCTTGAGCGCGCCGCTCTTTCAGGCATGCGTCGCCGCCGGCATGAACTACAGCGTCGAAGTCGTCTTTACGGGCCCCGCTGCCAAATTGCTGCGGAGCGGCGTCGCCGAAGGTATCTGCCTGAAGGCCGACGAAAAGCGCACGATCTACGATTTCATCAAGGAAGGGCACGCGGCAGGCGTAAGGTTCTTCTGCTTCTCGCCGGGGCTGGACGGCTGTCCCTTGCGAAAGGAAGAACTGATTCCCGAATTCAGCGGCGTCATCGGCGCTGCACATTTCGTCGAGGAAATCATGTCGAGCGAATGCCGGGTCCTTACGTACTGACGGCAGTCCCGAGAAACTTCCGGAGAGCGCCCGGCAATTCGCGATAATCATCGATGATGGCATCCGGCCCAAACGACGCGACGGGATCCACGCTGTATCCGAAGCTCACCGCCACAACGGGCACGCGTGCCGCCTTCGCCGTCTTGATGTCCGTCTCGCTGTCGCCGATCATGATGCTCGTCTGAGGAACGCCGCCAGCCCGCGCAATTGTGCCGGTCAAATGCAGCGGATCGGGTTTGTAGGCGCCGAGGCTGTCACGCCCGGTGACCGCAGAAAAATAATGAGCGAGGTTCATCGATTCGAGAACAGCTCGAGCTTGCAGCTCCATTTTGTTCGTGCACACCGCAAGCGTCGCGCCTTCGGCCTTAAGCCCATCGAGGGTCGCGATGACGTGCGGATAGGGAACGCTGTAATCGGCCAGATGCGCCGTATAATAGATGATGAACACCTCGAAGAGGTCGTGCAACTCGCGCTCAGACAGCTTCCGCCCGTGCGCCTTCACTGCGCCGTCGATCATCGCCAGCGCCCCGTGACCGACGAACGGCCGGATGGCGAGTTCGTTGACGCGGTCGAGGCCAAGCGTCGAGAGCACGTGATTCGTCGCTTCGGCGAGATCCGGCGCCGTATCGACAAGCGTACCGTCAAGGTCGAAGACGATCGTCCAGCCCTGCATGAATTCTCCTCGCGTTTTCAAGGTAGCGTATTCATCTCGCGCAGCCATGTCACGGCGTCACGAAGGCCTGATAGGGTAGGCTGGCTTGAAAGAGCCGCATCCGCAGCCTAGAGAGGTCCCGCGCGGAGGGCGCTGATTTTACAAAGCTTGAGGCCGTAATGAGCAATGACGATTGGAAGCGACAAGCCGCCGAACAGGCGCTGACGTACGTCGAAGACGGAATGAAGCTTGGACTTGGCACCGGCTCGACAGCGGCGAAATTCGTCGAACTTCTCGGCGACAAAGTCAAAGCCGGCCTCAAGGTCGTTTGCGTGCCGACCTCGGAAGCCACGCGCGCGCAAGCGGCGGCGCTTGGCATTCCCCTGACGACCCTCGACGAGACGCCGTTTCTCGATCTGACCGTCGATGGCGCCGATGAAATCGATGAAGAGCTGCGTCTCATCAAGGGCGGCGGCGGCGCCCTGCTGAGGGAGAAAATCGTCGCTGTCGCATCCGGACGCGTCGTGATCATCGCCGATAACTCCAAGCTCGTCGAAACGCTGGGCCGTTACCCCCTGCCGCTCGAAGTCGTGCCGTTCGGGCTCGCCGCGACCGAGCAGCTCATCATTAAGCTCGCGGCCGATTCCGGATGCGAAGGCGAGGTAAAGCTTCGCATGGGCCAAGACGGCAAGCCGTTCGTGACCGACAACGGCAATTACATCCTCGATTGTGCCTTCGGCGCGATTGAGGATCCCGAAGCCCTCGACGACGCTTTGAAGCTCGTGCCGGGCATCGTCGACACGGGACTATTTTTAGGAATTGCAGACGTCGGCATCATTGCCGGGCCGAAAGGCATTGAAGTGATATCCGGAATTGAAATTGATTTCGAAGAGGATGATTGAGATGGGCTACGCCCTGCGAATAATTGCTCTGAGCCTTATTTGTTTTTCAGGTGCAGCCCTAGCCGAAGATACGCCGCCATCGCAGCCGGATCCGGCGCGCGTCGCCGCGGCGCGTGATCTTCTCGAAGTCACGGGCGTTACGAAGCAGATGGACGGCATGGTTCAGGCCATGACGCGCGGCTTCGCCAAGGGCGCCAACGCCACGTCATCCGAAGCCGGAAAGAAGCTTTCCGAACAGTTCGATCAGAGCATGAAGAAGCTTCTCGAATACCAGGACCAGATGATCAGCGATTTCGCCAACCTCTATGCCGAGACCTTCACGGCTGAGGAAATGAAAGCCGTCGCCGACTTCTATCGTTCTGGTCCCGGAGCCAAGTTCATCTCCAAAACGCCGGAATTGATGAAAAAAGGCGCGGAGATCGGCATGAAATATTCAACCAAGATCGCTGACGAGATGAGGGCGGGGGAAACGCAGCCACCCGAGCAGAAATAGTTCTGAACAAATAATCACGTCAGACCACGCAATGACAAATTTCGATTTTGATCTCTTCGTCATCGGTGCGGGCTCCGGTGGCGTCCGGGCTGCCCGCATCGCGGCCAGCCACGGCGCCAAGGTGGCCATTGCCGAAGAATTCCGGATCGGCGGCACGTGCGTCATCCGTGGCTGCGTTCCGAAAAAGCTGCTCGTTTACGCCAGCCGCTTCGCCGATGAATTCGCGGACGCCGAGGGCTTCGGCTGGACCGTCAGCGGTGAGACATTCAATTGGGCGTCGCTCGTCGCCGCAAAGGATAAGGAAATTTCGCGCCTCGAAGCCGCCTATCGCGCGACCCTCGAGAAATTCAAGGTGCAAGTATTTCCCGAGCGCGCGACGCTTGTCTCGCCACACGAGGTGCGTCTCGAAAATTCCGGCCGAACGGTCACTGCAAAGACGATTTTGGTGGCGACCGGCGGCCATCCCAACCTCGATCACACGCTGCCGGGTGTCGAGAACGTCATCACGTCCAATGAGGTGTTCGACCTGAAAGAGTTTCCGCGCCGGATCGTCATCGCGGGCGGCGGCTACATCGCCGTGGAGTTCGCATCGATCTTCAATGGCCTCGGCGCCGACGTAACGCTGATCTATCGCGGCGACAAATTCCTCCGCGGCTTCGACGAGGATATGCGCGACGGGCTTGCAGCCGCGATGACGGCACGCGGCATCCGCATCATTACCGGCCAAAAGATCACAAGGGTCGAGAAGACGTCGTCGGGCATCGTCGGCACGATCTCCGACGGCGAAACGCTCGCAGCCGATCAGATCATGTTTGCGATTGGCCGTTCGCCGAATACGAAAGGCCTTGGCCTCGAGGCTCTCGGCGTTCGCGTCAATTCCGAAGGCGCCATCGTCGTCGATAACGCCTCGCAGACGGCAGTGCCATCAATCTACGCCGTCGGCGACGTTACCAACCGCGTGAACCTGACGCCGGTCGCGATCCGCGAAGGCCATGCGTTAGCCGATTCCCTATTCGGCAAGAAGCCGTGGATCGTCGACTACACGACAATCCCGACCGCAGTTTTCTCGACACCCGAGATCGGCACCGTCGGGTTCACCGAGCAGGAAGCGCGTGCCCAGTACAAGGACGTCCATATCTACAAAACGAGCTTCCGGCCGATGAAGGCGATCCTCGCCGGCCGCAATGAGAAAATGCTCATGAAGATTATTGTCGAAGGCGCGAGCGACCGCGTCGTCGGCGTCCACGTTTTGGGGCCTGATGCGGCCGAGATCGTTCAGATGGCAGCGATCGCCGTCCGCATGCGTGCGTGCAAGTCGGACTTCGACCAGACGATGGCCTTGCATCCATCCGCCGCAGAGGAACTGGTCACGCTTCGTGAGAAATGGCTCGCCCCTGGCGAAGCCGCCGGTTGATCGTCGGAAAGCGCCGCCGTATGGGTTCGCGCCCACGTCTCGACGAGACTTCACGACACGAACTCACGGCAAGAGGGAACACATGACGCGGCTCACCGGCAAAATCGCAATCGTCACGGGCTCTGGCGGCGGCATCGGACAAGCCATCGCCTCAAGGTTCGCCCTCGAAGGCGCGCATGTCTGGGTCACCGACATCAATGGGGAAACCGCCGAAGAGACGGTTCAGAAGATCAAAGCCAAAGGCGGCGCCGCGACGGCAATGGTCGTCGATGTATCAAAAGGCCAGGATCTGACCGCCCTCCTGCGTAACGTCGAGAAAGCGCACGGATATGCGGATGTCCTGGTCAACAACGCGGGCATTCTCGTGCGCGGCGAAGTTCGTCAACTGTCGGATGCCGACTGGGCGAAGCTGCGCGAGGTTAACCTCGATGCTATCCTAAGGCTGTCGCGCGATGCACTGCCTCTGCTCCGGAAATCGAAGTCGCCGTCGATCATCAATATCTCATCGATCATGGCGCACCGGGGCCTCCGTCCGCTGGCTGCCTATACGGCCACCAAGGGCGCGATCACGGCGTTGACCAAGGGCCTCGCCGTCGAATACGCGCCGTTTAACGTTCGCGTGAATTCCGTCGCGCCCGGCTACGTCGAAACGGGCATCACGGACAGGCTGTTGAAGCTGCCCCCAGTCAAGAAGGCCCTGATCGACAAAACGCCGATGGGGCGCCTCGGACGGCCCGAAGACATGACCGGCGCGGCAGTCTTTTTTGCCTCCGACGACAGCCTATATTGCACGGGTTCAGAACTGGCCGTCGATGGCGGCATGTCTGCAGGGCTCTAGGCGAGCAATAGGGGATTGGAGCGCTGGCGTTGCCGGCCAATATCTCCTATAAGCCCCGGGATAATATGCCACAGAGCCGTGAAAGGCGCCGCCTTCGGGCACGCGCCCCAAATGTGCTTTTCAGGAGTTTACGTTACTATGGCGTCAAACGCCCAACTCGAAAAATGGTCGCCGGACAGCTGGCGCGGCAAGCCGATCCTGCAGGTTCCGGATTATCCCGATGCGAAGGCCTTGGCCGACGCCGAAGCAAAGCTCGCGACTTTCCCGCCGCTCGTATTTGCCGGTGAAGCGCGTGAGCTGAAGAAGCAACTCGCTGCCATTGCCGGAGGCACCGGCTTCTTGCTCCAGGGCGGCGACTGCGCCGAGAGCTTCGCCGAGCACCGGGCCGACAACATTCGCGACTTCTTCCGCGTCTTCCTGCAGATGGCGGTCGTGCTGACGTACGCCGGTGGCGAGCCCGTCACGAAGGTCGGCCGCATCGCCGGGCAATTCGCGAAGCCGCGCTCTGCACCGACCGAGAAGCGGGACGGACAGGAGCTGCCGAGCTATCGCGGCGACATCATCAACGGTCCGGAGTTCACGGCGGAAGCCCGTATTCCCGATCCCGTCCGCCAGCTCGAAGCCTATCGTCAATCGGCGGCGACGCTGAACCTGATCCGCGCTTTCGCAACGGGCGGCTATGCCGACCTCGAGCGCGTGCACCAGTGGAATATGGGTTTTGTGAAGGATAGCCCGCAGGGCCATCACTATCAGGAGATCGCCGACCGTATCGCCGAGACGCTGCAGTTCATGCGCGCCTGCGGGATTACGTCGGATAATACACCGCAATTGCGCACGACGAGCTTCTACACCAGCCATGAAGCGCTGCTTCTCGGCTACGAGCAGGCTCTGACGCGCAAGGATTCAACCAGCGGCGATTGGTACGCGACGAGCGGACATATGATCTGGATCGGCGATAGAACGCGCCAGCCCGATCACGCTCATATCGAGTACTGCCGCGGTATCAAGAATCCGATTGGCTTGAAGTGTGGTCCCTCGCTCGACGCCGACGGTCTGTTGCGCCTGATCGACCTTCTCAACCCGAAGGACGAACCGGGCCGCCTGACGCTCATCTGCCGGTTCGGGTTCGACAAGGTCGAGGCGCATTTGCCGAAGCTTATCCGCGCGGTGAAGAAGGCCGGCCGTTCCGTCGTCTGGTCGTGTGACCCCATGCACGGCAACACGATCTCGGCCGTCAACGGCTACAAGACGCGCCCCTTCGATCGCATCTTGAAAGAAAGCCTCTCGTTCTTCGAGGTGCATCGCGCCGAGGGAACGCACGCGGGCGGCATCCACGTCGAGATGACCGGTCAGAACGTCACCGAATGCACCGGCGGTGCAACGGCGATTTCCGAGCAGGATCTCTCAGACCGCTATCACACGCATTGCGATCCCCGCCTCAACGCCGACCAGGCGCTGGAGCTGGCTTTCCTCGTTGCCGAACAATTGAAGAAAGAGCGCGATGCAGAAGCCCGGCCGGAGCCGAAAACGCTGATTGCATAGCTAGGCTGTTGGATTTCCCGCCGGTCACGGAATGCGGTATATTGAATGGCGGCTTGCGACTGCGAGCCGCCATTTCGGTTTTACCGGATGGCAGAAGTCATGCGATTACGCGTATTCCTGATGCTGGCCGCCTTCGCGGGAATTTCCGCTGCGACCGCACATACGCTGACCATTCCCGTAGATTCCCGCGTCCACGCCGCCGAAATCTGCTGGGACCCTGACGTTGAATTCCCTGTGCCCTGTGACGACGATGACGATTGAGCAGTGTGCCGCCCCGGCCTGGACGCCGTGGTCCTGGACCTTGATTACGGCGCACTCTAAATAGCGGGAATGACCGCACCTCTCTCTCTCAAAATCGCCCTCGCACAGCTCAATCCCGTCGTTGGGGATTTGAACGGCAACGCCGAACGTGCAGCCGCTGCCCATGCTCGCGCCAAGGAACTTGGCGCCGACGTGGTCGTGTTCTCCGAGCTCTTCCTAAATGGCTACCCGCCTGAAGACCTCGTGCTGAAACCTGCCTTCCAGCAGGCAACGCGCGAGCGGCTCGAATGGTTGGCGAAGGCCTGCGCTGATGGCCCGGCAATGCTCGTCGGCGCGATCTGGGCTCAGGAGGGTAAGGCTTATAATGCTGTTGCTCTGCTTGACGGCGGCAGCATCCAGGCGACGACGCTGAAAGTCGACCTGCCGAACTATGGTGTGTTCGACGAGAAGCGCGTGTTCGCCGCCGGGCCGTTGCCCGGACCGCTCAACGTGCGTGGCGTGCGCATCGGCGTGCCGATCTGCGAAGATATCTGGAACACGGAAGTCGTCGAGACGCTCGCCGAGACGGGCGCCGAAATTTTGGTTTCGCCGAATGGATCGCCGTTCGATTGGCCGAAGCCCGACAACCGCATGAACGTCGCCGTCGCGCGCGTAACCGAAAGCGGCTTGCCGCTCGCATATCTCAATCAGGTCGGCGGCCAGGACGAGTTGGTGTTCGATGGCGCATCATTCGTGCTCAACGCCGACTGTTCCCTCGCCGTACAACTTCCAGCATGGCGCGAAGCGATTGTTTTAACCGAGTGGACGAAATCCGCCACTGGATGGCGGTGCGAGAGGGGAGAGGTGGCGAAGCTTCCCGAAGGCCCGGCGTCCGCCTATCAAGCCTGCGTACTCGGGCTTAAAGATTACGTCGATAAGAACGGATTTCCCGGTGTCGTACTCGGCCTTTCCGGCGGGATCGATTCAGCGCTCGTCGCGGCGATAGCCGTTGATGCATTGGGACCAGCGCGCGTCCACGCAATCATGCTACCGTCGAAATTCACGTCCGATGAAAGCCTGCAGGACGCCGCCGCTTGCGCGAAGGCGCTCGGCATTCGCTACGATAAGATTTCGATCGAGCCGACCGTCGCCGGACTGACCTGGAGCCTCAAGGATCTCTTCGCCGGCACCAACGCCGGCATCACCGAAGAGAACATGCAAAGCCGTGTGCGCGGCACGATCCTGATGGCCGTGTCGAACAAATTCGGCGGCATGGTTGTCACCACCGGCAACAAGAGCGAAATGTCCGTCGGCTACGCGACGCTCTACGGCGACATGAATGGCGGATACAATCCAGTCAAGGATCTCTACAAGACAGAGGTCTATGATCTCGCTCGCTGGCGGAACGCGCACGTGCCGGAAGGCGCGCTGGGTCCATCCGGCACCGTCATCCCGGAGCGCATTCTGACGAAAGCGCCGACGGCGGAGCTTCGCGCCAACCAGACGGACCAGGATTCGCTTCCGCCCTATGAAGCGCTCGACGACATCCTGAAATGCCTTGTCGAGAAGGAAATGCCCGTTACGGAAGTGATCGCCCGCGGCCACGCCATCGAAACGGTCAAGAAGGTCGAGCGCTTGCTCTACCTCGCCGAATACAAACGCCGTCAGGCCGCTCCCGGCGTCAAGATTTCCGCCCGCAACTTCGGCCGCGATCGCCGCTATCCGATCACCAACAAATTCCGCGAAGACGTCGCGCAAGCGACAGCGGAGTCTGCAATCAAAGCGAGCGGCAAGGGCGCGTAGCTTCCCCCTTCCAACGTCATACCTGGAAACCGGTCGTCCATCCCCACCGTCATCCCGGCGCCGGCCGGGATCCGTCCAAGCGAGAGACTTGGACGGGTGCCCGCCTACGCGGGCATGACGAAGCCGTCATTCTCGACCGAGCGCACCGAAAGGCGCGTCGAAGGTCGGGGATCCAGCGTGAGACTCGTCGAAGACATGATAATGAGCCTGCGGCGCTCCTTGCGGTGAATCTGGTTCTCCAAACAGCCTCGCTGCACTCGTCACGCGGGCACTCCTTGCGTTTGTTCCCGCAGGAAGTAGGGTGCGGCGCTTGAATCTCTTAAAGGCCAGACATGACACCCCGCGTCCGCTTCGCACCGAGCCCAACTGGGCGGCTCCATATTGGCAACATCCGGACAGCGGCGCTGAATTGGCTCTTCGCCCGAAAGCACGGCGGGAGCTTCCTGCTCCGCCTCGATGATACCGACACCGCGCGCTCGACCCAGGAATTCGCGGACGCCATCCGCGATGACCTGACTTGGCTTGGCCTCACCTGGAACGATCTGGTTCGCCAGCAGGACCGGACTGCCCGGTACGAAGAAGCCGCCGACGCGCTCAAAGCGTCAGGCGCACTCTATCCGTGCTTCGAGACCGAGGAAGAACTCGATCGCCGCCGCAAACGCCAGCTCGCGATGCACCGGCCGCCGATCTACGACCGCGCCGCGCTGAAGCTCACGAAGGAAGAAATCGGCGCCAAGCTCGCAGCCGGTGAGAAGCCGCACTGGCGCTTTCGTCTCCCGAACACGTCGGAAGGACGCGGGCTGACACCCCAGCCGACGCTGATCTCGTGGAACGACCTGATCCGCGGCGATCAGACGGTCGATCTCGGCTCGCTGTCCGATCCCGTGTTGATCCGCGGCGACGGCACGTTCCTCTATACGTTTACCAGCGTCATCGACGATATCGACTTCGGCATCACGCACATCGTGCGCGGAGAGGATCACGTCACGAACACGGGCGTGCAGCTTGCTATTTTTGAAGCCGCAGGCGCAATACCACCCGCATTCGGTCATCACTCTCTGCTCGTTGGCGCCGACGGACAGGCGCTGTCGAAACGTCTGGGCGCGCTCTCCATCCAAAGCTTCCGCGACGAAGGCCTGGAGCCGATGGCGGTCCTCTGTCACGCCGCATTGGTCGGCACGTCGGACGCGATCGAGCCGCTCCACTCAAGTGACGAACTGGCAGCAAAACTCGACTTCTCGAAGATCTCGATGGCGCCCGGCCGCTTCGACGTTGCAGAGCTGAAAGTGCTGAACAGCAAGTTGCTCCACACGCTCGATTACGCCAGCGTCGCCGAACGACTGCGGGGCCTGGGTATCGAAGGCCGTGAGGATTTCTGGAACGCCGTGCGCGGCAACCTCGAAATCTTTGCGGATGCTCGCATCTGGTGGGATGTCGTCGCAGGTGACATCGAACCCGTCATCGAGGATTCCAAATTGACGGTCGCCGCGGCGGCGGTTCTGCCGGAGGCTCCTTGGAGCGAGAACACCTGGTCGGAATGGACGAACGCCGTGAAAGCCAAGACCGGCGCCAAGGGCCGCGCTCTGTTCCATCCGCTCCGCCTCGCGCTCACGGGCCGTGAAGCCGGGCCGGAACTGAAGACGCTATTGCCGTTGATGGGCCGTGACCGCGTCCTCGCCCGCCTCGAAGGCAAGCGCGCTTAGCGGACGACAGCCGCACCAAATCTACCGTCATCCCGGCGAAGGCCGGGATGCATCCAAGCCAGAGTCCTGGACGGATACCCGCCTACGCGGGCACGACGTTGCTGAGAGAGACGGACCCAATTTCACAGCCACCGTCATCCCGCGACGTCAATCACACCCCCCACCGTCATCCCGGCGAAGGCCGGGATCCATCCAAGCCAGAGACTTGGACGGATGCCCGCCTACGCGGGCATGACGTTGCTGAGAGAGACGGACCCAATTTCACAGCCACCGTCATCCCGCGACGGCAATCACACCCCCACCGCCATCCCGGCGAACAATGCGCCGGCGGCCGGCTCGCGGAACGCGTGTCGCCGGCGCCAACGAAAAACTCGCGGGATCTAGGCAAGGTGCAGGGCATTCGGGTGCGTGCGGACCGCCCCCGCACCTCTCGCATCCACCCGTGTGTTGGAGCCTGTCTGGATGCCGACCTCTGTCGGCATGACGGTAGTAGCAATCACTTGGACTATTCCGGAGCTGCCTCGCGCCGCCTTACTGCGGCACGGCCTCGGTCTGCCAACCGTCAACTTCGCGGGGCTGAGCTACAGCCGAGGGGGCCGCTGACCGCCCAGCCGTCGAACCCGTGGTGATCGCGGTCGAACCGCTACCTTCCGCACGGCGGCCCGCAGCCGGAGAGCCCGACGTCGTCCCTTCGGCCTTCTTGTCGGGTGTCGTGCCATCCGGCGGCGGCACGTATTCGGCCACCTTGCACGAGCAGCCGTTCACGTACTCCTTGCGGTAGCGGAACGCGAATTTCAAACGCGTGTAGGGCTCTTGCGATCTGAGGGCGACGGATTGCTCGACCGTCCCACCAGGATTTGGATAGTAATACAACTCGGTCGGGGCAGCGCACTTCGATGTGCACGCGTCGGCATCCTGCGAGAAATGGCTCGGCAGCGTCGAGAAGCTCACCGGGAAATAGAAGCCGTCACATAGGCGAACGCAAAGCGTTCGGTATGTCTGCGCGCCGTTGGCAGCTTGCGGGTTCCACACGTTGCCGCCGCTCGATTCCTCATCTTCCCACATGCCGCTATCGCCGCGGTTACGGCGCGCCATGTCGACATAGTTGGCACCGCAGTTGTTACGCGCAAGCTCGCGGATGATGTCGTCCTGATAGGACCGTCCGGCCGATCCAAGAATATCCCGGCGTCGCGCATCGAGATCGGCAAGCCGCCGTTTCGAGGCGTCTTGCTGCCGCGACAGGTCTTTGCACTGCGGGGTGTTCTTCAGCGACTTCGTAAACAGGAAATATTCGTAGCAGCCACGATCGAGCTGTGAATCGGCCTGATCAACCACGCGCTCTAGCTGCCGGATCTCATTTTCCAGTCGCGGCAAGTCGGACTGCGATTGACCACTCTTTTGCCCTTCCTGCACGAGCCGCTGCTCGAGCTGGTAGCAAATCGGGTTCTTGGCGGACCAGTTCGACGCCGGTTGCGCGGGAGCGCCTGGAGCCGCGGGCGCACCCGGGGAGGCGGGTGCAGCCGGAGTGCCCGGATACTGCGACTGCCCGGGATAAGGGGGCTGACCAGGATACGGCGCTTGCGACGGATATGGCGGTGGCCCCTGCGCAGGGGGAGGCTGCCGGTAGACGGGCTCTTGCGGAAGGGGCGGCCCACCCCGGTCGTCCTGATCGCGGCCGCCGCCGCCTCCGAAGGGCCACCAGCTCTGGGCCGAGGCCACCTCAGATGCCAACAACAGGGCGCCCAGCGTCGCCGCCAGCACGAGCAGCAACCGGCGAACGGCGATATTGAAAGATTTCCCTTGGCTCACGCCTATTCCCCGACGCCCATTGACGGCTTTCGCGCTCCGGACGATGGCATCCGCAGCCGCACTTTCCGGACCCTAAGCAGCGATTTGCTAGCGGGTCAATGCGGAGCAATTGCGACGTGAACCATTTTACGTGAGGTTTCAAAAACTTGGACGCCGCTTGACGGGGCAGGGCACAACCGCCTAAGGCGCCACGGGCCCTTGTGCCGTCAAAGAAGGCCTATGGCATACTCAGGCTTCCGGAATATCTTCCGGCCGAACCGCAGAGACACGCGACGCGAGAGGTCCAGATTGGCGCTCAAACTTCATAATACGCTGACCCGGCAAAAGGCCGAGTTCGTGCCGATCGACCCGTCGAACGTCCGCATGTACGTCTGCGGCCCGACAGTCTACGACTACGCCCACATCGGCAACGCGCGCCCCGTGATCGTTTTCGACGTGCTGTTCCGGCTGCTCCGTCACATCTACCGACCGGACCATGTGACGTACGTGCGCAACATCACGGACGTCGACGACAAGATCAACGCCCGCGCTGCCCGCGATTACCCCGATCTGCCACTGAACGAAGCGATCCGCAAAGTCACCGAAGCGACGGAGAAGCAGTTCCACGCCGACATCTCCGCCTTGGGTGTCCTGCCGCCGACCTACGAGCCGCGCGCGACGGAGTTCATCCGCCGCGAGGACGGCCAGGAGGACATGGTGACGTTGATCGACGCCCTGCTGAAGCAGGGGCACGCCTACGTTGCCGAAAACCACGTGCTCTTCGACGTCGCCTCGATGCCTGACTACGGCCGCCTTTCGAACCGCTCCCTCGACGAGATGGAAGCCGGCGCCCGCGTCGAGGTTGCGCCCTACAAAAAGGGTCCGATGGACTTCGTCTTGTGGAAGCCGTCGAAGCCCGGCGAACCCGCGTGGAAGTCACCGGGCGGAATTGAAGTGCCAGGACGTCCCGGCTGGCACATCGAATGCTCGGCAATGGCGGGCGCGTTGCTCGGCCCCGTGTTCGACATTCACGGCGGCGGCATCGATCTGACGTTCCCGCATCATGAGAACGAGATCGCGCAATCACGCTGCGCCCACGGCACGTCCGTCATGGCCAACGTCTGGGTTCACAACGGCTTCCTGCAGGTCGAAGGCGAGAAGATGTCGAAAAGCCTTGGCAACTTCGTCACGATTCACGAGTTGCTTGTCGCGGGATGGCCGGGCGAAGTTCTTCGCTTGAACATGCTCAGAACGCACTATCGCCAGCCGATCGATTGGACAAAGAGCGGACTAGAGGAAAGCCAGAAAATTCTAACCAGCTGGTTTTCCCACGAAGGCCTCGACACGACCGATCGCACGTGCGTGCCGCAAGATTTTATCGATGCTCTCGAGGACGATCTGAATACGCCGAAAGCCATCGCCGAGCTTCATGGCTATGCGTCCGCTAAAGACTTCAAGAGTCTTGGGGCGGCGCTGGGCTTCCTGGGCTTCGATGGCGCGACGTTGAAAGCGGCCGACGAACGCTTGGCCGAAACGGCGCAAGCCCTAGCTTCGACCGTCGAACCATTGAT
Source organism: Hyphomicrobium sp. 99 (assembly GCF_000384335.2). Lineage (NCBI taxonomy): Bacteria > Pseudomonadati > Pseudomonadota > Alphaproteobacteria > Hyphomicrobiales > Hyphomicrobiaceae > Hyphomicrobium > Hyphomicrobium sp. 99. The sequence continues at coordinate 2,217,187 of NZ_KQ031382.1, forward strand.
CATTGCGCGCCTCGAAGCGAGGAAGCGCAAAGACTTCGCGGAATCCGATCGCATCCGCGACGAGCTCGTAAAGATGGGCATCGCCCTCAAAGACACGAAGAACAAGCAAACCGGCGAGATCGAAACCACCTGGGAAGTCGCGCGGTAACCAACACGTTGGCGGCCGGCTCCCCAAAGGGGAGTTGCCAACGCCAACAAAGATGCGCTGGCGGCCGGCGCGCCGCAGGCGTGTCGCCAAGCGCCAAAGAAAGCACGCTGGCGCCCGGCGCGCCGGGCGTGTCGCCAAGCGCCAAAGATAATGCATCCGTTAGCCCTCTAAAGGATGAGAGCGGCACGAATCCCGAACGCCGTGGTTACCTATGTGGTAGACACGTCCCGGCGCGAAGCTTCTGGCTGAAGCAAAGAGATCGCTACCGCGCCCGTCGATTAACGATGCGTGCCAGATGCTCAGTTCGCTGAAAACGCTTGTATTCGGTCGAGCCATCGCAAACCGGGACGCCCGTTCCGAAAAGTTTGGCGTTCTCCGCGGTGTCGCCGCCATAGGGCTCGATGGACTGAGCTCCGTGGCTTACGGCCCGGAAGCAATGCTCACCATTCTCGCGGGCACCGGATTGGCCGGGCTCAACGTCCAGATTGGCATTGCCGTCGCCATCGTTCTGCTTCTCACCGCGCTCTATTTTTCCTACCTGCAAACAATCGGAGCATATCCCAGCAACGGTGGCGCTTACGTCGTCGCGTCGGACAATCTCGGATCTTACGCCGGACCTCTCGCCGCTGCCGCTCTCATGATCGATTATCTTTTGACTGTTGCGGTCGGCATTTCGTCGGGGATCGGTGCCTTGATCTCGGCGGTGCCGAGCCTGCACCCATACACGCTCAGCCTCTGCTTGATCGTCCTTATGGGCCTGACCCTCGTAAACCTGCGCGGGACGGGTGAGTCGAGTACCTTTCTCGCGATACCGACTTACCTATTCATAGGCAGCATAGGCGCGATGCTGGCCGTGGCCGTGGCTCATGCTTGGGCCTCAGGCGGACATCCTGTTCCGGTCGATCCTCCGCCCCCGTTGCCGCCCGCAACGCAAACAGTCGGCATTTGGTTGTTGCTGCGCGCCTTCGCCAGCGGCTGCACCGCGATGACAGGCGTTGAAGCGGTCAGCAATGGCGTCAATTCCTTCCGGGAGCCGAAGGTGCCCACAGCGCGAAGAACGCTCACGGTCATCGTCGTGACGTTGGGTGTCTTCTTGCTCGCGCTTGCAGTATCGACACGCGCCTTTGACGTCATGGCCATGGATCAAACGCAGCCCGGTTATCAAAGCGTGCTGTCCCAGCTGACGGCGGCGGTATTCGGCCGAGGTTGGGCCTATTACATCACGATCGCCGCGGTCCTCGCGGTCCTGTGCCTTTCGGCCAATACGAGCTACGTCGGATTTCCGCGCCTTTGTGAAACCGTTGCAAAGGACGGATACTTGCCCGGCGAATTTGCGATACCGGGCCGCCGTCTCGTCTATTCAGCGGGTATTGTCTTTCTCACTCTCGGAGCCGGCGCGCTGCTTATTGGGTTCGACGGCGTCACCGACCGGCTGATACCGCTCTTCGCAGTCGGAGCGTTTCTTTCATTTACACTGTCGCAAGTCGGCATGGCAGTGCACTGGCGCCGCAAGCTTCGAGCCTCGCAAACGGGCCAAACAACGGCCGCCCCGAATGAGCGGAAGCGGACTTTGGTGCGATTGTTCGTCAATGGCTTCGGAGCATTGGCGACAGGAATAGCGCTCGCCATCATCATCGTCGGAAAGTTCACCGAGGGAGCGTGGATCGTTATCATCGCGATACCGGTTACGCTCATGTTTCTCCGGGCCGCCAAGCGCTTTAACGTCGAAGTCGATCGGCGCTTGCTGAGCGGTTGTCAGGCCCAAATCGATGTTCGTGATCACACAGCTCCGATCGTGATTGTGCCGATACGCCGATGGGACTTGCTCGCGCGCAAGGCGGTCGAATATGCGCTGCGACTTTCGCCCGACGTCACGGCGCTTCACGTCACCAAGACACAAGGCCCCGACGTCCGAGAGAGGATCGGACGCTTGAAACAGAACTGGCAGAAATATGTGGAAGCACCTGTCCTGCAGAACGGCCTCCGTCCACCCCGCTTGGAAATCGTTCAATCAGAATACCGCAGTCTGCTTACGCCAATACTTGATGCGGTCAAATCGATTGGCGAGCGCGACCCGCACCGGCCTTTGCTCGTCGTCTTGCCTGAGCTTGTGGAAGAGAATTGGTGGGGTTATCTGATGCACACGCATAGGGAAGCCCGGTTGCGCACGAAGCTATTGCAATACGGAGGCCCGCGCATCAGCGTCGTGTCTGTTCCTTGGCAGCTGAAGCCGCAAACGCCGGACGAGGGTCTTCAGGCGGAAAATTCGTGATTTCCGCGCTGGCGGCCGGCGCGCCGAAGGCGTGTCGCCAGCGCCAACCATAACTTTAACCGCGACCTTGCAAGGGGTTGCATCCCTGGCGACATGGGGATACGCCGGGGCACAGCACCCGAAGACCATCAGAACCTTAAGCACGCCGGCATCACCGGCCGCTAAAACGGCTATGAAAAACAATGTCCGACGACTATCCGCTCCGCCCATTTCTGCCAGCCGACGCCATGGTGCTGCGAGACCTCTTCGCGCAAAGCATCGATGAGCTGACGGCCGACGATTACGACGAAGACCAGCGCTTGGCCTGGGTCGCCACCGCCGAGGACGCGGCAGCTTTCCGCGACAAGCTTGCCGGAGCCCTAACCCTCGTTGTTCAGCTCGACGGCGAATACCTCGGTTTCGGATCCCTTAAGGACAATAAAACCATTGATATGCTTTACGTGCATCCAGACTTCGCGGGTGAGGGGGTAGGCACCGCGCTTGCCGAAGCGCTCGAGAAGATCGCGGGCGCGCGCGGAGCCGAGGCGGTAACCGTGGATGCAAGCGATACGGCCGTCCCGTTTTTCGAACGGCGCGGTTACGTCGGGGCGCAACGCAACTCCATTCCGCTCGATGATCAATGGCTTTCCAACACGACCATGGTAAAGCGTCTCGCCGGCAACCCGGCGAAAGCCGAGCCACCAAAAGTATCATGAGCAAAGAACGCCTCTATCTCTTCGATACGACACTGCGCGACGGCGCGCAGACGACGGGCGTCGACTTTTCGCTCGAGGACAAGCGCCGCTTGATGCGTGTGCTCGATGACCTGGGTATTGACTATATCGAGGGCGGGTTTCCCGGTGCCAACGCCACCGATACGGAGCTGTTCTCGTCGCGGCCCAATTTGAAGTCCGCGCGCTTCACGGCATTCGGCATGACGAAGCGCGCCGGGCGCTCGGTCTCGAACGATCCAGGACTTCAGGCGATCCTTCAGTCGGCAGCCGATAGCATCTGCCTCGTAGCCAAATCCTCCGACTACCAGGTGCGCGTCGCGCTCGGCATCACCAACGACGAGAACCTCGAAGCCATCCGGCAATCGGTCAGCGCCGTCGTCGAAACGCAGCGCGAGGCGATGATCGACTGCGAGCACTTTTTCGACGGCTACAAGTCGAACCGCGACTACGCGCTCGCCGTCGCGAAGACGGCTTATGATGCCGGCGCGCGCTGGGTCGTCCTGTGCGACACCAATGGCGGAACGCTGCCGCATGAGGTCGAGCGTATCGTCGCCGACGTGGCGAAGCACGTGCCAGGCGCAAACCTCGGCATTCACACGCACAACGATACCGAAAACGCCGTCGCCAACACACTGATGGCCGTACGCGCCGGATGCCGGCAGATCCAGGGCACGCTCAACGGCCTCGGAGAACGCTGTGGCAACGCCAACCTGACGTCCATCATTCCGACGCTGCTTCTGAAGAGCGAATTCGCCGAAGCGTTTGCGACGGGCGTCACGCCCGATAAGCTTCGTACCCTCACGCACGCAAGCCGCGTGCTCGACGAGGTTCTGAACGAAGCGCCAAACCGCCACGCGCCCTACGTCGGCGAAAGCGCCTTCGCGACAAAGGCCGGCATTCATGCCTCCGCGCTGATGAAAGCGCCGGAAACGTACGAGCACGTCCCGCCCGAAAGCGTCGGCAACGAGCGTCGTATTCTCGTATCGAAACAAGGCGGCCGATCCTCGCTGACAGCGGCGCTCGAACGCCTTGGCCTTCCGTCCGATAAGGATGACGCGCGCGTGCAAGCGCTCCTCGATGAGGTGAAGGCGCGCGAGGATCAGGGATATTCCTACGAGGCCGCGGAAGCGTCCTTCGAGCTTCTGGCGCGCCGGGCGCTGGCCAGCGTGCCGCGATATTTCTCCGTTGATAATTTCCGCGTGACGGTCGAACGCCGCGAAGAGCGCTTGCGTTCGCATAACGGCAACGGCACCGTTTCGCACGCGGTCGTCACCGTCTCGATTGCGGGCGACGACGCGCCGCTCGTCTCGGTTGGAGAAGGGAATGGCCCCGTCAACGCCCTCGATAAGGCGCTGCGCAGCGATCTAGGCCGCTATCAGAAGCACATCGAGAATGTGGAACTGGTCGACTACAAGGTTCGCATCCTGACGCAAACGCACGAGGGCGGCACGGATGCCGTGACGCGCGTGCTCGTCGAAAGCCACGACGCGGAAACCGGCGAGCGTTGGACGACCGTCGGCGTCTCGCCGAACATCATTGATGCGAGTTTCGAGGCGCTGCTCGACAGCATCAATTACAAGCTCCTGAAAGACCAAGCGCAGTTCAGCTGACGTTTCGTCCACAGCTGCGGAGAAATGTGGCGACCGCACCACTGCAAGGAGAAGCGGCGGCTTTCGCCTGTCTCGTCGCGCCCGAGCATCACAAATCCGATCCAATGAATGGTCTGACGATTAAGCGATTATCATTGCTCGGATTATTCAAATCGCGGTCTTGAAATGCTGCGTTGCATCGTTGATCCGCATAGTGATCGAAAAGCAGCAGCAACTTAAAATGACCATGTTCAGTGTACGAACAACTTGCCGCCGCATTGCCCCCTCGCTAGCAACAACCCGTGGATAAGCTGTGGACATCCGCAGTGGCGAATAAACGGGGAGACTAGTCGGGGAGCGAGTATTGTGATGCGTAAGAGTGTTGCGTGTTTGGCGTTCATTTTATTTCAGTCCACCGGAGCATTTGCGGGCGGCAGCCTGAAGGACGCACCTGCACCGATACCGCCATCAGCGGACGGCTGGTCAGGCTTCTCAGTCGGCGCCGGCATCGGCGGCGTCAGCATTGATCAAAATTCCACCGCTAAGGCAAAGCGATGGGATAAGTTCTGCCCCTATGGATATGGATGGTGTTTCCACGATCATGACAGCATCTCAGGCGGCATGAATGATGACGACTGGAAGGTCTTCGGTACGGTACAGGTGGGCTACGATCGGCTCATAAGCGACCGCATTTTGATTGGCGCATTCGCCGATTACGACTTCTACCCCAACGGCGACGAAAGTTCCTCGGGAGGCAACAGCTATCAGTCGCTCTCGGGTGAGCTTCACCGCGACGGAGCTTGGACGGTTGGCGGACGGCTCGGCGTCCTGGTGCGACCGGACCTTCTGGTCTACGGGTTGGGCGGCTTCTCACGCATGAACCAGAACGGGCAAGTGACCGCCAAGTTCGACAATTATTATTTGCCGACGAGTGTCACTTTAAAGGCCGGCGACCTCGACGGCTGGACTGTGGGTGGCGGCATCGAGACCAAACTCGACAGGCTCGACAAGAGACTGTCTCTTAAGGTTGAGTATCGGTACTCGCAATTCGAGGGCGATAGTGGGAAAGGCTTTGACTCGAATTACGCGCTCAATTGCTGGGGGGTGCAGTACGCGAAAGAAAAAGCCCGCTTCGATATCGACGACGCAACCGTGCAGTCGGTCCGCGCTGTGCTGGTCTGGAAACTACAGGCCGACGCCGCGCCGATCGAACCACTGAAGTAGGAATTCGCATACAACAAACACTCAGGGCACCTCGTCCGAAGTATCGCGTCGGAGGTGCCCTTTCTTATTTGCCGCTCGCGCGATCATCCTCCCGCAATCGCGCCGACGATCAGAAACGGCTGCGATCCAGCCGTGACCTCGTCGGGCAACGGCGCATCCATTGGCTCGTGGGAAAGATCGCGCTGACAGGCGAAAAAGCGCAAAAACGGCCGCCGCCGCTGCGTGACATGATCGCGAATGGTCCCGCGCAAGACCGGGTAGCTCGTCTCGAGCGCGTCGAGTAGCGACCGCTGTGTCACTTCCCCGGCCACGTCGAGCATCACTTCGCCTTTGATATTCGCGTGCATCCTGAGATGCGACGGCAGCACGACGCGGATCATGCGAGCGTTTGTACTTCGACCGAGAGTACCGGTGGCAAATCGTGAACGATGGCGCTCCAGGTATCGCCAGCGTCGGGGGAAGCGTAGACTTGCCCGCCCGTCGTGCCGAAGTAGACGCCGCACGTGTCGAGCGTATCGACCGCCATCGCATCCCGGAGCACATTCACGTAGCAATTCGTCTGCGGCAGCCCCTTCGTCAGCGCCTCCCATTCCTGTCCGCCCGAGCGGCTCCGCCAGACTTGCAGTTTCCCATCAATCGGGAAGTGCTCGGCATCGCTCTTGATGGGAACGACGTAGATCGTCTCCGGCTCGTGCGCATGGACGTCGATCGCGAAGCCGAAATCCGTCGGCAAATTGCCGCTCACCTCGTGCCAGGAATTGCCGGCATCGTTGCTGCGCATCACGTCCCAATGCTTCTGCATGAAAAGCACATCCGGCCGGGACGGATGCATCGCAAGGTGGTGAACGCAGTGCCCGACTTCAGCGTGCGGGTCCGGTATGTGTTCCGATTTCAGCCCCTTGTTGATCGGCTGCCATGTTTCGCCGCCATCGTCCGTTCTGAACGCGCCCGCAGCCGAAATCGCGATGAACATCCGCTTCGGATCGACAGGATCGAGCAGAATGGTGTGCAGGCACATACCGCCTGCGCCGGGCATCCAATGCGATCCCGATCCATGACCGCGGAGGCCGGAAAGTTCAGCCCAAGATTTGCCCCCGTCACTCGAGCGGAACAAGGCGGCATCCTCGACCCCCGCGAAGACCGTATCGGGGTCGGTGATCGACGGCTCGAGATGCCAGACGCGCTTGAATTCCCAGGGATGAGGCGTGCCGTCGTACCATTGGTGCGTGCCGGGAACGCCGTCATAAGCAAACTTGTTGTCGACCGGTTCCCAGGTCTTCCCGCCGTCGTCGGATCGCTGAATCTGCTGCCCAAACCAGCTGCTGGATTGCGATGCGTAAATCCGATTTGGATCGGCCCGGGATCCTTTGAGGTGATAGATTTCCCAGCCAGCGAAGTGAGGACCGCTGACGTCCCAAGTTTTACGCGTGCCGTCGGCCGTGAGAATGAAAGCACCCTTCCGCGTTCCAACCAATACCCGTACGCCTGTCATCGTTTCCTCGCCCGATTTTTTGCGCAGCCTGACCGTCAGAATGCCGATAATGACGGTTCCCTGCCAACCTGCCACCCCCGATTGGCGCGAATTCGACAGTTTCAAAATTTTTGCTCGCTGAATCAGCGCTGTCTGTGAACCGGGTGACACGCCTCTCCTCGCTGGCTACCTCGTGGCGCTCGCCCGCGAGAAGCATTTCTCTCGTGCGGCTGAACGCTGTCACGTAATCCAATCGACGCTATCATCTGGTCTCAAGGCGCTAGAGCGCGAACTCGACATGCGCTTAGTCATTCGCGGGCCCAGATTCCTGGGTTTGCCCCCCGAAGGCGAACGGGTCGACGTGCGATCGTTGTCGTCCATTGAGATCCAGAATGGGCTCGACAAATTCGAGATCGATGCCGGTCTCACTTACCTCGAGAACGAGCCCCTCACGAACGTCCGTAAGAAAGCGCTTTATCGAGAGAGATATCTTTTCGTGACGCATGCCGATAGCCACCTGGCTCAGACGGATGCAATCACCTGGCGAGATGCGACCGCCGAGAACTTGTGCCCTCTGCATGAGAGTATGAAAAACCGCCGCGTCTTGAATAATCTCGTGGCATCACTTGGTCTGAAGTTGGCTCCGACCGTTACAACGGACTCTTTTCTCGCGGTCTGTTCCCACGTCTGCAGCGGCGAATGGTCGAGCATTGTTCCGCACACGTTTTCTTTCATCTTCCGAGGATGCAAAGAGTTGGGCTTGGTAGATCTCATTGATCCTGTTCACAGCCAAGCCATCGGGCTTGTCGCTTCGGCCCGCGATCCTCTATCTCCGCTCGCGCATGCGCTGATGCATTGTGCGACGCGCCTCGACGTCGATCAATTCGCAATCGAGACCGCCGACAAGGTCTGATCGACGGGATCGATCGGCCGACAAATCTCATGCGTTTGACCGAGAAACCATTGTCGCTGAAGCTCCGCTGGCCTCGGCAAAAATAGAGCTTTCGAAGAAGGCCGGTTGCGGGGCGAGGAAGCGCGAGGAGCGATGGTCGCGGCCTGTCAGGCAGGGCGCGGCGTGTTATCCTCACCGACAGCTAGTCAATCGTCCGAGGCGTCTCGGGCGAATCGCCACCTCATGGCCAAACCCATGACGGAGAAACACCATGGCTAAGATCGTATGTGTCCTCTACGACGACCCCGTAGGCGGTTACCCGAAATCGTACGCCCGCGATGATATCCCTAAAATCACCAGATACCCGGATGGCCAAACCACGCCGACACCGTCTGCGATTGATTTCAAACCGGGTGAATTATTGGGAAGCGTGTCCGGCGAACTTGGACTGCGCAAGTTCCTGGAAAAGGCCGGACATACCCTCGTTGTGACGTCCGACAAAGACGGCAAGAATTCCAAGCTCGACCAGGAGCTGCACGATGCCGAAATCGTCATCTCGCAGCCGTTCTGGCCGGCCTACATGACGGCCGAGCGGATCGCAAAAGCGCCGAAGCTGAAGATGATCGTCACGGCCGGAATCGGCTCCGACCACACAGACCTGCAGGCTGCCATCGATCGCGGCATCACCGTGGCCGAAGTCACGTATTGCAACAGTAACAGCGTTGCAGAGCACGTGGTGATGCAGATCCTCTCTCTCGTGCGAAATTACATTCCGTCGTACAATTGGGTGATCAAGGGCGGTTGGAACATCGCCGATTGCGTAGCCCGCTCGTACGACCTTGAAGGTATGCATGTCGGGACCGTCGCTGCCGGCCGCATTGGTCTGCGCGTCCTTCGCTTGCTGAAGCCTTACGACGTCCACCTCCATTATATGGATCGCCATAAGCTGCCGGATGCGGTCGAGAAAGAACTCAACCTCACGCATCACGACACTGTCGAGAGCCTGACCAAGGTTTGCGACGTCGTCACGTTGAATTGCCCGCTTCATCCCGAAACGGAGCACATGATCAACGACAAGACTCTGAAGGACTTCAAGCGCGGCGCATATCTCGTGAACACCGCACGAGGCAAATTGTGCGATCGTGATGCGATTGTTCGCGCCCTCGAAAGCGGTCAGCTTGCCGGTTATGCGGGCGACGTTTGGTTCCCTCAGCCGCCACCTCAGGATCATCCCTGGAGGACGATGCCCCATCACGGGATGACCCCGCACATCTCGCGTACATCGCTTTCGGCCCAAGCGCGCTATGCGGCGGGAACGAGAGAAATCCTCGAGTGCTACTTCGCAGGCAAGCCAATCCGGAACGAATATCTGATCGTTCAGGGCGGCAAGCTCGCTGGCGTCGGTGCCCATTCTTACAGCGCCGGAAATGCGACGGGCGGCTCGGAAGAAGCTGCGAAATTCAAACGCTAACGGACGGTTTGGCGGACGCCTTCGGAAAACGCGTCCGCCATTCCTTTTGAATCCAGCACATTGATGAGGGGGGCGAATGGATCAGCGTGTCGGCGCGGTCGATGGCTTGGCATGGCTCAAGGATCGGCCGTGGCAAGCTTCCGTTCTGGCGGGTTTCGGCGCATTTTTGACCATCGGCGCGCTTGCAGAAATCTCGCGATCGCCCGTTAGCTACCAGCTCACAAAGTTGATGGCGCGATCCGCAGGGGACCGCGCCATTGCTTGGATCACAGAGCGTAACTTTTAGCCGGGCAGCCCCCACACGGTCAGCGAGCCGCCGAGTGCCGTGTAATTGCTGAGCGACGCATAGCCGCCCACTGCGCCAAGTCCGTCAGTCGGGTTGGTCAATCCAGCGGCGAGACCTATGCCGGCCCATCCACCGACGCCCGAGTAGACGCCGATGTACTGCTTGCCGGCGTGCTCATAGGTGAACACGTTGCCGATGATCCCTGACGGCGTTTTGTATTTGTAGAGTTCCTTGCCGTCTTTCTGATCGACGCACTTGAAGTAGCCTTCAAGAGTGCCGAAGCAGGCTATTCCGCCGGCCGTCGTCAATGCGCCGGACCACACCGAGAACTCTTCAGGCTTCGACCAGACGATCTTGCCCTTGGACGCGTCCCAAGCGATGAAGTTACCCATGTTTTTGCTGCCTGGAGCCGGGAACATGGAGAGCGTGGCGCCGACAAAGGGCTGACCTGCCGTATACGAAACCTTGAAGGGTTCGTAATCCATGCACACGTGGTTCGTCGGAACATAGAAGAGACCCGTCATCGGCGAATACGATGCGGGCTGCTCATCCTTCGTCCCGAGCGCTGCAGGGCAGATGTTTTTGGTGTTGAAGTCCTGCCCATTCTTGAACGTCGACTTGCTTGCGACGCGCTCCGGCCGGCCGTAGTTCGGGCTGTTTGGATCGAGGTCGATACTTGTTGCCCAGTTTACTGCCGGATCGAACTTGTCGGCGACGAGCGGGATGCCGGTCTTACGATCGAGCGTATATCCAAATCCGTTGCGATCGAAGTGCACGAGCACGTCGTGTTTTTCGCCTTTGATGTCCATGCCGTTCACGAGGATCATCTCGTTGATGCCGTCATAGTCCCATTCATCGAATGGTGTCATCTGATAGGCCCATGCAGCGACGCCCGTATCGGGATTGCGGGCAATAATCGCCATGGTCCATTTCTGGTCTATTGGTTTGCCGCCGGGACCTGCGCGTTGCACGGGGTTCCAGGTTCCGGGGTTGCTCGTGCCGTAATAGATCAGGTTCAGTTCTGGATCATAGGCGTACCAGCCCCACGTGGAGCCGCCGCCAATTTTCCACTGGTCGCCGTTCCAGGTCTTAAGCGAGCTGTTTTCCCCGACGGGTTTGCCGAGAGACATGGTCTTTTCCGGATCGATCAGCATTTCCTTGTCCGGTCCGGTCGAGAATGCATTCCACGCGAGCTTGCCGTCTGAGATGTTGTACGCGGTCAAGCGCCCATGGATGCCAAACTCGGCACCCGAAATACCCACAAGAACCTTGTCCTTGACGATGAGGGGAGTGCTCGTCCCGGTTTCACCTACCTTCGCGTCGCCGTTTTTGACTTTCCAAATTTCCTTGCCCGTCTTCGCGTCCAGAGCAACGAGGTTCGTGTCGGCTTGGTAGAGGAAGATCTTACCGTCCGCATACTGCACACCACGATTGACGGTGTCGCAACACATCACCGGAACGACGGAGGGATCCTGCTTAGGAGTGTATCTCCAAATGATCTTCTGATTGTCGTTGAGGTTTAGCGCGTAGACTATATTGGGGAAGGGAGTGTGCACGTACATTGTGTCGCCAATAACGAGCGGCGAACCTTCGTGACCTCGCAGCACACCGGTTGAGAAACTCCACTGCGTCTGCAGTGATCCGACATTTTGGGTGTTGATCTGATCGAGCTTCGAATAGCGCTGATTGCTATAGTCGCCTTGCTGCATCGCCCAGTTATGCGGGTCCTTCGTCGCCTCAACGACACTGTCGTTTGCAGAAGCTGGCCCGGCCGTGGCGACGATTAGGCCAAGCCCGCAGGTTATTGCGAGTAATCGCATGGCAATTCTCCTCGCCCACACCGTCTGCCGATGCGGGTGGCCTACGCGCCGAAGAGAAATATTCCCAATGACATTTGTGCTTGGCCGCGGTATTCAAACGACATGGAACTCTTGCCCGCGGCGTTGGTTTTGCCGCAGTTCGTTATGCTTCAATAAATACCCGCGAATCTTCTTAAACGTGTGCTGGAGGTAACAACCGCCGCACCGTCCAATTCGACCTGGCCCGGCGGCGAACGGAAGCGAATTGAATAAATAATTTAATCGCCGATTTGAGGTTGCTAGCGGAGTTTAGGATGACTGGAATCTCGCTGCGTGTCGTCGTTGCTAGTGTATTCGCGATGGCCTCTTCGCTCGTCCTTTGTGAAGGTACCGCAGCTCAATCGTTGAGCGATCTCACTCAGGTCTGTAGCGGATGCCACGGCGAGAATGGTGTGCCGACGGAAAAGACCACGCCCGTCATTTGGGGACAAAGCCGCGATTACATTTTGAACCAACTTTACGATTTCAAGATTGGCCATCGCAAAAACGAAATGATGGCATCCATCGTGGACTCGTTGAGCAAGACGAATATGGAAGAACTCGCGACGTATTATTCGAAACAGCCGTGGCCGGATCTTAAGCAGCCGGCGCCAGCGGCGGACGTCGACGCCGCCGCCCGTGCCGTTATTGATCCCATCAACTGCAGTGGTTGCCACCAAAGATACTTTCAAGGCGACAGGATAAGGCCGCGCCTCGCTGGTCAGCAGGAAGAGTATCTCCTTAAAACGATGACTAACTTCCATACCGGAGAACGGACGAACTATATCGGCATGAGCGTTCTGATGAAGTCGCTGGACGACGCCGAATTGAAGGCGGTCGCCACTTATCTCGCCGGCCTACAAATTCCCGGTCACCCAAAGTAGAGATTCCGAATTCGCCGAGTGCAGACTAAAGCAGGCCTGCAGTCTGCCCCACCCACCGTCATCCCGGCGCAGGCCGGGATCCACGACAACAGTCAGCGCATTCATCGCTCGCTGAACGCGCGGCATGTCCTGCAACCGACCAGACGTGGGCCTAAGCCACCTTCAGCGGCGCAGTCGCCACCGTCGTGACGCCGTGATCGTCCGTCCACGAAAACTCGAAAACTCCGGGACCCGGAACCCGCATGTAAAATGCGAGATATGGGTTTGCGGAAATGCCCGGTCCGAACTCCGCGCGGAAGACTTGCTGACCCTCAAACTTCGCAACGAACGTATTGATGATGTCGCGCGGGATCGGCTTGCCGGTCTTGTCGTGACGATTCCCCGTTTCCATGACGTGCGTGATGAGCGTCTTGATCTCGATCACCTCGCCGGCCTTCGCAACGTCGGGAAGCTTGATGCGCGGATTGGCAGCCATGACGTTCGCTCCTCAGATCCCACAGCCGCCGATGGTGACTTTGACGAGCGTTGTCGAAATCAAAAACTCGCCGTTCGACCGTTCCGCCAGGACGACAACGTTCTGCGTCTTTGCCAATCGCATCCGCGTCTGCACGCGGGCAACGGCGTTCACCGGCGACAGATGATAAGTGGCGACGTGTGCGTGGGGATTTTCAGTTGAGAGAATATGAATCGCCTTGATGTAATCGGCGTCCGTCATAGGGCTGTCGGCCGAGATGGTAATCGGAACGAAATTGCCGTTCTCGGCCGTCTCGGGCAAATCGACCGTGATCTTGCCTTCAGCCGGTTGGGCCGAACCGACAATCCGCTCAAAATCATCTTTGAATTTCTGGCTGGGCGCGAGCGCATTCGATCCCGCATCCTCCGCGCGAGCGATGTACGGAAGAAGGGCGGCCGCAGCAGCGCCCGCGGCGACGAATGTCCGGCGGCTCAGGACGGCGATGTCGATGGAGTCTGGCACGCGGGCCTCGAAGCGGAACGTTGAGTGTTATATAGGATACCCAGTCGTGGGACCTCCACCTTCATTACGATTTATTTTCCTGACATGGGGCAATAGCGGTGGCTAATGGGCCTCGGGGATGGGCATTGAAAGCCGGGCCCGGCGGCCGGCTCGCGGAACGCGTGTCGCCGGGCACGATAAAAAACGAGAGGCGGGGAATGACCGAGATTACGCGCCGCGAATTTGCTCTGCTGACTGCCGGCGCAGGTCTCGTCGCGGCTTCGGAGTTGCCACGTCCGGCGCTTGCGGCGGGGCCGGCCAAAGTCATCATCATCGGCGGCGGCCCCGGCGGCGCTGCCGTCGCCAACCGCTTGAAGGCGGCGGACGCCAGCCTCGACGTGACGCTGATCGAGCCGAAGGAAAAATATACGACCTGCTTCTACTCGAACCTCTATCTCGGCGGGTTCCGGTCGTTCAAATCGATCACGCACGACTACACGGGTGTGAAGAAGCGCGGCATCAATGTCATCACCGACGCAGCAACCGCAATCGATACGACAGCAAAGGCCGTAACGCTCGCGCATGGAACGTCGCCCCTGAAGTATGATCGCCTTGTCGTCGCCCCGGGGATCGATTTCAAATACGAAACCATCGAAGGCTACTCGCCGGAGGCGGCCAAGATCATGCCGCACGCCTGGCAGGGTGGCGAGCAGACGTGGCTCTTGAAGGAAAAGCTGCTGGCGCTTCCCGATGGCGGCCTTGTTGTCATGTCGGCGCCGCCGAACCCGTATCGCTGCCCGCCGGGTCCCTACGAGCGCGCCTGCATGATTGCGCACTTCCTGAAGACCAAGAAACCGAAGGCCAAGCTGATCCTTTTCGATGCGAAGAAAACCTACTCGAAGCAGGCCGTTTTCGAGGAAGCGTTCGACGAATATTATAAGGACATCGTCGAGATCAATCTGACGAACGAGATCGACGATTTCAACGTCGTCAAGGTCGACGCGAAAACCGGCGTCGTGACGACGAAGGCGGGCCGCACGGAACGCGCCGCACTCGCCAATATCATTCCCGCGCAGAAGGCCGGTGTCGTCGCGATTCACGCTGGCTTGGCGGACGGCGACTGGTGTCCTGTTCACCCCGAGAATTTCGCTTCGACGAAGGCGAGGGACGTCTACGTCCTCGGCGACGCGGCGATAGCGAACGATATGCCGAAGTCCGCCTACTCGGCCGTCAGCCAGGCAGGGGTCGTCGCGGCGGACATTATCGCGAGCCTTGAGGGTAAGCCCCGCGCGCCCGGGAAATACAGAAATACGTGCTGGTCAATGCTCGCCCCCGATAACAGTGCTAAAATTGGTGGCGATTACGTACCCGCAATCAAGGATGGAAAGCCCCATCTCGAAGTCAAAGAACCGTTCATTTCCAAGCCCGACGACAGCGCCGAGCTCCGCCGCCAGACCTATCAGGAGAGTGCCGACTGGTATCAGACGATCGTCGCTGATCTGTTCGGCGAGGCGCCCTTGAAGGCAGAGCGCTGATTTCCGCAATCCTTAAGGATTATCGCGCAGCATGTGCCGAAACGAGGGAAAACGCTTGGTACGGCGGCCGGGGAATGAGCGCCTGGGGGAGTTTAATGTATCTGCAAGTTAAATCCCGTTGCGAAAACGTGATTAACTGAATGGGGTCACGCTCTGGACCTCAACACGAGAAATCCCTAGATTGACGTATACGTCAACTGAAGTTACTCGGCTCGCCGACGTCTGTCGGCAGCCACATGGGAGACACGGAAATGGCAACCGTCGTTCTTTTGTTGGTGGCTTTGATCGGCTTCCTGGCCTTGGGAATGATCCGCGCGCCGCTCTGGGGTTGGGCCGCAGCCGTTGGCGTCTTCACGCTGCTCGCCACCGGCGGAAGCTTTGATCACCTCACATGGATCGCGTGGCTGCCGTTCGTGGCGCTCGCAATGCTATCCATTCCGTCCGTGCGCCGAAGCCTGATCATCGCGCCGGTCTTCGCCCAGATCCGTAAAATCCTGCCCAAGGTTTCCGACACCGAAGCCCAGGCCCTCGAAGCGGGCACCGTTGGTTTCGATGCCGAACTTTTTTCAGGCACGCCGGACTGGGATAAACTCCAGTCGATCCCACCGATCGAACTCTCCGCCGAAGAGCAAGCCTTCCTCGACGGCCCAACTGAAGAACTCTGCCGCCTCATCAGCGATTGGCAGATCCGTCACGATCTGCACGAAGTCCCCGACAACATCTGGAACTTCGTCAAGAAGCACGGCTTCCTCGGCATGTTGATCTCCAAGGAACACGGCGGCCTCGGATTTTCGCCGCAAGCGCAATCGCTCATCCTCGGCAAGATCGCATCGCGCTCTCCCGACGTCGTGACGATCGTCATGGTCCCGAATTCGCTCGGACCGGGCGAGCTGATCGAGAAGTACGGCACCGACGAGCAGAAGCATTATTATTTGCCGCGTCTTGCGAAGGGCGAGGAAGTCCCGTGCTTCTCGCTGACTGGCCCAACATCCGGCTCGGACGCCGCCACCATGCGCGACATCGGCCACGTCACGCGCGGCACCTATCAGGGCAAGGACACGCTCGGCATCCGCCTGTCGTGGGACAAGCGCTACATCACCCTCGGACCGAACGCGACTCTCGTCGGATTGGCGTTTCGCCTTTTCGATAAGGACAATCTGCTCGGCAAGGGCGAAGACATCGGCATCACCCTCGCGCTGATCCCGGCCGATCATCCAGGCGTCAACATCGGACGCCGCCACCTGCCGTCGGGCGCCGCATTTCCGAACGGACCCAACTGGGGTAACGACGTTTTCATCCCGATCGATTGGGTCATCGGCGGCGAAGCGATGGCCGGCAATGGCTGGCGCATGCTGATGGAATGCCTCTCCGCCGGACGCGCGATCTCGCTCCCGTCGTCCGCGACGGCCGGCGCGAAGATGATGCTGCGCGTGACGTCCGCTTACGGCCGCATCAGAAAGCAGTTCGGACTGCCTGTCTCGCGCATGGAAGGCGTCGAGGAACCGCTCGTCCGCATTATCGAGGCCGCTTACGTCAACGAGGCGGCCCGCGCGATGACGGCCTCGATGGTGTCGCGAGGCGAAAAGCCGTCGGTCATCTCCGCGCTAATGAAATATCAGACGACGGAAAAAATGCGCCGCGCCGTCAACGACGCGATGGACATCCACGGTGGCCGCGGCATCTGCGACGGCCCGGCGAACTATCTGCAATCGGCGTATCAGATGGTTCCCGTCGGCATCACGGTCGAAGGCGCCAATATCCTGACGCGCACGCTGATCACGTTCGCGCAGGGCGCGCTGCGCTCGCATCCTTATCTCTACAAGGAAGTGCAGGCGGCGCAGGACGCCGATAAGAAGCGCGGCTTGAATGCCTTCGAAAACGCCTTCAACAACCACATCGCTTTTTCGCTTTCGAACGCGACTGGCGGCTTCGTGCACAACCTGACGGGCGGAGCCTTCGTCAAAGCGCCAGCAACAGCGTTGCGCATGTCCCACTGGTATCGCCAGCTCGGACGCGCCAGCCGTTCCTTCGCCTTCGTCGCCGATCTGACGGTCGCGCTGCTGGGCGGCGGCCTCAAGACCAAGCAGAAGATCACAGGCCGGATGGCCGACGCGCTCTCGGAACTCTACATGCTCTCCGCGACGCTCAAGCGCTATGACGACGACGGCCGCCCGGCAGGCGACGAGCAGATTGTCGAACTCGCCGCAAAAAATGCGCTCTATCGCTTCCAGGAAGCGATCTCCGGCGTGATCGACAACTTCCCCGTCGGCTGGGCGCGCCCCCTGATGCGCATCGTCGTCTTCCCGCTCGGACGCCGCTTCAAACCCGCGTCCGACGTGTTGGGCCATCTCGTTGCGCGCCACGTATTGCAGCCGGGCGAAGTGCGCGATCGCCTGACACGGCACATTTTCGTCTCCAAGGACGTCAACGATCCAACCGGCATTCTCGAAGTGACGCTGGAGAAAGTAATCGCCGCCGAACCCGTCGAAAAGAAGCTCGAAAAAGCTATCCGCGAAGGGATCGTCCGGCGTTATCATGGCATCGACTGGTTTGCCGATGCGCAAGCGAAGGGCGTCATCACCGCCGCGGAGGCCGATCAGCTCCGCGAGGTCGAACAGCTCGTCGCCCGCGTCGTCGCGGTCGATCATTTCGATCCGGCGGAGGTGAAACCGCATTATGTGACGCTCGGCCACAACGTGCGTGGCGCCGAGAGCCTGGCAGCGGAATGAGCCGGGCTGAAGTCTCGAACTGTTGAGGTGAGTGATGACGGATGTAGCTGTGCAGGTGAATGATCAGTTGAAAGACTGGCGTTTCAAGATCGACGGCGAAGGCATCGCCTGGGCGACCTTCGACCGGGAAGGCGAGAGCGCCAACTCGCTCGGGCGGCGGCCCATCGAAGAGCTGAACGCGATCATCGAGCGCGTCGAAACGGAAGTCAGAGCAAAGACCGTTCGCGGCCTCGTCATTATTTCGGGGAAAGAGCGCGGCTACATCGTCGGCGCCGATATTCGCGAGTTCGAAACGTTCCAGAGCGAACAGGACGTCATCAGCGCACTGAAACCCGTCAACGAACTCCTCGACCGGATCGAGAAGCTTCCGGTGCCGGTCGTTGCCGCCATTCACGGCGTTTGCGTCGGCGGCGGCCTGGAGCTGATCCTCGCCTGCCATTACCGGATCGCGACGCGCGATGACTCAACGCGCGTCGGCTTCCCGGAAGTGAAGCTCGGCATCTTCCCCGGCTTCAACGGCACGGCGCGCTCGATCAAGCAGGCCGGCCCGATGGCGGCGATGCAACTGATGCTGACGGGCGGCATGATCCGGGCGACCGTCGCGAAGGCCCAGGGCCTCATCGATCAACTCGTCGGCAGCCCTGGAGAGCTGCATTGGGCCGCCCGCAAGGCGGTGCTGCAGAACCGCCGTTCGCAGTCCGCCGGTCTCGCCAAGATGGTGCTCGCCAAGTGGCCGGCACGCGGCCTCCTCGCCAAGAAAATGCGTCAGGAGACGGCCAAGAAAGTCCGCGAAGACCACTATCCCGCGCCCTTCCGTTTGATCGACCTGTTCGAGAAATTCGGCGGCGATCTCGACAAAATGAAGCGCGAGGAGACGAAAGCCTTCGCGCCGCTGATGGTGTCGGATACATCGCGCAACCTGCGCCGCGTTTTCCGCCTGACGGAGCTTCTCAAAGGCCAGGCGCCGAAGGGGTTCAAATGGCGGCCGACCCGCGCACACATCATCGGCGCGGGAACGATGGGCGCCGACATCGCGGGCGTCTGCGTTGCGGCCGGTATGGAAGTAACGCTCCAGGATATTTCCGCCGAGCAGCTCGAGAAGGGCATCAAGGCGCAAGGCAAGCTCTTCGCGCGGAAGTTCAAGACGAAGCCGACGCGCGACGCCGCGAAAGCACGCCTCATCGCCGATCCCGAAGGCAAAGGCATCGGCCGAGCCGACGTCATTATCGAGGCGATCGTCGAACGGCTCGACGTCAAGCAGAAGCTCTTTGCCGACCTCGAAACGAAGATCAAACCCCGCGCTGTGCTCGCGACGAACACGTCATCGCTGAAGCTTGAAGACATCGCCTCACCGCTGAAGGATCCGGGCCGGTTGATCGGCCTGCACTTCTTCTCGCCCGTCGCACAGATGCCGCTCGTCGAAGTGGTGCGCGGAACGAACACGCGTGACGAGGAAGTGAAAAAAGGCGCGGCCTTCGTTACAGCGATCGACAAGTTCCCGCTGATCACGAAAGACGTTCCGGGCTTCCTCGTAAATAAGGTGCTCACGCCCTATATGTTCGCGGCGATGAAGCGTCTCGAAGAGGGCGAGGACAAGGAAAAGATCGACGAAGCAGCGCGCGCCTTCGGCATGCCGATGGGCCCGATTGAACTCGCCGACAACGTCGGTCTCGACATCTGCGCTCACGTCGCAAAAATTCTCGGTCAATCGAGCGAAGGCTCCAGGCTCGACCGCCTCGTGGCATCCGGACGTCTTGGGAAAAAAACAGGTGAGGGTTTCTACGTCTGGAAGGACGGCAAGCCCGTGAAGTCGGACAAGAAATTCTCGAAGGCCGAACTCGATCAGCTTGGCCGCGAGCTTGTCGATCCGATGATCACGGAGGCGCAGAACTCACTCGATAACGGCGTCGTCGAAACCGCTGACCTCGTCGATGCGGGCATGATCTTCGGCACCGGCTTCGCACCGTTCCGCGGTGGCCCGCTGCACTACAAGAAGAGCTTGAGCCCGGCCGGTCCGGCGACCGCTCCGCACGCTGCCGCTGCCGAATAGTTTTGGGAGAATGAAATGACACGAGAACTCCGGCGCGTCGCGATCATCGGTGGCACGCGCATTCCGTTCTGCCGCTCGAATACGCTCTATGCCGACCTCTCGAACCTCGACATGATGGCCGCCGCCTTGAACGGGCTGGTCGATCGATACGGCCTCAAGGGCCAGCACATCGACGAGGTCGTCGGCGGCGCCGTCGTCACGCACTCAAAGGATTTCAACCTCGCGCGCGAAGCCGTCCTGTCGACGAAGCTCGCGCCTTCGACGCCGGGCGTGACGCTCATCCAGGCATGCGGAACATCGCTGCAATCGGCACTGATGTCGGCAGCGAAAATCGCTTCCGGCGAAATCGAAAGCGCGATCTCCGTCGGCTCCGATACGACGTCTGACGCGCCGATCGTGTTCTCGAAGAAATTCTCAAAGCGCCTCGTCGGCGCGCAGCAAGGCAAGAGCGCGCTCGACAAGATCAAAGTCTTCAAGGGTCTATCGCCCGCCGAGCTCGCGCCCCAACCGCCAAGCGTCGCCGAGCCGCGCACAGGCCTGACGATGGGCCAGCACTGCGAGCTGATGGCGCAGGAATGGCACATCCCGCGCGCCGATCAGGATCAGCTCGCCTACGAGAGCCACAAGAAGGGCGCCGCCGCCTACGACGAAGGCTACATGGACGATCTGGTCGTGCCGTGCGCCGGCGTCTTCCGTGACAATAACTTGCGCCCCGACATCACGCTCGAAAAGCTTGCGAGCCTCAAGCCCGCTTTCGAAAAATCCGAGCGCGGTACGCTGACGGCCGGTAATTCAACGCCACTTACCGACGGCGCCGCGACCGTTCTGCTTGCATCCGAACAATGGGCCAAGGACCGCAATCTCCCGGTCCTTGCGTACCTGACGTACGGCCAGCACATCGCGAACAATTTCGTCGGCGGCGATGGGCTGCTGATGGCGCCGACGATCGCCGTCTCGAAGATGCTGGACCGTGCCGGTCTGACTTTGCAGGACTTCGACTTCTACGAACTCCACGAGGCCTTCGCCGCGCAGGTGCTGTGCACGCTCAAAGCCTGGGAAGACCCGGAATATTGCAAGACGCACATGGGTAAGGACGCGCCGCTCGGCTCCATCGACCGCACAAAGCTCAACGTCAAAGGCTCGTCTCTTGCATTCGGCCATCCGTTTGCGGCAACCGGCGCCCGCATCGTCTCAAACCTTGCGAAGCTGCTGTCGACGAAGGGCGGCCGCGGCCTCATCTCCGTCTGCACGGCGGGCGGCATGGGCGTGACGGCGATCATGGAAGCCCCCAACACGATAGAGGCTCGCGCCGCGGCGTAATGCGCCGCAGACAGGACTCAGGCGTTTCCTTGCGCTATGGAACTTGCGGCCGAAGGCAAGCGAGGGAAGCGCATGGGAGCGAAGGACGATAAGCAACTCGAGGCGGCGCGCGCGCTGGTCCGCAACCTCGCAGGCCGCCTCAACGTCGATGGCTGGGTTCGGCTGTGGGACGGTACGCGCCTGCCGCTCGGCAACGCGCCCAAATCGGACTTCGAGATATCGATCCGCGATCCGGGCGTCATCGGCGCGATCCTCCGCCGTCCGTCGCTCGATTCCATCATCCGCCAGTACGTCGAAAAGGGCATCGACTTCTCGGGCGGCACACTCGTCGATTTCGGATTGGGCCTGCAGGACGGCCGCAAATCCGTGAAGATGAAGCCTGCCGAGTTCGCGAGCCTCGCGCTGAAGCTGTCGCCGTTTCTGTTCGCGAAAACCGCCGACGCGCGCGACGCTCATGGCTTCGAAGGCGAGATCACCGGCAAGAACCGGAAGACGGAAGACAACAAGGCCTACATCCAGTTCCACTACGACCTGTCGAACGACTTCTACGCGCTCTTCCTCGATCCCGAGATGGTCTACTCGTGCGCGTACTACACGGATTGGTCGAACGGCGTCGAGCAGGCCCAACACGACAAGCTGGAAATGATCTGCCGGAAACTTCGGCTGAAACCCGGCGAGCGCATGCTCGACATCGGCGCCGGTTGGGGCGGGCTCCTCTGTCATGCGGCCAAGAACTACGGCGTCATCGCGCACGGCGTCACGTTGTCGGAAGAACAACTCGCGTTCGCCCGCGCTAAGGCGAAACGTCTCGGCATCGATGACCGCGTGACGTTCGAGCTCAACGATTATTCGAAGCTGACGGGCACCTACGACAAGATCGCCTCGATCGGCATGTACGAGCACATCGGCCTGAAGAATATCCCGGCCTACATGAGCAAGGTTCGCTCACTGCTCGCTGACGAAGGGCTGTTCCTCAATCACGCCATTTCGCGCCGGGCGCACAAGCCCAAAACCGGCTGGATGAAGTCGCGTATGCGCCCGGAAAAGAAAGCCATTGCGAAATACATTTTCCCGGGCGGCGAGCTGGACGACATTGGCCATTCGATCTCGGCGATGGAGCGGGCAGGGTTCGAGGTCCACGACGTCGAAGGCTGGCGCCTGCACTACGCGCGAACCTGCCAGCTCTGGTGCGAACGGCTGACGGCCAACCGCGAGCAAGCCATCGCCTACGTCGGTGAGGAGAAATATCGGATTTGGGTCGCCTACCTCGCGGGCGTCAGCTTGGCGTTTTCGCGCGGCACGCTGCGTCTCTTCCAGACGCTCGCCTCGAAATCCGCGAAGCGCAGCCCGGTTCTGCCGCCGACGCGCGCCGACCTTTACCGCTGAGCTTGCTCAAGCGTTTTTCTTGAGGTGCTCCTCGCAGCGCGCGCGGATGTCGTTGAGATCGGCGATCGAACGTTCGATGTCGTGGCGCTTCGTCTCGAGATCGCTGACGGCCACCGTCACCTTCTCGAGCAGGTGCCGCGTCTGCGTCAGTTGCCCCGGATCGGAATCGTAGAGGGCAAGATAACCGCTCACGTCTTCGACCGTGAAGCCGAGGTTGCGCCCGCGCAGGATGAGAATGAGCCGCGCCCTGTCGCGCTTCGAATAGCGCCGAGTCGTCCCGATACGTTCCGGCGAAATCAATCCGCGGCTCTCATAGAAGCGGATAGCGCGCGTCGTGATGCCGAATTCCTTGGCGAGCGCCGAAATCGTGAAGGTCGGTTCGGGCAGCGCATCCGGATCGGGTCCGGACGCTCGAGGGGATGAGCCCGTGCTCTTGGCGGTCATACTGATTTGCCGCGCTTGGCTTCCTCGGCGGCCAGTTCCTTCTTCGAAAGCTTGCCGATCATCGTCTTCGGCAAGCTATCGCGGAACTCGATCGCAGCCGGCATTTCGATTCTGGAAATCTTGGGCTCCAAATGCTTGAGGATGTCTGCCGAAGTCGCCGACATCCCGTCTTTTAACTTGATGAAAGCTTTGGGCGCCTCGCCGCGATAGGCGTCCGGAATGCCGATGACGGTCACCTCTTCGACGGCCGGATGCGTATAGATCGCCTCCTCGACCCGCCGGGGATAGACGTTATAGCCCGAGCAGATGATGAGATCCTTGATCCTGTCGACGATCGAGAAGTAGCCGTGCTTGTCCATGATGGCGACGTCGCCCGTACGCAAGAAATCTCCGACGAACTGTTTCTCGGTCTCGGCCGGCTTTTTCCAATAGCCCTTCATGACTTGGGGACCCTTGGCGCAAAGTTCGCCGCGCTCGCCCTGCGGCACCTCCTTGGTCGGATCGTCGATATCGCGAAGCGAAATGATTGTGCCGGGCAGGGGGGGGCCAATGGAACCCGCAACTGGCTCTCCCTGAACAGGATTGCAGGTCAGCACCGGGGAGGTTTCGGAAAGACCGTACCCTTCAACGACCTTCGCCCCAGAGACCGACTCGAACTTGAGCTTCACCTCCAAGGGCAGCGGCGCGCCGCCTGAGAGGCAAAAGCGAAGCGACGAGACGTCATAGGATTTGAATTCGGGATAGTTCAACATCGCCGTGAAAATCGTCGGTACCGCCGGCAAAACGGTCGGCCGTTCACGGTCGATAAGCTTGAGCGCCTCCACGAGTTGGAAGCGCGGGATCAAAATGATCTTTGCCGCAAGCTCGACCCCCATGTTCATCACGACGGTCATCGCGAACACGTGGAACAAGGGAAGCGCGCCGAAAATGCTCTCTTTTCCCGGTTCGAGGTCGACGCCCCACGCTGCGATCTGGGCCGTGTTCGCCGTCAGGTTGGCGTGCGTCAGCATTGCACCCTTGGGGGTGCCCGTGGTGCCGCCGGTGTACTGTAACACCGCGACGTCTTCCTCGGGATCAATGTCGACTCGCGTCATAGGCACGAGTGTCGATGCAAGTTTACCGCCGTCGATGACCTGAGCCGCCGCGCGTGAAGACCTGACGTCCGCGACATCTTTCCTTTTGAAGAGGCGAAAGAGCACAGATTTGAGCGGCGGCAGCACGCTGGCGAAGGGCACGACCACCGACCGCGCGATCACGCCGCTGAGCATCAATGCCTCAGTCTTGGAAAAGAGCATCGTCAGATCATGCGTCACCATGATCTCGGTCTCGCTGTCCTTCACCTGGAAGCTCAGCTCTTCGAGAGTATAAAGCGGATTGAAATTGACGACCGTGCCGCCTGCTTTCAGTATTGCGAAATAATACACAACAAACGTTGGAGTATTTGGAAGTAGGAGACCAATCTTGGTGCCCCGCTTTACTCCAAGGGATTGAAGGCCCGCAGCCACCCGATCAACCTCGGCGCCCAGCTCCGAATAGGTCGTCGTTCGTCCCAAAAAGCTGATAGCCGGACGATTGGGAAAGCATTTTACCGCACGCTCGAGAAGCTCGGGTACCGACCGCGTGGGGATCGGCATGTGCCAATCGATTCCCTTGGGGTAATGATCGACCCACAAGGGTGATATTGTCGCTTCTGATACTTCGGGTTTCATGATTGTCCGGTAAGATTGGATCTTGTTATGTCCGGATATTATTTACTTCATTGAAGCTTTCAAACGCTTGCAGGCTCCGCTTAATATTAGTCAATTTCCGACTCGGAAAGCTAGCGTTCGATCGCTCCAATTCCATCTTGTTGAGTACAACTTTGCGAACCGTTCATGCGGCACTGGAAGCCGCGCGACCGTCCGCACCTAGACTTGCCGGTTGTTTAAGGATAAGTGACCCCCCCGCTTGCTGATGTAATGGTCTTGGCTTAGGTAGATGCCAAGCAAAACTGGCCCATCGCAGATATTGCGAGGGTGGGAGAGGCCGATGGACGAAGTCGCGACGAAGGTTATCGAAATCCTCAAGAAGCATATGAAGGAGCCGCGCGACGACATCTCGCTCGACACCCAGCTAACAGATCTCAAGATCGAGTCTCTTGATCTTGCGATGATCGTATTCGACATCGAAGATGGCTTCGGGATCGAGATCCCATACAACGCCAACGAGGAAGTCGAAGCCTTCAAAACTGTTGGCTCGGTCGTAGATCGTGTGAAGTCGTTGATCGCCGCAAAGCAGGCTTCCGCAGCCAAAGCTTAACGGCCTCGCGGCGTCTTCGGACGTAACGGGTTATGAACGCCAGAGGCCCCATTGGGGCTTCTGTGCGTTCATCAGACAAGAAAGATTGATTGATGTCGAATGGTAAACCGGGGCGCCGAGTCGTCGTCACGGGCCTCGGAGTTGTTACTCCGATTGGGTCGACTGTCCCTGAGTTCTGGGCCAGTCTGAAGGCCGGAAAATCCGGTGTCAGCCCGCTTGCCGGATTCCCGTTGGACGATCTCAAGATTCTGATCGCTGCGCAGATCAAGGATTTTGATCCCAAGCAGCGTTTGAAGCACTTCAAACGCGATCGCATCATCACGCTCGCCGACCGCTACTCATGGTTTGCCGCGGCAGCCGCCGACGAAGCGATCAAGATGGCAGGCCTCGAGATGCCGTTGACCGATCCCTACCGGTCGGCATGCATCATCGGTTCGGGCGCCGGCGGCCTCACCACATTTGAGACCGCGTATCGCGACCTCTTCATTCACAACAAGCGCGCGACACATCCGCTGACGCTCCTTCGCATCATCGGTTCGTCGGCCGCCGCTCACGTCGGCATTGAATTCGGCGTCAAGGGACCGACGTTCGCAACTTGCTCCGCATGCTCGACGGCGACCCACGCCATTGGCATCGCGCGCGACTACATCCGCGACGGCGTCGCCGACGTAGCCATCGCGGGCGCGTCCGAATCCGTCATCAACTACGGAACGATGAAGGCCTGGCAGGCACTTCACGTTCTCTCGCCGGAAGGCTGCTTCCCGTTCGCGAAAAAGCGCAACGGCACCGTTCTGGCCGATGGCGCGGGTATCCTCGTTCTCGAAAGCCTTGAGCACGCCCAGGCGCGCGGCGCGAACATCCTCGCCGAGCTTTGCGGGTACGGCATGGCCTCCGATAGCCAGGACATGGTCAAGCCGACCGTTGAAGGTCCGAGCGTCGCCATGCAGTCCGCGATCGCCGAAGCCGGCCTCACGCCCGAGCAGATCGACTATCTCAACGCCCACGGCACGGCGACCGCAGATAACGATATCAACGAGACGAGGGCGATCAAGAACGTCTTCAAAGATCACGCCTACAAGCTCGCGATCTCTTCGACGAAGTCGATGCACGGTCATCCTCTGGGAGCCGGCGGTGGTATCGAAGCCGTCGCGACGATCATGGCGATGCGCGAGAGCTGGGCGCCGCCGACCATCGGGCTCGATGAGCCGGGTGAGGGATGTGATCTCGATTATATTCCGAACGTCGGCCGCGAGATGAAGCTCACGTACGCAATGTCGAACTCGCTCGCGTTCGGTGGCTTGAACACCTCTCTGGTCTTTGGTCCAGCACCCTGATCGTAGATCCCGGCGATCGTCGTGATGGCCTTCGCCGGGCGCTCTTCGCATTTGCAGCATTGGAAATCGGCCGCTCAAACGGACGAATGCGGGCAACTTTCCCTCCTCCATGGGCATTTTGTTCGGGTCGTGATGCTCGAAGCCCTTGAAGGCGGAGAGCCCCAATGAGAGACTTCGCCCTTGCGACCGCAGTATGCTCCCGGTCGCGGAGCTGATCGGGATCATACGGTATGCGAAAGATCGTAATCCGGGCCGGGGGTGTTGCTATTCGAGCGAGGCTGCTCGATACGCCGACGGCCGAGCGCATATGGGCTGCGCTGCCGATCGAATCCGCCGCCCGCACGTGGGGCGAAGAAATCTATTTCGACGCGCCGGTCAGCTCTGCTGCTGAGCCTGATGCGCGCGTCGTGGTCAAGGCGGGCGACATCGTCTTCTGGCCCGACGGCGATGCGATCTCCATAGGCTTCGGGCCGACACCGCTATCGAAAACGCGCGGAGAGATTCGTCTCGCCGGCCCCTGCAACGTCTGGGCCCAGGCTCTTGATGACGTCCGCTTGCTCAAATCCGTCCACCCTGGCGTCGCCATTTCTGTCAGCGAAGCCGACGCTTGAGCTCACTTCGCTGCATATCGCCGTTTGAGTTCTTCGGACGGGCCGCGTGACACTCGAAACCGTTGCCTGCATCGACGATCTCCGGCGCCTGGCGCATCGCCGCGTACCGTTCGATGTCATGGGCTATTATGAGTCCGGCTCATATTCAGAATCCACGCTGCACGCCAATCTCCGCGATCTCGCAAATATCAACATTCGCCAGCGCGTTCTGGCAGGCGCCGCAAATCGCAATCTCACGCAGACAATTCTCGGCGAGACGGCGAGCCTCCCATTCGCGCTCGCGCCCGTGGGCCTGAGCGGCTTGGCGTATCGCGATGGAGAAATCGCAGCAGCGAGAGCCGCCGAAAAAGCCGGCATTCCTTATACGCTCAGTACGCTCTCGATCTGCTCGATCGAGGATGTCGCCGCCGCCGTCGCAAAGCCGTTCTGGTTCCAGCTCTACTTCATGAAGGACCGGGGCTTCGTAGCCGATCTCATCGCCCGCGCGCGAGCCGCAAATTGTTCCGCTCTCGTGCTCACGGTCGATCTTCAGGTGCTCGGCCAACGCCATCGCGACATTCACAGCGGACTGACTGTGCCGCCACGCATCCGTCTGGCCACGATAGGACGTACGCTCTCCAAACCAGCATGGATCGCCAACGTCCTGATGGGGAAAAGGAAGACTTTCGGAAACGTCCACGGACGCATTCCGGGGACTGAGAATCTCTCCTCTTACAGGGATTGGATCGGTAGCCAGTTCGATCAGGCGCTGTCGTGGGACGATGTCGCTTGGGTCCGCGAGCATTGGCCCGGCAAGCTCATCATTAAAGGAATTCTCGACGTCGAAGATGCGCGTCATGCTGCGCGAACGGGCGCGAGCGCCGTCGTCGTGTCGAACCACGGCGGCCGCCAGCTCGACGGCGCTGTATCGTCGATTTCGATGCTGCCACGCATTGCCGATGCGGTTGGATCGGACATCGAAATTATGTTCGACGGCGGCATCCGTACTGGGCAGGATATCTTCCGCGCTCTCGCACTCGGAGCGAAGTCGTGCCTCATCGGCCGCAGCTATCTGTACGGCCTCTGCGCCGCGGGCGAAGCGGGCGTCAGCAAAGCCATCGACATCCTCGCCAAGGAACTCGACGTGACGATGGCGCTCGCTGGCGTGCGCACGATCGCCCAAATTTCGAGCAGCAATCTAGAGGCTTAAGCGGACCTATTCGCAGTGCGAGCGCCGGTGATGCGCAGCCCTTGGCAATTTCGGATTGACGCCCTACATGCAAAATCGATTGCGGGGAAAAATCGTCATTCAGAAACTGAACTGCGCCTGAAAGCGTATTGCAATAATATCGTTCGTAAGATCCGCGCATCCAAGCTTATTGAGACCGCCCTTCGTTACGAGGACCACTCATGCCCATTTCGACGACTGTGAATGGCAACAAAGTCACCCTCGATGTCGATCCCGAGACGCCACTTCTGTGGGCCATCAGAGACGAACTGAAGCTCACTGGCACGAAGTTCGGCTGTGGGGCTGCGCTGTGCGGAGCTTGCACCGTTCACCTCGACGGTGAAGCGGTGAGATCATGCCAGATAGAGGTCCGTGACGTCGAAGGCCGGGACATCGTGACGATCGAAGGTGCCCATGACGGCATCGCCCAGGCCGTCCAGGCAGCTTGGATAAAGCTCGACGTCGTTCAGTGCGGCTATTGTCAGCCGGGTCAGATCATGTCCGCCATCGGTCTGCTCACGCAAATTCCGAAGCCGACTGACGACGATATCGACAAGGCAATGGACGGAAATGTCTGCCGCTGCGCCACCTACCAGCGGATACGTGCCGCCATACACGAAGCTGCAAAGTCGATCTGAGGCGCCTCCGCGTTTGAGAACGAATTCATCGTTTCGGCAAGCTGGGAAAATTCAGACATGCGCGGCCGACTATCACCAAGAGCACTTTTTCCAATCACGGCCGCTGCGCTTGCGGCCACGGCCGGATTCTTTCTCCAGCCTCTGACTGCCGATCGGCGCGTCGTTCGAACGGCACTCGCTGCGACCGAGGATGGCGAACTATTCAAGCCCATTGCGAAGGTCCTGCGTGATCCGCGCTGCATGAACTGTCACCCCGTCGGCGACCGGCCGCGCCAAGGCGACAATCGCCATTTTCACTTGCAGAACGTCACCCGTGGTCTCGACGACATGGGCTTCGTCAATCTGCGGTGCTCCGCCTGCCATCGCGATGAGAACAACGCCTACTCGGGGCTTCCCGGCGCGCCGAACTGGCATCTCGCGCCGCTGTCGATGGGGTGGGAAGGCCTGAACGACGCGCAGCTCTGCACCGTCCTCAAAGATAAATCCAAGAACGGCGGACGCGACGTCGCCGCCCTGATCGAGCACATGTCGAGCGACAAGCTGGTGCTGTGGGGTTGGAACCCCGGCGGCAACCGCAAGCCCGTATCGACGCCGCACGATAAGTTTGTCGAACAGCTTCATGCGTGGCAGGCAGCAGATGCGCCGTGCCCGAAAACCGCAACACCCTGATACAGATCGAGGCTCCGATGACCGAAATGGACATACGATCGATTTTCGCGATGCCGTCGCCAAAAGCTCCGGACGCATCGCGCCGGACGTTCCTGAAAATCTCAGGCGGCGTCGGCGCCGGACTTATCCTCGGCCTCGCGGCGCCGGCGTCGTTCGGCGCAGGCGATGCCGTCGCTGCGGAAGGCCCGTTCGAGCCAAATCCTTTCGTCAAGATCGCGCCGGACAACACCGTAACTGTCATCATCAAGCATCTCGACAAGGGGCAGGGGGCAGCCACCGGTCTGTCGACGCTCGTCGCCGAAGAGCTTGACGCTTCACACGATCAGATCCGCACCGAGTTCGCTCCCGCGGATGCGGTGAAGTACAAGAATTTTGCATTCGGCGTTCAGGGTGTTGGCGGCTCGACCGGCCTTCCGAATTCCTATGAACAGTATCGCAAGGCTGGCGCGATCGCGCGGGCGATGCTCGTCGCGGCTGCGGCGAAAGCTTGGGGCGTCGATACGAGCACAATCACTGTCAAAGGCGGCGTCGTCTCGTCGTCCTCAGGCAAGTCAGCAACGTTCGGCGACTTGGCCGAGAAAGCCGCGGCGGAACCTGTCCCCGCGGACGCGCCGCTGAAGGACGCCAAGGATTTCCAGTTTATCGGTAAGCCCTTTCCCCGCGTCGACAGCCCGATCAAAGTCAGAGGCGAGGCCAAGTATACGATCGACCATCAATTCGATGGCATGTTGATCGCCACGATCGCACGGCCGCCGCTGTTCGGCGCTAAAGTGCAATCTTACGATGCGTCCGATGCCGAGAAGATCAAGGGCGTCGTCAAGGTCCTGCAGGTCCCGCAAGGCGTCGCCATTCTCGCAACATCCACGTGGGCAGCTCTAAAGGCGCAACGGGCCATCAAGGTATCGTGGGATGAAAGCCAAGCTGAAAAGCGAAGCTCCTCCGAGATCATAGCCGCTTACAAGGCGAAGCTCGATCAGCAGGGTGCCGTCGCAAAATCCGTCGGCAACGTCGAGGATGGATTCAAATCCGCCGGGAAAGTTATCGAAGTCGACTTCGAGTTTCCCTACCTCGCGCACGCTCCGATGGAGCCGATGGACTGCGTCATCCGCTTCGACGGAAAATCAGCCGAGATCTGGACCGGATCGCAGCTTCAAACCGTCGATCATGGCACCGCGTGCAGCATCCTCAACCTGAAGCCTGAAAATGTGCAGCTTCACACGGTATGGGCCGGCGGTTCGTTTGGCCGCCGTGCGATCGCCGACTCTCATTACGTGCGGGAAGCGTGCGAGGTCGCGAAGGCCTATGGTAAGCCCGTCCCGATCAAAGTGCTCTGGACGCGCGAGGACGACGTGCAGGGCGGCTATTACCGGCCGATCTACGTCCACCGGGTCAAGGCTGGTCTCGATCAGGACGGAAACATCGTTGCGTGGCGCCACCGGATCGTCGGTCAGTCCATCCTGGCTGGAACACCATTCGAGAAGATGATGGTGAAGGACGGTGTCGACGCAACGTCGGTCGAAGGCGCCTCGACGCTTCCATACGCAATCCCAAACTTTGAGGTTGATCTCCACACGGAGAAGACGGGCGTGCCCGTCCTATGGTGGCGCTCTGTCGGCGCAACGCATACGGCTCACGCGACCGAGCACATGATCGACATGCTCGCGAAGGAAGCTGGCAAGGACCCGGTCGCCTTCCGCCTCGCGATGCTGAAGGACCATCCGCGCCACGCCGGCGTGTTGAAGCTGGCGGCCGAAAAGGCCGGCTGGGGTCAGCCCACGCCCGGCCTTCTGCGCGGCGTTGCCGTGCATGAAAGCTTTGGCTCCTTCGTCGCAAACGTTGCCGACGTGCGCTTGCACGACGACGGGACAATCAAGGTTGAGCGTGTCGTCTGCGCCGTCGATTGCGGCGTCGCCGTCAATCCCGATGTGGTCGCGGCGCAGATGGAAGGCGGTCTCGGATACGGTCTCGGAGCCGCATTGAAAGGCGCCATCACGCTGAAGGACGGTGCGGTCGAGCAGACGAACTTCGACGGCTACGAAGTGCTCCGCATGTCGGAGATGCCTCACGTCGAAGTTCACATCGTTCCGTCAGTCGAAAAACCTTCGGGAGTGGGCGAGCCCGGAACACCCGTCGTACTTCCGGCCGTCGCCAATGCTCTCCTGTGGGGAACAGGCGTACGCTCGACGGTGATGCCGCTCAGACAGCAGAAGTACAAGGGACAGGCCTGAGCGGCGGGCCTGAGCGTCCGACGCGTCTCAACCAATCGCGCGTTGCTATTTGCGGGTCACTTCGACACGCATCAAGTCAGAGGAGCCGATCGCGTCTGCGGCTCCTTGCGACAGATCGATGATCCGTCCCTTCGTGTACGGGCCGCGATCTACGATCGTGACTGTCACCGATCGGCCATTGGCTAGATTCCTCACCCTCGCACGCGTTCCAAAGGGTAGCGTACGATGAGCCGCAACTTTGGCGCTGCACGACAGCCTTCGCCCGCGGGCACTTTGGTGATGGCAATACCGCGAGGCGATTCCGATTTGACTGGCGATCGCGCCCTCGGGAAGGAGCATCGCGAATAACGCCATAAAAAAGATTGCGCGCATCTCTTGCCTGCCAATCCATTGATGTAACCAACGCGCAGGCCGGATGGTTGCAAAATATGTTTGGTTGAAAAAATCAGTAGGCGTCGTTTATGGCCGCAGGCGAGCCAGTCCTGTGGCGTTCTAAGGTCACGATTATTGGAGGCCATGCGCCAAGCATGGGTTTCAAGGCGAGCGATGCCCTCAGAAACGTCCGGGCGTATTTTGGGTCACGACGGATTAGTCGCAGACCCTAACGCGGCGATACCGCCAGACTCCCTCGTAATCATCCCAATACCGGCGACCGCGTTCCCAGTGGCAGTATGAGCCGTAACGCGGGCCTTCATCGTAATAGTAGGCTGGTGGTGGCGGCGGCGGATCGTAATAGGGCCGTCCTGCGGACCCGATGATGGCTCCAGCAGCAAGCCCGCCGAAAACACCGGCAGCAAAATCGCCACCTCCGGCATTGGCAGGTGCGGCGATAGTCAAGAAGGCGCTAGCCGCTAGCACGCCGTGAAGTATGCGTCCCATGATGATGTTCCCTCGAAGTGCCCTGTGCAGGTAGCGTTGCACCGCTCTACATGGATTCCCGCTACGCCGCCTTCGTGGAGAATGTGTGGTCGAAAAAATCGAGGATTGTCGAAATTGCTTTGATCGAAGGGCTTCCTGACCGACTGGCGGCGGAATTGCTGCGCGATCTCGACTGGCTCTATGTAGGCACCGGAGCGCGTGTCGCAGCCGGCGCGACGGACATGAGCGTCTTCACGATGAGACACCTACTTGCCGCTTATTGCCAAATAATTGAGTTTTGTCATCGTCATTCACGAACAGTCCCATCAGGGCTCACGGGCAAAAAAAGACAGGCTGAGGCTCACATCTGCGCTACCCAATCTGGCCGCGCTACTTTCTTCCATTGTGCGCGAATAGCATCGAATTCGCTCTTAGCCGCGACGCGAGTCGCAACTGTTTTGATATTCTGTTCAAAGTTCTCAGCCCTTGTCGTGCCCACTATAGCAGTGTGCACGCCATCTACATTCAGGGTAAACCGTAGCGCTGTTGGAAAAGCACGTGCGTCTTGTAAGAAGTCGTATTCAAGTTCACGCAATCGGTCCCAGTATGCTTGATGGTGCCAGTCATCGGGTCTTTGTTTGCTTTTCCAGAGACCGTTTGCGATCGGGCGTTTTGCTATAACGCCCATATTATACTCACGTGCAATCGGAAGAGTTTCTTCCAAAGTATCAGCTCATTTTGCTTTGGCAGACGATGCTCGCGCGCTTGGAGATAGTTGGAAGCGAAGCCCAATCGCTTGGCTTCCGCATCGCTCGCCACTTGACCGGTCTCAGGCGTTGGCGGCGGAAGTCACTACTCGCTAAGAAACAGTTTTCGTCGTCATTCCAGGTGGCTGAGCAAGCGACCTGAGCACTTCCCATGCGCGGAGCAGGATGAGCGCCTCTTTAGGTCCGCGGTGGACCTAATCGCGGATCCCGTTGAGTGGAGTCTCATTGACTTAATTGGTGGGCCCGCCAGGACTCGAACCTGGAACCAGACGGTTATGAGCCGTCAGCTCTAACCATTGAGCTACGGGCCCGCGCGGGTTCTCATACCAGATGTTTGGCGAAGGGCCAGTACCGGTCCGCGATTCTGCGTTGGCAATCTGTCGCCACCGCAATTTTTATTGAATTTTCTGCCCCCCGCGGCGCTTCCCCTTCAGTTCATCATAGGTCTTTCCGGTCGCCAAACGATAGGCCGCGTTGCGCGCAACGCGAAAATAGCGCTGCAGGCCGCGCCGGAGCGCCCAGCCTGGGCGGGTCGGATCGCGAATGCTGTCGTGCACGATGACGGCGTCGGGAAGAGCATCGTGCAGTTCTATGCCGGCAAGCCTGATCGGCAGCGTTCCGATCGAATAAATCTCGGAACTATCCGACATCGCATGGATCAGCATGAATTCGGCTGATTGGCCAGGGCGCGCGCTGCGACACGCGGCTTCCCATCCGGTGATGAAGGCGTCAGACCCTGGTGTCGGGCGCAGCAGCATGACGCGAGTCGTCGGTTTCAGCGCTCGTTGCGTTCCTTTTGCGGTGCCCTTCGTTCGCATGACGACGTCACCACGCGTGTTCAGTATCTCGCTGATGTCACCGCGGATCCGGCAATCGACATCCATGAAAACGAGATTTTTATCGGGATGATCGCGACGGGCGTGAGCCAGGACAGTCGGCTTCTGACGGGTCTGCGAGTACCAGTCGCCTTCCACGATCGGACGCGCGTAAAGGTGATGCGAGATTCGATGCTCGGCGAGGTTTTGTGCGAAGGCCCGTGCAGCCGGCTCGTAGTTCGGAGTGAAAAATCCGACGACGAGAAAGTCCGTTTCGAAAAAATGACGGATGTCCGAATCTTCGACCTTGTTGCCGGCGCGCTCTCGAAGTTGCGTTTCAATCATTCCTTGGTCTCAGTGCCTTCGGGAGTTCATACTGCCTGACGCGGATGCTATATTAGGAGAACCGAGGGTCGCAAGACAACCCAAGAGCGCATACTGGCGCTGAATACCGCGCGTTCAGACGAAATACAGGATTTCGCCCTCATTTGCCCGCGAACCGCTTATAGCGAGCGGAGAAAAGATGAGGAGACCCCCCATGCTAAGCGCTCCGCGTTCTCGAACGATCGTTTCGCTGCTCAACATCGCTCTAGCGTCGGGTTTCCTCCTGACGCAGGCAACAGCCTTGCACGCCCAGGAGCAGGCCATGGAACGAACGATTACGGTTTCCGCAACGGGTACGGCCGAAGCAGAGCCCGACAGCGCCCGCATTACATCGGGCGTCACGACGGAAGCGAAGACGGCGCGCGAAGCGTTGTCCGCCAACAGCGAGACGATGAGCAAAGTCATCGAGCAGCTCAAAGCAAGCGGTATCTATCCCAAGGACATTCAAACAGCGGCTTTCAACGTCGAGCCCGTGTTGGATTATTCCAAGGACGGCCAACCGCCGGTGCTCAGGGGCTACCGGGTGAGCAATCAGGTTGTCGTCTTCGTTCGCGAACTTCCTAAGCTGGGCGAGATTCTCGATGAGATTGTGAGCGCGGGCGCCAATCAGATTCAGGGGCTGACTTTCGAAGTGTCGAAAGAAGACACCCTGAAGGACGAGGCCCGCAAGGTAGCGATCGCCAATGCACTGCGCCGCGCCAAGCTGCTGGCAACCGCCGCAGGCGCCGAAGTCGGCAACGTCATGCAGATCTCGGAAGAAACGACGGCGACTGGGCCTGTAATGTACGCTCCCCGTATGGCCAAGGCCACGGCGGCCGCGCCAATCGAGACCGGAACGAGCACGCTCGAAGCGCGCGTGACGGTCACTTGGGCGCTGAAATAACAGCGCCCTTAGGCGAGTTTGACAACTTCAACGTCGACCTTCGCCGTCGTGCCGCCGCCGGGCTGCTTCAGCCAGTCGCCGTAGTTGTGCATCTCGCCCGTCTCGCGAACGCAGGCGAGGCGGCCGAGGTCGATGATGGCCGTCACCCACTCGGCGGCGTTGAGCGTGCCTTGGGCGAGCACGCCGGTATCCGACACGTTATGTTCGGACGGCACATAGATGCCCGCTGCGCCGGCGTTGAAGTCGACAGCAGGCGACCACGGCGCGTCGCCGACTGTCGGGCTCTGCACGGCGGCAATCGTATTCTCGAGCGCGCGCGCCATCGAGCCTGTACGAACGCGGTGGTATCCGGAGACTCGCTCCGTGCACGAAGGAACAAGCAAGACTTCCGCACCTGCTTCCGCCATCGCACGCGCAATGAGCGGGAATTCGCTGTCGTAGCAGATCGCGATGCCGAACGTGCCGAGCGACGTTGCAAACACGCGCACGGGACCGCCCGCGGTAACACCCCAATTGTGCTCGAAGGGCGTCATGACGAGCTTCTCCTGCTCGCCGACTGATCCCTTGGGCGTCACGAGCTGAGCCACATTCACGAAGCGCCCGTCGGTCTTCTTCTTGGGCCCCGACCCGACGAGAATGTGTACGTTGTGCTTCTTCGCGAGCTCGAGATGGAACTGGACTCGGCTTTCTGTGAGCTCTGCAACCTTCGTCAGAGTCGCCTGCAGATCCTGGTAGACCTCGGGTCCAAAGCAGGCGGCCTGCTCGATCGCCGCGTATTCCGGAAAGACGAGAAGCTCCGCGCCCGTTGCTGCGCCGTTCTTGACCCACAGCGCGATCTTCTTCTCCCACTCGGCGAGCGTATTCGGCTGGCCGATGGGATATTGAGCACTCGCAACCTTGAGATGCTTCGCCGCCATTAGAAAGTTTTCATCCAGAACTGCATCTTGTGGGTCGTCTCGTTGGGCTGATCGATATCTTTCCAGTCGTACGTCGCGACGATGCCGTCGACCGGAGCGTACCCGCGCTTTTTCCAGAACGGATCAAGCGGGGCGTAATCCGCGGGCTTCAACGGGTGATCGTCGGGCCGGACGACCCGGCAGAACGACGAATGAGTAAAGCCGCCGAGCTTCTTCGCTTGCGCTTCGCGGCCATCGAAAAAAGCGTGCCCGAGGCCAAGGCCTCGGTGGCTCTTCAGCAGCACACTCTCGCCGCAATAGAAGATCTTCGTAATGTCGTAGCCCGCTTTTTTGAACGGCTCGCCGAACTCGTCCGCGTGCTCGATCATCGGCGCACCGGTCGAAGCACCGACCATCTGGTCGCCGTCATAGGCGGTAACGACCACGGCACCTTTGGCCTTGGCGAACTTCTCGAGATACTTTTGTTCGTACTCGAGTGTGCCCTCGTAGAGATACGGCCAATCGCGAAAGACGATCATGCGCAATCGGCTAAGATCGGGAAGGACCTTGAGAATGTCCTCCCCGGTTACCGATTTGACTTCGAGATTCTTCTTCTCGACCGTAGCCGCCATATCAGTCGATGCCTCAGCCCGCGACCTGCGCGATCCAATCCGTGAGATTGTAATATGTGGTGACGCGGGCGATTTTGCCGTCGCGAATTGCGAAGAACGTGCCGGCGGGCAGAACGTACTTTTGGCCCACGGCGTCCGGCAAACCTTCTTCCGTATTCTTGTAGGTTCCGTGCACGTTGAATTCTGCAGCGGCGCGCGTCGCGTCCTTCGAGACGAGGACCACGATGTCCTTCAGCTCTTCCTTGTAGTTGTGCGTCATGCGCGCGTTGAAGGCGCGGAACTTCTCTATGCCTTGGCGACGCTCGCCCTGATTGACGTCGTGGATCACGTCGTCGGTCAGGAAGTCCAGCATGGCGTCGGTATCGCCGCGGTTGAAGGCAGCGTAGTAGTCGCGGATGAGCGCAGCCGTTGCGGCACGGGCTTGCGATTCGGGCGTGGTGTCGGACATCGGTTGTCTCTCCGGATGGCTCGTCAATGGATCTGGCGGGCTCTTTAGCAGGTCGGATCGGCGCCTTCCATGCGCAAGCGTGGTGGGGTAAACGCGACATTTCAACTTCAATTCCGGAGCCCGGAGAAGCCAATGGCGCGCGTTCAAGAGCTTTTCGTCACCCAAATCTACCGCGAAGAGCTTCAGCGCGGCCAAACATCGGCGCTGATCCAAGAGCTTGACGAGGCCGCGCGCGAAATCTCGACCCAAGACAGGGCGGGGCAGGCCTGGGCGAAAGCGAACGATTATCCGGGATATACATCTTATGCGTCACTCAATGACCTGCCCGACAGGCACTCGGCGTTTGGCGATCTCGTCGGCGTCCTGGACCGGCACGCGAACGCCTTCGCAAAGGTCCTGGAGTTTGATCTGGATGGAAAGCGCCTGACGCTCGACAGCCTGTGGATCAACGTCCTGAAGCCCGGCGGACACCACACGGCACACATCCACCCGCACTCCGTGATCAGCGGCACGCTCTATCTCGCCGTCCCGAAAGACGCGAGCGCGATCAAGTACGAAGATCCAAGACTGCCGATGTTCATGGCCGCGCCGCCCCGCAAAGCCTCGGCCAAGGAGAAGAACAAGACGTTCGTCGCGGTCGCCCCCACAACTGGCACGCTTCTGCTCTGGGAAAGCTGGCTCCGGCACGAGGTGCCGATCAATCACGCAAAGGCCGAGCGCGTCTCGGTGAGCTTCAATTATCGTCTCGATTGATCGGCCGTTCTACTCTCCCAGAACATGCACGACGATCTGCCGAGCATGGGGTTTTCGCCGGTGCTCGAAAAGATAGATGCCTTGCCAGGTGCCGAGCAGCATTTGAAACTCTGCGATAGGGATCGCCAGGGTCGATTGGGTTAGCGCACTCTTAACGTGCGCGGGCATGTCGTCGGGACCCTCAGACTGATGCACGAAGAGCGGATCGCCGTCCGGCACGAGACGCTTGAAGAAGGCGACGAGATCGCGCTGTACGTCCGGATCGGCATTTTCCTGGATCAGCAGGGACGCCGAGGTATGGCGGCAAAAGACGTGCACCATGCCCGTTTCAATGCCTGCAGTTCGGACGATCCGCGAGACGTCTTTGGTAAATTCCGAGAGACCGGCTCCACGCGTCTCGATTCTCAATGTTTCCTGGTATTGCCGCATGCTGGTGCCAGTCTCCGAGAGAGCCTATATAAGAGGGATGAGTAGAGCATTCGTCAAAGAATCCGATGCTGTAGAAGAGCTTCCCGACAAGCTCATCTCCGAGCACCGCAATCTGGTCACGCCGGAGGGCCTGACCCAGATCGAGGCTGAGGTCGAAAGGCTGCAAGCGGAGCATGCGGAAGCCCAACGCCTGGGCGATAGGGACGCGCTTCAGCGGGCTTCCCGAGATCTTCGCTACTGGAAACAACGCCTCACCACCGCCGAGGTTCAGAGGCCTCCGGCCGATGCATCCGTCGTCGCCTTCGGGTCGCTCGTGACCCTCGAAAGGGACGATGGGCGCGTTCAGAAATACCGCATCGTCGGCGAGGATGAATCCAACCCCACGAAGGGCAAGATTTCATATGCCTCGCCCTTGGCTCAGGCGCTCATGGAAAAGAGCGTCGGCGACGTGGTCCACGCGGGCACTGGCGAAGCCGAAATCGTGAAGATCGGGTAGCTTCCGACTTGATCAGCAGTTGGGACTGTCGCCCGACGGCATGAACGCCTTCATCGCTTGCTCGATTTCGTCGGCGCTCATGTCGCGCTGATGCGTTGCAATCGACCATTGGTGGCCGAACGGATCTTCGATGATGCCGTAGCGATCGCCCCAGAACATATCCGTGACCGGCATCCGAAGCCTCGCGCCCGCCTTGACCGCTCGATCAACGAACGCATCGACGTCGGCGACGTAAAGATGGATCGTAACCGGGGTGCCGTTGAGCGAGGTCGGTGCAAGCGAACCCCAATCCGGATTTTCATCGACGAGCATCACTGAGGCTTTGCCTATCTTGATGGCGCCGTGGATCAGCTTTCCGTCCTTGGCGGCAAGCCTCATCGTTTCCACCGCGCCAAAGGCCTTCTTATAAAAGTCGATGGCGTTTGCCGCTCCCGCACAAACCAAATGCGGTGTGATGGCGGGCAGGTCATCCCCTCGGATCACTGGGGGCTTTTCCTGAGTTTGGGTCATCTCGCTCCTCCTTTTTTATAGGTGGCCGCGTATTTTTATCGGGAAAAGCGCATTGAACGGCGCGGCACCAGCGCAATCCCGTTGGGTCATCTTCATGCGAAAAAAGGCTTCATGATGCGTCACGAAGCTGAAATAGGAATAGCGCTCCTTTCTCCGGGGGCGAAGAAAATCTATCCCTCAGAAATAACGGCGCGCAGCTGGTAGTGTTTCCTACCGCCTGACGGCGACGCGGCAATAGTCAGAAATTTCAGGGAAATCTGGATGATGCGGGGTCTCGTCCTTGACGACATGCACCGCCTGCAGATCCGCTGCTCGCGCCGCTTCCAGCTCCTTTGGATTGTCGGAGAAGTAGGCGATGCGCGCCGGCCTCGTGCTGATGAGTTCGGCGATCCGGAGATACGACGTAGGCTCGGTCTTGGGGCCAACATCGGTGTCGAAATATTGAGAGAACAACGGGCGCAGATCGCCTGCGTCGCTGAATTCAAAGAACAGTCGCTGCGCCTGCACGGAGCCCGATGAATAGATGTAAAGCGGCAGACCTTCCGATTTCCACTGCTTCACCGCCGACAGAGCATCTGAAAAAATCGGGCTTCTGAGCGCGCCAGATCGATAGCCGCTCTCCCAGATCAATCCTTGTAGCTTCTTGAGTGGAGGAGCCTTGACGTCGCGCGCTTGCCAGTCGAGCAGGGCGCTCACGGCATCGCTCACCCCAGCGAGTGCTTTTGCCTGCGCGAGAATGTCTTGAACGATTGGGCTCGTGAGATTGTCGGATACGAAACCTTCGAGACGATCCCGCGAATAGGGAAAAAGCGTATCGCGAACGAAGCTGATTGGGCTGATCGTGCCCTCGATATCGAGAAGCACGGCATCTGCCGTAATGCGCACGAGCGCCTGCGTCTCGGGCGTTACCGGCTGTCCTTCGCTCACGTCAGTCCGTACCTTTATGCGGCTTCGTAAGTTGGCACGCTCTCGGCGATCGCGTCGCCGGTATAATGGGCGACCCAGCCCGAAGGATCGTTGAAGAGACGGATCACCGTAAAGTTTCCTTCCGCTCCGCCATCGAACCAGTGCTTGGTGCCGCGTGGAACCGAGAGAAGATCGTCCGCCGT
The DNA here is from genome assembly GCF_000384335.2 of Hyphomicrobium sp. 99. Taxonomy (NCBI): domain Bacteria; kingdom Pseudomonadati; phylum Pseudomonadota; class Alphaproteobacteria; order Hyphomicrobiales; family Hyphomicrobiaceae; genus Hyphomicrobium; species Hyphomicrobium sp. 99. Next base: position 2,258,359 of record NZ_KQ031382.1, read on the forward strand.
GCCGACGATCTGATAAACCTTGTCTCCGACATGAAGATAAAAGGCCCCGCTTCCTTCGACGAAGAACCGAACTTCGTCCTCGTCGTGCGTGTGCTCGCTCAAAAACTTCTGCCGTAAACCCGGCCAGTTCGGATTGCCAGGACGGACATGAATGACGTCAGCATTCGTGTAGCCGCGCTCAGCTTTCAGGCGGTCGATCTGCGGTTTGTAAGCCGACAGGATTTCTTCCGAAGCGGCATCCGACGAGAGCGGCTTCTCGGCTTTCCAGCGTTCGATGCTTGCACCGGTATGAGCCAGCTCGTCCTTGATGAGCGCAAAATCGTTTGTGTCCAAAAGAACATCTGTGGCGTCGGCTGCAGAATAGACAACGAGCTGTGTCATGGTTGATAGCTCCTGAAGGCAATCATCTGGTGGAACAGCACTTCCAACGCCTCCAAATGGCGTGTGGCATCGCGAGGCGTTTTTCCCCAAGCGTAGAGACCGTGGCCGGCGAGTAGATATCCCGGCGCACGTATTTGCTGCGCAGATACCGGTTCGCCAAGGCGCGCAGCGACCCGGTGCGAGAGCGCGTCAATATTTTGATCGTTCGCAAAGACCGGAACCTCGACGGTGGCCTCGTGAGACGTCACGCCCAGAAGCGCCTTCTGCAATTCCCAGCCGTTGAGATGAACGGCGCCATCAGCAAGGTGCGCATGCCCGATCACGGTCGAGTAGGGGCCGTGAGCATGGAAGATGGCCCCGATATCGGGATTGTCCGTGTATTGGCGGATGTGGAGCGCGGCCTCGGCAGAGGAGCCCGGCAACAGCGGCGCGTCGAGAGTTTGGATCAAGACATCCGACCGCGTCAGCGCGCCCTTATCGGCACCGCTCCGCGTAATCGCGATCCGACTCGCATCGATCCTGACCGAGAAATTTCCGGAAGTGGCGGGCACCCAGTGCCGCGCGGCGGCATAACGGCCAGCGCCGATAACGGCCTCGATAGCCGTTTCGATCCGATCGCCTTCAACGATTGCCAGCGCCACTGTCATAATGACAGTGATGTACTGATTTTATGATAGCGCAATGACGACGATCTTATTCCGTTATCATATGAAAAAGGGCCGCTTTCGCGGCCCCTGTCCATCACATGAGTGTCTATCGGATCAGTTGTCGAGGAAGCTCCGCAGCTTCCGCGACCGGCTCGGATGCTTCAGCTTCCTCAAGGCTTTCGCCTCGATCTGACGAATACGTTCGCGCGTCACCGAGAACTGCTGGCCGACTTCTTCCAGCGTGTGGTCAGTATTCATGCCGATGCCGAAGCGCATACGAAGCACGCGTTCTTCGCGCGGCGTCAGCGAAGCCAGCACGCGCGTCGTCGTATCCCTGAGGTTCGACTGGATCGCCGCTTCGATCGGCAGCACCGCGTTGCGGTCCTCGATGAAGTCGCCGAGATGTGAATCCTCTTCGTCGCCAATCGGCGTTTCGAGGGAGATCGGCTCCTTCGCGATCTTCAAAACCTTGCGAACCTTCTCGAGCGGCATCGCAAGCTTTTCGGCAAGCTCTTCCGGCGTCGGCTCGCGTCCGATCTCGTGAAGCATCTGCCGCGACGTGCGCACGATCTTGTTGATCGTCTCGATCATGTGCACGGGAATGCGGATGGTGCGCGCCTGATCCGCGATCGAGCGCGTGATCGCTTGCCGGATCCACCACGTGGCATAGGTCGAGAACTTATAGCCGCGGCGATACTCGAACTTATCGACGGCCTTCATCAAGCCGATGTTGCCTTCCTGAATAAGATCCAGGAACTGCAAACCGCGGTTCGTGTATTTCTTGGCGATCGAGATGACGAGACGAAGGTTGGCTTCGACCATTTCCTTCTTGGCCTGCCGTGCCTCGCGCTCGCCCTTCTGGACGGCTTTGACGATGCGGCGGTATTCTGGAATCTCGAGACCCGTCTCGGTCGCGAGCTGGTGAATCTCGCCACGGATCTGTTCGACCTGACCGCGTTCGGTCTTGACGAACTGACCCCACTTCTTGCCGTTGTTGGCGACGCGATCGAGCCACGTCTGATCGAGTTCGTTGCCGTAATATTCGTCGATGAAATGCTGGCGCGGCACGCCGTAGCTGTCCGCAAGACGCATCAGGCGCCCTTCAAGGCCGATGAGGCGCTTGTTGATCGCATAGAGCTGCTCGACGAGGCTTTCGATACGGTTGTTGTTGAGCGACAGCGATTTCACGTCGACGATGATCTCGTCGCGGATCTTCTCGTAGGCCTTCTGCTGCTGCCGCGAACCCTGATCACCGACGAGCTGCTGCTCGAGCTTTTTGTCCTGCTGCTTGCGAAGCTTTTTGTAGGTGGCAGCAATCTTGTCGAAGGTCTCCAGAACCTTCGGCTTGAGCTCCGCTTCCATCGCAGCAAGCGACATCGCGTTCTCGAACTCGTCTTCGTCGTCGCCTTCGGACGGCGACTCGGATTCGCCTTCAGCCGGACCGCCTTCGCCCGGCATCGCAACCTCTTTGGCCTCCGGGCCTTCGTAGGTCGCTTCCAGGTCGATGATGTCACGAAGCAGAATCTTGCCGTCGTTCAGCTCGTCCCGCCAAATGATGATGGCCTGGAAGGTGAGGGGGCTTTCGCACAAGCCGGCGATCATTGCCTCACGGCCGGCCTCGATGCGCTTGGCGATCGCAATTTCGCCTTCGCGCGACAAGAGCTCGACGGAGCCCATTTCGCGCAAGTACATGCGAACGGGATCGTCGGTGCGTTCGGCCGGCTCCGACTTGGCCTCGGATTTGACGAGCGAGCTGCTGTTCTGGGTGACGAGGGCGCGGCCCTCTTCATCCTCTGCCAGTTCCTCGGCGGCTTCTTCCTTTTCCTCGCCTTCTTCGGTCTCCACAACCGTGATGCCCATGTCGGACAACGTGGCGTAAAGGTCCTCGATCTGGTCGGAAGAAACCTCTTCCGACGGCAGAACCGAATTCAGCTGATCGAGCGTGACGTAGCCCTTGGCCTTCGCCGTCTTCAAAAGACGCTTAACGGCCTGGTCCGACAGATCGAGTAGCGGGCTGTCGCGTTCTGGGGCGTCGGCGGCCTGATCTTTATCTTCTGTCTTTTGGACTGCCTGCTGGGCGCGTGCCATCCTTGGTTCCTTGTCGTCTGCGCCGCTCCCGCACGAGAACGGCTAGATCATGAATTTTTAGGCTTCGAAACGCTGCGTGCTGCAACTCTCCGAAGCGTGAATGCTAACCACGCGCCTAGCTGGCGCGCTTGACGTCTGAATCGCTGTCGTCGGGCTGATCGAACTCGTCCATTTGGTCCATCGCCATCTCGCGGGCGATCTGGCGCTTGATGTCGAGAAGGCGATTTTCAGCCTCTTCTGTGCAATCCCGATACCAAGCCTCCTCAGCGCTCTTCAGGGCAAGGCCAAGCTCGGCCTGTCGCTGTTGTAGCGCAAGAATATGGTGCCAGGCGGCTTCGACATCGGTGGCGGAGGCATCTGGCTCGGCAAAACGGTCGCTTTTGTGCGTAATCGTTCGCGCGACGAGGTCCACCACCTTTGCAACCCCCGATTTGCTCAATTGGGTTCGTAAAGTTGCGCTGTCAAGGGAATTCTGGCGCGCATGCACCGCCAAAATTTCATCGCGGAGCGCTGAAATGGCAGGTGAAGCGAACTCAATGACGGCAACCGCTTCCGAATGCTCATCAATCAGCCATGGATGGTTAATAAGTGTTTTCAGGATCAGCGCCTCGCGCGGCGATATGCTCTGAAAATGACTTACAAGCTCTGGACTGGCCGATAAAGCCCCCGGATACGGCGGCTTGTCTGGAAACCGCTTGCCCGGTCCTGCAAGGCGGCTTCGCTCCCGTCCGCGCCAATCGGGCGCAGCCATGGGCCGGGCGTAAGAGGACTGAAATGACGCCCCTCCGGTGTTTCGATTCTGCGCTGACGATCTCTCTCGCCCAAGCTGATACAACCTGTCGCGCAACTCGCGGGCATAGTGGCTGCGAACCGTCGCATCTTGGATCGATTCGGTCAGGCCCTTGAGACGCGCTTCGAGCGCCGCGCGCTGTTCCGGCGTCCCGACTGGCTGAGCCTTCACCTCACGGTCCCACAGCACGTCGATGAGAGGGCGCGTTTTCTCCAGAACTTCTGTCATGGCGCCTGCGCCTCGCTGACGGACGAGATCATCTGGATCAAGACCGTCTGGGAGAAAGGCGAATGAAACGCTGAAGCCTGGCTTGACCAAGGGAAGAGCGATCTCGACGGCACGATCAGCGGCCTTGCGGCCGGCGCCATCGCCATCGAAGCACAAGGTAGGTTCTGGTGCAAAACGCCACAAAAGCTTCAACTGATCTTCGGTCAGGGCCGTTCCAAGCGGCGCGACGGTTTCGTTGAAACCCGCCTCGGCGAGCGCCACAACGTCCATGTAACCCTCGACCGCGATCACCCTGTTCTTGTCGTGGGCGGCGGCCCTGGCGCGGGCGGCATTAAAGAGGATGTGCCCCTTGTGAAACAGCGGTGTTTCCGGCGAATTCAAGTATTTGGCGGGTGCGTCCTTATCGAGCGCGCGGCCGCCGAATGCGATCACCCGCCCCTTGAGATCGAGGATCGGAAACATCACCCGGTTCCGGAACCGGTCGTAGGGCTCCGGAATGTCGTCGCCGGAAATGAGCATACCGGCGGTCGCCATGTCGGCCGGTGAAAATCCCTTGCCCTTGAGGTGGGCACTGAGGGCAGTGCGCGAGTTCGGTGCGAAGCCTAGCCGAAACGTCTGGATCGTCTCTCGCGCGAGGCCCCGCCTCTCGAGATAGCCGCGCGCCTCGGACCCGGGACCCATTCGCAGATTGTCTTCGAAAAATGCGGCTGAAGCTTCGAGAAGCCGGTATAGCCTCTCGCGCTGATCTTCCTGCTCGACGTTGCGCTCGGTGGGCTTGGGCATGGGAACGCCCGCTTCAGCCGCGAGCCGTTCCACAGCCTCCGGGAACTCGAGCCCCTCCGTTTTCATCAAAAAGGTGAAGATGTCGCCGTGCTCGCCCGAAGCGAAGCAATGGTAGAAACCCTTTTGATCGTTGACGAAGAATGAGGGCGATTTCTCCGTCTTGAACGGCGAAAGGCCCCGGAATTCGCGGCCGGACTTTTTGAGCGCGACTTTCCGGCCGACGACTTGGCTCACGAGGAGCCGCGATCGAATTTCATCCAGAAGGTTCGGACTGAAGCGCATAGGCGCGGAAAGCCTCGATGAGCGAAGTCAATGCCAAGGCGCAGTTTGGTCCGCCTCGGCTAGACACTGAATAGGTGATTCGCTTAGAAGCTCGCCTGAACAACGCCTTGTAACGCCGAGCCATACCCGCTTTCCACAGGCTCCCATATGGAACCCAACAGCGGAAGGTCAACCTAGCGCGGATTTAACTGCGGCGCTCGCCTTCTGAAAATCCATCTGGCCCGCGTACTTGGCCTTAAGCACGCCCATGACCTTGCCCATATCTTTGGCCGACGTTGCGCCCGTTTCCTTGATCGCATCAGCGACGGCGGCGGCAACAGCGCCTTCATCCATCTGCTTTGGCAGGTAGGCCTCGATGATGTCGATCTCGGCTTGCTCGGTGGCGGCAAGATCGGAGCGGCCGCCGCTTGTGTACTGCGCGATTGAATCGCGGCGTTGCTTCACCATCTTCGTCATGACGGCAAGCACGCCTGCGTCATCAAGTTCCTTCTTCGCTTCAATCTCAGCGGTTTGGATAGCCGCATTGATAAGCCTAAGTGTCCCAACGCGTTGTTTCTCTCCGGCTTTCATTGCCGTTTTAATATCGGCGTTGATCTTGGCGCGCATGGTACGTCTCCTTGGAACTAAGGTATTGGTTTACGAGGAGCGTGTACGCCCCGGCAATAAGTTTTCAGAGGTGACCATAATTGACGTTGAAAGGCCGTTCCCCTAGGTTCCCGCGCGATTTGAGCCTTTGCTCGAAGCCCCACTCAATGGATGACAGATGACCGCACCTGAACCCTGGACAGAAGTGCCTCTGACGGCGCGCCTCGTGTTAGACGACGGCACAGTCATTGCGGGCCGCGGTCTCGGTGCGACAGGCACCGCCGTCGGCGAGGTTTGCTTCAATACCGCGATCACCGGCTACCAAGAAATTCTGACGGATCCGAGCTACGCCGGACAGATCATTACGTTCACCTTTCCGCATATCGGCAACGTCGGTGCCAATCCGGAAGACACCGAGACGTCGAATCTCGCGTCGCGCTCGGGTGTACGCGGCTGCATTCTGCGCGCCGATATCACCGCCCCGTCGAATTATCGGGCAGCCGAACATCTCGATCAGTGGCTGAAGACACGCGGCATCATCGCGATCTCAGGCGTCGACACACGGGCGCTGACGGCGCGCATCCGCGAGAAGGGCATGCCGAACGGCGTCATCGCGCACGATCCGGCCGGCAAGTTCGACATCGACGCGTTGAAGGCTGAAGCGAAAGCTTGGCACGGCCTTCTGGGCCTCGACCTCGTCCCCGAAGTCACCAGCGGCCAGAGCTACTCTTGGGATGAGCAGCGCTGGGTCTGGAACAAAGGCTTCGAGCGCAACGAGCACCCGGAATTCCACGTCGTAGCCATCGACTACGGCCTGAAGCGCAACATCCTGCGTTGCCTCGCGTCCGCCGGCTGCAAGGTGACGGTCGTCCCGGCGACGGAGAAGGCTGAAGACGTTCTCGCCCGCAATCCGGATGGCGTCTTCCTGTCCAACGGTCCGGGAGATCCGGCGGCGACGGGCGAATACGCCGTGCCGGAAATCAAGAAGCTCGTCGATAGCGGCAAACCGGTGTTCGGCATCTGCCTCGGCCATCAGATGCTCGGCCTCGCGCTGGGCGCGACGACGAAGAAGATGCATCAAGGCCACCACGGCGCGAACCATCCGGTGAAGGACTTCACGACCAACAAGGTCGAGATCGTTTCGATGAACCACGGCTTCGCGGTCGACCGCGAAAGTCTGCCCAATGGCGTCGTCGAAACGCACGTCTCGCTGTTCGACGGCTCGAACTGCGGCTTGGCGCTCGAAGGCAAGCCTGTCTTCTCCGTGCAGCACCATCCGGAAGCATCTCCGGGCCCGCAGGACAGCCACTATCTGTTCACGCGCTTCGCCAACATGATGCGTAATCAGAAGGGCCAGCCGGCGCGCCGCGAGCGCTGATCAGGAAGCGTCATCGGTCAGTAATTTCGTCTGCGCTCGTTTGATCGAGCGCGGACGCTTTCATGCGCGAAGGCGGGCCGGCGCTCAGATCCCAGGTGAGTCCGACGACACCGCCGGCCGTTCATCTCCCGGTCCCACAAATCAACCTTGCTTAACTTTAAGATCGCTTCACGGGCGGTTCTGAGTATAACCAGGGAAAAATCTGGAGGAAATGAATGCGCGCGCTTTGCTTGGCCATCCTCTCGCTCGCGGTGGCAGCACCGGCTTTCGCGGCCGATTGCACGAACGATGTTCTAGCCGCCTTTGCAAAGCAGCGAGCGTCCAAGGCGTTCCGCGTCGAATTCAGCCAGCCGACGGTTGAGGGCGAAGTCCACATGACGATCGACTACATGCCCCCCAACAGGATGCTGCAGACTGTTACATCTCCCGCGATGCCGGGCGAGCAGCAGACGATGCTGGTCGGCGACCGTGCGTTTGCGGGAACGAGCGGCGCCTTCGAAGAGCTTCTGCCCCAGTTTACGCAATCGATCGTCGCCGAGGCGAACCAAGCCATGTTCGCGCAGCCCAATGGCCTAGGCAACTTTGAGTGCCTTGGACCGGCGAAGCTGGATGGGCAGGATTTCGTCGCTTACCGCACAGCCGACAAAGCTCCGGCGAACGCCGATCACGCGAAGGCGATGGCCAGAACGATCTACGTCGACCCCGTGACCGGTCTGCCCGCGTTCAATATCGTGGCGAACCTCACGGAGGGCGCCAAGCCCCTCTTGAAGGTCAAGTATTCCTACCCAACCGATATCGACATCGTTGCGCCCACGAACGCTCCCGTGCAAAAGCTCCGTTAAATTCAGCCGCTCCCCGGCCTCAGTTAGGATATTCCTATGCGCCGCATCGCGCTCGCTCTCGTGACAGTCGCCGCTCTCTCTGGCCCAGCTTTCGCACAGGCTCCGACCCCGGAAGCTGCCCCTAAAGCCAAGCCCAACGCCAACCCATGCGCCGATGAGGTTTCCGCCGCGCTTCAAAAGCTTCGGAAGTCGTCATGGTTCCGTATGGACACCCGCATGCTGACGGAGAACGGCCCGACGGAGATGCAGGTCGATTATGTTCTTCCCGACCGCATGCATCAGAAAGTGACTGCGAAACTGACCGACAAGACGACGGAATTGATCCTCGTTGGAAACGAAGCCTGGTCGAAGCAGGATGAAACGGGCTGGCATGCGCTGCCGCGGCAGGTTGCCAACCAGATCAAAGATCAGATGCAGGAATCCGTCCTGACGCAGCAGACGGATGTCGGAAGTTACGCCTGCAAGGGCCGTACGCAATTCGAGGGGCGCGATGCCCTGTCCTACCGGCTCGATAACGAGCCGGAGAAGGGCTCCACCGCTGATCCGAACCAGGCGTATCGCATGTTCTACGTCGATCCGCTCACGGGCCTGCCCGTCAGCAATACGATTTTGGCGCCGGGCCATGAAGATAAGCCCATCTTCAAGACCACCTACAGCTTTCCGCTCGACATGAAGATCGATCCCCCGAAGGATGTGGTCGCAGCTCCTCCCGCTCCACAGACGACCGGCAGCGAACCAGCTCCCGGCAAATAACCCTCAGATCTTGCCTCGGTTTACGCGCTGACCGGGATGGCTGGTATGCCTGGCCGAACGATGACTCGGCGTCGCTTCCGCGTTAGAAGCGGCGCCGGAGATTTTCCATGACCACATTAGAATCGTCCCGCTCGGCGCTCCGCGCGCCGATGGCAACAGCTTCGCTCGCTGTCCTCTGCGCAGTCAGCTTCTGCCACCTTCTCAACGACGTCATGCAGTCGTTGCTCGTGGCCGTCTATCCGATACTGAAACACGAATATGGCCTGAACTTCTGGCAAATCGGCCTTCTGACGCTGGCCTTCCAGATAACGGCGTCGCTGCTGCAACCCTTCATCGGTCACTTTACCGACAAGCGCCCTGTTCCCTATTCGACGAGCATCGGAATGGGGTCGACGCTCATAGGCCTCCTGATGCTGGCCTATGCGAACAGCTATGCGGGCCTGATCGTGGGCGCGGCCTGCGTCGGTATCGGCTCCGCGATCTTTCACCCTGAGTCGTCGCGAATTGCGCGCATGGCGTCGGGTGGACGCCACGGCTTCGCGCAATCGCTGTTTCAGCTGGGCGGCAACTTCGGCACAGCAATCGGTCCGTTGTTGGCAGCGTTCATCGTGTTGCCCCGCGGTCAGCAGAGCATCGCCTGGTTCGGCGTGATCGCGCTCGTCGGCATGGTGATCCTGTGGAAAGTCAGCCAGTGGGCGACGTCCGCGCGCGGGAAGAGCGTCAATCAGCTGCGCACCGTCGGGCTCATTCATTCGCGCCAGCGAACCGCCCTCGCGCTGACGGTTCTCGCCCTGCTGGTTTTCACCAAGAACGTCTACATGGCGAGCGTTACCAGCTATTACACCTTCTATGCCATCCATCGCTTCGGCGTTTCCGTGCAGGCGTCGCAGTTGATGCTCTTCGCATTTCTCGGAGCGTCCGCGGTTGGCACCATGCTTGGCGGTCTTTTTGGCGACCGCTTCGGCGCTAAGACGGTGATCTGGTTCTCGATCCTCGGCTGCCTGCCATTCACGTTGGCGCTGCCCTACGCCGACCTCAACTGGACGATTGCGCTTTCCGTGATGATTGGTCTCATCCTGTCGTCGGCCTTCCCGGCAATCGTCGTCTTCGCGCAAGAACTTGTGCCGGGGCGGGTCGGCATGATCGCTGGCATCTTTTTCGGCTTCGCTTTCGGCATGGGCGGCATCGGAGCGGCCGTTCTAGGCGTCGTCGCTGACGCCAAAGGCATAGATTATGTCTACCAGATCTGCTCTTACCTGCCGTTTCTGGGCCTGCTGACCGTGTTTCTTCCAAGCTCCGATGCGCCAGAATGTGACAACGTAAAAAAGGGATAAACACGCTTATCCGCCAAGAACGATCGCGCGAAAAATTTTCGGGGTTTCCCCAGCGCAGCGCATTGCCTATAAGGCCCACTTAGCCCGACCCCTGATCCAATCCTGAGCCGACCGCGTCATCGCGAGCCTCGGCCAAATCCGTGCGCCGAATGCCAAAACGAACTGACATCAATTCAATTCTCATCATCGGCGCAGGCCCGATCGTCATCGGCCAAGCGTGCGAGTTCGACTATTCCGGCACGCAGGCCTGCAAGGCGCTGAGAGCCGAGGGCTATCGGATCATCCTCGTCAATTCCAATCCCGCGACGATCATGACCGATCCCGATCTCGCGGACGCAACCTACGTCGAGCCGATCACGCCGGACGTGGTGGCGAAGATCATCGCCAAAGAGCGCCCCGACGCGATCCTTCCGACGATGGGCGGGCAAACGGCTCTGAACACCGCGCTTGCTCTCCACCAGCAGGGCATCCTCAACAAGTACGGCGTCGAACTCATCGGCGCCAAGGCCGAAGCCATCGACAAGGCCGAAGATCGCCAGCTCTTCCGTGAAGCGATGCGCGAAATCGGCCTCGAGACGCCGCGTTCGGAACTCGTCAATTCGCGTGATGAAGCAGCAGCCGCACTCGAGCACGTCGGACTTCCGGCGATCATCAGACCGTCGTTCACGCTCGGCGGCACCGGCGGCGGCATCGCTTATAACCGCGAAGAATACTTCGAAATCATCGATCGCGGTCTCGACGCTTCGCCGACATCGCAGGTCCTCGTCGAGGAAAGCGTTCTCGGCTGGAAAGAATACGAGATGGAAGTCGTTCGCGATAAGGCGGACAACTGCATCATCATCTGCTCGATCGAGAACATCGATCCGATGGGCGTGCACACGGGCGACAGCATCACCGTCGCGCCCGCGCTGACGCTGACAGACAAAGAATACCAGATCATGCGCGACGCCTCGATCGCGGTTCTGCGCGAGATCGGCGTCGAGACCGGCGGTTCGAACGTCCAGTTCGCAGTCAATCCGGCTGACGGCCGTCTCGTCGTCATCGAGATGAACCCGCGCGTTTCGAGATCCTCGGCGCTGGCATCGAAGGCGACGGGCTTCCCGATCGCCAAGGTCGCCGCCAAGCTTGCCGTCGGGTACACGCTCGACGAAATTCAGAACGAAATCACCGGCGGCGCGACACCGGCGTCGTTCGAGCCGACGATCGATTACGTCGTCACGAAAATCCCGCGCTTCGCCTTCGAGAAATTTGTCGGCGCCGACACCACGCTGACCACGTCGATGAAGTCGGTCGGCGAGGCGATGGCGATCGGCCGGACATTTGCGGAGAGCATGCAGAAAGCTCTGCGCTCGATGGAAACCGGCCTGACCGGCTTCGACGACGTGCAGCTCGAAGGCCTGGGGCAGGGCGACGACAAGAACGTCGTCCGCGCGGCTGTTTCCCGCCCGACCTTCGATCGCATCTTGAAGGTGGCGCAAGCCTTCCGCGAAGGCTTCTCGCTCGACGAAATCCATCAGTATTGCAAGATCGATCCCTGGTTCCTGACCGAGATCAAAGCCATCGTCGACACGGAAGCCCGCGTCGTCGCGCACGGACTGCCGAAGTCGGCTTCCCAGCTTCGCGCGCTCAAGGCGCAAGGCTTCTCGGATGCGCGTCTCGCCAAGCTCGCGAAGACAACGGAAGCCGACGTTCGCGCCCGACGCAAGGCTCTGGGCGTCGAGCCCGTGTTCAAGCGCATCGATACGTGTGCTGCCGAATTCGCCTCGCCGACCGCCTATATGTATTCGACCTACGAAACGGGTCTGAACGGCGATCCGGTCTGCGAAGCCGACCCTACGGCCAAGAACAAGATCATCATCCTCGGTGGTGGCCCGAACCGCATCGGCCAGGGTATCGAATTCGACTACTGCTGCTGCCACGCGTGCTTTGCGCTGACGGCCGCCGGATTCGAGACGATCATGATCAACTGCAATCCGGAAACGGTGTCGACAGACTACGATACCTCGGATCGTCTGTTCTTCGAGCCGTTGACCGCTGAAGATGTTCTCGAAGTCATTCGCGTCGAAAGCACAAAGGGTACGCTCAAGGGCGTGATCGTGCAGTTCGGCGGCCAGACGCCGCTCAAGCTCGCGAGCGCATTGGAAGAGGCGGGCGTTCCGATCCTGGGCACCTCGCCCGACGCCATCGATCTCGCCGAAGATCGCGATCGTTTCAAAGCTCTGATCGACAAACTGGGGCTCTCCCAGCCGAAGAGCGGCATCGCCAAATCTCCGGGCGAAGCACGCGGCATCGCCGAGCAGATCGGCTATCCGGTCGTTATCCGTCCGTCCTACGTTCTGGGCGGTCGCGGAATGGAAATCGTCCACGATGGAGCGGAGGTCGACCGTTACGTCGCCCGCCTTTCAGCGACACTCGACAAGCCCTCGGAACTCGTCGTCTCCGATAAGCGTCCGCTTCTAATCGACAGCTATCTGACCGACGCGGTCGAAGTTGACGTGGACTGCCTGTCGGACGGCAAGGATACCTTCGTCGCCGGTATCATGGAGCATATCGAGGAAGCCGGGATTCACTCCGGCGACAGCGCCTGCTCGTTGCCGCCGCACTCGTTGTCACCGGCAATCATCGCTGAGCTCGAGCGGCAGACGCGCGAACTCGCCCTCGCGCTGCGCGTCGTCGGTTTGATGAACGTTCAGTTCGCGATCAAGGACGAGCAGGTCTTCATCCTCGAAGTCAATCCACGAGCATCGCGAACGGTACCGTTCGTCGCCAAGGTCATCGGCCTGCCGATTGCCTCTATCGCCTCGCAGGTGATGGCTGGCAAACCGCTTGCCGATTTCAAGCTGACGAAGCCCAACTACAAGCATATCGCGGTCAAGGAAGCCGTATTTCCGTTCGCGCGGTTCCTGGGCGTCGATCCGATCCTCGGACCCGAAATGCGCTCGACCGGCGAAGTCATGGGCATCGACCGCGACTTTGCGATGGCTTTCGGAAAGAGCCAGCTCGGCGCCGGCCAGAAACTGCCATCTAGCGGCACGGTTTTTGTCTCGGTTAAGGAAAGCGATAAGGCCCGCGTCGTCGCCCCCGTCCGGGAGCTCGCCGCAATGGGCTTCAAGGTCGTGGCCACCCGCGGAACGAAGCGCTTCCTCGAGGCCAACGGCATCCAGTGTGACGCCATCAACAAGGTCCTGGAAGGCCGTCCGCACATCGTCGATGCGATGAAGAACGGGGATATCCACCTTGTGTTCAATACAACCGAAGGGTCTAAAGCCCTTAGCGACAGCAAGGACATCCGGCGCACGGCCTTGCTACACCATATCCCCTACTATACAACATTGGCGGGGGCAGTAGCGGTAACTCGGGCCATTAAAGCACTGGCATCGGACACGCTGGATGTTGCACCGTTGCAGGCCTTCGCCCACCGCTAAGTATATCGTCGAGTGTTCGGAACGCGCCGAAAGGCGCGGCCGGGCTTCGTTGCTTTCCTAATTACCAACCCTCCTGCTATCGTGCGTTTGGGGTTCACCCCAACCACGATTTAGCCGTTCGGAAGATTTTGGAGAAGATGATGGAACGGGTGCCGATGACGCTTGAGGGTTACAAGAACCTCGAGGAAGAACTGCACCGCCTAAAGGCTGTCGAGCGCCCGCGCATCATCGCGGCGATCTCCGAAGCACGCGCCCACGGCGACCTCTCCGAAAACGCCGAGTACCATGCCGCCAAGGAGCAGCAGGGCTTGAACGAGGCACGCGTCGCCGAGATCGAGGACAAGATCAACCGCGCCGAAGTTATTGATATAACCAAGCTTTCCGGCGACACGATCAAGTTCGGCGCAACCGTGACGTTGCAGGACGAAGATTCGGGCGACAAGGTCACTTACACGATCGTCGGTGATACGGAAGCCGATCTGCGCAACCGCAGAATATCCATCTCCTCCCCCATCGCGCGTGCGCTGATCGGAAAGTCCAAGGGCGAAAGCGTCGACGTCACGACGCCCAAGGGAACGCGTACGCTCGAAGTTCTGCAGGTGAACTGGGGCTGAGCCGAGCCGGTCTAATTCGACCGTTCAATCGTTGGTGCTGCTGTCGAAGAATGCCTCGGCTGACCGGCATTCTTCCTTCGACTGAACAAGCTCGAAGGTGCGATCGTCTCCGTTTTTGCCGCTGAGTTCGACGTCGCCCGCGCCGCCTTGGATTGCGATACCGCTGTCGCCGGTCTCGAGGCGGAGGCCGCCGCCATCTCGGGGCATGAGGCGAAAGACGCCGCCGTCGCCTTCGAGAAAGCACTCGAAATCCGCGTCGTTCGTCTTGCAGCTCGCGGCCTGTCCGTACCAGTCGGGGCCGGATTTCAGCATGAGCCCAAAGCCGATTTCGAACCGGTCAGCGGAATTCGGCGTTCCGTCTGAATTCTGTTTGGCAAGGTCGATCTCGATTTTGCGGACCCTCTGGTCCGGATGCCCCTGGAGAAAGGGCTCGTCATAGGTTCGCGCGAAGCAGGGCGCACCGTCGAGCACGTTCGCGAAATAGTTGTTGAAGAGATCGTCCGAGGTAGCGGCACTGGACGGCAATACGCTCGCAGCTGAGATAACGAGCGCTCTTCCAATCCGCAGCGCCAGATTAGAAAAGGTTTTCATCAACCCTCCGCAATATGCCCGTACTCTAACTTCCTTCCGGGCTTTCCATGCTGATCGGCACGCCCGGATCCCGTTTCGCCCGACGGATTGTCAGATAGGTTTTGACGCTGGCCACGTTCGGCGCCGCGGTCAGTTCATCGAGCACGAAGCTCTGAAACCGTTGCAAATCCCGAGCAATACACTTCAGTATAAAGTCGCTTTCGCCGGACAGCATGTAGGCCTCACGGACGAGGGGCCAGCCGAGAATTCTGTTTTCGAAGGCACGGAGATCGGATTCCGCCTGATTGTGCAGCCGGACCATGGCGAATGCCGTCAGCGCATATCCAAGCCTTACCTCGTCGACGAGAGCAGTATAGCTTGTGATGAGCCCGGCTTCCTCGAGCGCACGCACGCGCCGAAGGCAAGGCGGCGCCGATAAACCGATGCGGTTGGCGAGAGCGATATTGGTAATACGTCCATCGGCCTGCAGTTCGCGCAAGATCCGCCAGTCCGTCTCGTCGAGTTCGATTGCCATGGAGCCGCCAAGATAGGGAAGCCGGAGTAATAACAGGAATGTAGATCCTCGCACGAAGTTTCGCTTATTTCTTTAATTGGACCGCGGCTATCCTCGGGATCGCCTCGGTGAGAAGCCGCAAAGTTTGTCGATCATGACCCGCACCCACCCATACGCGACCCTATTTCAGGGCCAAACGGCCTGGATTTTCTCCGACGGGAAGGCCGGTCATGAAGCGCAAGCCCTTGGCGTCGTCGAGGCGCTCGGACTGTCGCCTGAGATCCGCCGGATCGATCTGACTGGCATCTACAAGTTTATGGCCCCTTGGGGTCCGCTCCCGGCTGCGGAAGCTGTCAATGGCGGCAGACTGCGTATCGCCCCGCCGTGGCCCACGTTTGCGTTCGCGACAGGGCGGACGACGATACCCTACATCCGCGCACTGAGACGCCGCGCCGGTTTCGAAACCTATACCGTCATCCTGATGGACCCGCGCACCGGGCCAAATAGTGCCGACCTCATATGGGTTCCCGCGCACGATCGGCGCCGGGGCCCGAATGTCATCTCGACGCTGACGGCGCCGCATCGATTCTCACCGGCCCGCTTGCGTGCACTCAACACCAACGCGCCGCCGAAAATCGCCGCTTTGCCGCGGCCGCGCATCGCGTGCCTGATCGGCGGCCCCAACGGCGACTATCGATACTCGCCCGCCGACGAGACGCGCCTGGTGGAGACGTTGGGCCGCTTGGCGGACAGCGGAGCCGGGCTGATGATCACCACGTCGCGGCGCACGCCTGAGCGGCTCGCGGCACGCATAAGGGGTTCGGTTGCTGCCTCGCGTGCTTTCTTCTGGGAAGGAGAAGGACAAAATCCCTATCCCGACTTTGTCGCCCATGCCGACATGTTCGTCATCACCGCCGACAGCGTCAGCATGACCTGCGAGGCAGCCGCGACAGGGCGCCCGATCTTCATCTTCACGCCGAGCGGCGGAAGCGCGAAGTTCAATCGTTTCCACTCCGGGCTCGCGTCCTATGGCGCGACGCGGCCGTTGCCCCCGCCGGGCGAAGCGCTGCCCTCGTGGACTTACGAGCCCTTGCACTCGGCGGAGTTTATCGCCGCTGAAATAACGAAGCGCTGGCGCCGGCGAGCCGAACTGCTGCCGGGGTTGGTCAAAGCGAAGATGTAAGGGCGGGAAGGCGAGAGGCGGAGAGGTGATGACGAAAGTCTTCTCGTCGAAAGATGTCGTCTCCGGCTCAGCCGATCTTTGCGCCGGTGGAACGCTCGCCCAATCGTTCGACGTCATTCATCCCTCTCAACAGCGCAGACTGCAGCTCTGGGCCGAACTCGGCGTGCTATTCGTCGGAATGCCGCTGCTGATGCGGATTGCCGTCTTCGATTACCGCGTTCCCCTATTTTATGCGCTGCCACCCGTGTTCATGGGCTTCATTGCCTTCCTGTATTTTGATCGCACCTTCAGCCTGAAGAAGGAATTGAGCCGTGCGGTCTCCGGGTCCACGGCGCTCTCGATCCTCGGGACCTTCATCATCGGCAGCGCGCTCGTCGGCTCGCTCGTCGCGGTGTTGATGCCTGACCGATTATTCGCCCTCGCCGCAGAGCGCCCAGGTCTCTGGCTGAAGATCATGTCGCTCTATCCGTTTACGTCCGTGCTGCCCCAGGAGTTCGCTTACAGGGTTTTCTTTTTTCACCGTTACGGAGCGTTGTTCCAGTCACGCTGGACCTTGATTTTCGCCAACGCATTGGCATTTGGATTTGCCCACATCCTCTTCCGCAACTGGCTCGCGGTCGGCGGAACGTTCGTTGTCGGATTGCTGCTGGCTTGGCGCTACGAGCGCACCCGGTCGTTCTGGTCGGTCTACATGGAACACGTCCTCTGGGGATGGCTCGTATTCACCATCGGGCTCGGCGTATTTTTCTTCACCGGGGTCAAAAATCCCGCGTGGTGAACGACACCGCTCGGCGAATTCCTCCCGTGCCCGCGGCACGTCGCACATGGGCGCAATGATACAATTGAGGAAGCCGCAACAATCGGCTAGGAAGACCCCAATCCCTAAACCTCTACTCCGAACGAGGCGCCGCGCATGGCTGCACACCAGTACGTTTATCATATGCACAAGCTTTCCAAGACCTATCCGGGCGGGAAGCAGGTGCTGAAGGACGTCTCACTTTCCTTCCTGCCGGGCGCAAAGATTGGCGTTGTCGGCCTGAACGGCGCCGGTAAATCGACGCTTCTGAAGATCATGGCTGGCCGGATCGACGATTTCACGGGCGAAGCGCGCCCGGCTGATGGCATCAAGGTCGGTTATCTGCCGCAAGAACCCGAGCTTGATCCGAACAAGGATGTTCTCGGCAACGCGATGGAAGGCGTGGCTGAGAAGAAGGCCATTCTCGATCGCTATAACGAAATCGCGGCAAACTACACCGAAGAGACCGCCGATGAGATGACGGCGCTCCAGGATCAGATCGACGCCCAGAACCTCTGGGACCTCGATGCTCAAGTCGAGCAGGCGCTCGATGCCTTGCGCTCGCCACCCGGCGACTCGGATGTCACGAAGCTCTCCGGCGGCGAAAAGCGCCGCGTCGCTCTGACGAAGCTCCTGCTGTCGAAGCCTGACATTCTGCTCCTCGACGAGCCGACCAACCATCTCGACGCCGAGAGCGTCGCCTGGCTCGAACGCTACCTCAAGGAATACACGGGCTGCGTCATCCTCGTGACCCACGACCGCTACTTCCTCGATAACATCACGGAGTGGACGCTCGAACTCGACCGCGGGCAGGGCGTGCCGTGGAAAGGCAACTATTCCGGCTGGCTCGAACAGAAGGCCAAGCGCGAAGCCGTCGAGAAGGCGCAGGAGGAGGGCAAGCAAAAGGCTCTCTCGCGCGAACTCGAATGGATCCGCTCGTCGCCGAAAGCCCGTCAGGCCAAGTCAAAAGCTCGTATCACCGCTTATGAGAAGCTTGCCGATGAGGCGGGCCGCGAGGAAACGGGACGCGCATCGATCCAGATCGCAACCGGCCCGCGCCTTGGCGGCGTCGTCATCGAAGCGGAAGGCCTGACGAAAGCCTTCGGCGACCGCCTGCTGATCGACAATCTCTCGTTCAAGCTTCCGCCCGGCGGCATCGTCGGCGTCATCGGCCCGAACGGCGCCGGTAAGACGACGTTGTTCAAGATGCTTACCGGCGTGGAGAAGCCCGACAAGGGATCCATCCGGCTCGGCGATACGGTGAAGATCGCCTACGTCGATCAGTCCCGCGCCCACTTGGACGACAAGAAGACGGTCTGGGAAGAGATCTCAGGCGGCCTCGACCAAATGCTGCTCGGCGGCAAGAAGGAAGTTCCGAGCCGCGCCTATTGCGGCTGGTTCAACTTCAAGGGGGCCGACCAGCAGAAGAAGGTCGGCATGCTTTCGGGCGGCGAACGCAACCGCGTGCATCTCGCCAAGCTCCTGAAGGAGGGTGGCAACCTGCTGCTGCTCGACGAGCCGACCAACGACCTCGACACGGAGACGCTCGGCGCGCTCGAAGCGGCGCTCGAAGATTTCCCCGGTTGCGCCGTGGTCATCTCGCATGACCGCTTCTTCCTGGATCGTCTCGCGACGCACATTCTCGCATTCGAAGGCGACAGCCACGTCGAATGGTTTGAAGGCAACTTCGCGGACTACGAAGAAGACAAGAAGCGCCGCCTCGGTGATCAGGCCGTCGAACCGCACCGGATCAAGTTCAAGCGCTTCGAACGGTGATTGAATCCGCCAGCCATCGGACGGTCACGCACATCCGCTCGGAGTGCGTGACCGTCGAGGCTGGCTTCAATACATCTGCAGCGAAAGCACCCCGCCGGGTCCGATCATCACGCCCCAGATTTCATCGGCGCCGACCTCGATCGGATCGTTAGATCCAGCGCCGCTCGCGCCCTTGAGCTTGTAAGGGTATTTGCCGGGCGCAACGTCGAGCGTCGGCCCGTCCGGGCCTTTGCTGCCGGCGCCGGCCGGCACTTTGATCGTCTTGCCGGCGATGGTGATGACGGCCTCGGTATCGAGGTAGTTGCCGATCAGAAGCTTCGTCTGTCCCGGCTTCGCCAGCAACCCAGATTTCTTCGCCTTGTCGTCCTCGCGGACGGTAAGCGCGATTGTCGTCTCGCCGTTGGCACGCCCGAGCTTCAGAACAGCGGGACCGTCAGCCGTCGTGAAGTGAATCTCCGCGGCGTCGTCTTTGATGACGGACTTTGACGTATCCTCTTTCCAATCGCGCTTGCCGAGTTCCCGGCGATAAAAAGCAAGCACCGAGGCAAGCTTCGCCGGGACATTGGCATTAGCGCCGTGGCGGAACATCGACTGCTCGCTGCCGCTCAGCGAATGCTCTTTCGGCACGGGGAGGCCGCCGGCATCTTCAGCTTCGAGTTCCCTTTCAGGCTCGTTGACCGGCGCGCTCGCGGCATCGCTGCTCGCTGAAGCTTCTTCCGTCGCCTCCGGCTTCTCGAGTACCGACCCCGTGGCGCTGACGTTGACGGCCTCGCCCATCTTCATCAGCGTGAGCGAAACGTCCTGCTCACCCTTATGGAAGCCGAGGACCACCATGTTCGCCTGGTTGATCACGGACTTCTCTTCGCTCCAGCCGAGCGTCTTCATCTGGCTCCGGTAGAACGCCGCGACTTGCTTGACGCTGGAGGAGGAGTTGAATTCAAGTTTGCCGCTGCTGCCATCGAACGCGATCTCCGCCGCCGTCGACGGAACCGGAATGGGTGCTGTGTTGCCGTCGAGAACGGTCAATTCTTCCGTGGACTCATCGGAACCCTTGTCGGCCTTGTCCGCGGCAGCGGGCTTTGCTCCCCGCATCGAGTCTGTGACCGACTCCTGCGCCTGCTTGATGATGCTCGCCGCCAGATCGTCGATGGCGTCGCCGACCTTGTCCTGCGGCTTGGCTGTTGGAGCCGGAGGGGCCTCAGGCGCCTTCGCCGCTTCTTGCTTCTCGGCCGGATGCAGGAGATCAGGGGAAACGGCCTCGATCTTCACCGTCGTCTTGCCGTTATCCGCGCTCTGCAACACGAGGATCAGAGGCTTCCCAGCATCGCGAACGTAGTAGGCATAAAGGCCCTTCTCGGTCTTCTGGTCGGCATAGGCCGACTTGGCGTTGTCCTTCACCGACCACGGCGACCAGCCGCGCGCGATCAGCTCTGTGCGGAGGAAATCGGATGTCGCCTCGAGACTGCCTGCAGTCACGCAAGATAAATGCGGGCGATCGCCATCGAACTTGATGTCCGTCGCATCCTTGGGAAACGGCAAGTCGTTCGCGATGATCACGCCGGAATAGGTGACGCTCGTCGCGTTGTTTTGCGCTGGCGCAACGGTGACGAAGACGGAGAGGCCGAGCGCACCTTTCTTCAAAGTCGCGAGCGCCATGTTGGGATTATTGATCTGCTCGGCGAATGCTGGCGCATACTGCTGCCAGCCTGCCGCGGTGAGCGCAGCGATGGTGCCCTCAGCCGTCTCGGCGACAGCGCCGGGCGCCGTAAAAATCGTCGAGGGTGCGCTCGCGAAGATGTCCTTCGTGCCCGAGACACGCGGAAGCTTGCTCGTGTCTAACGTTTCTTCCGCCGAAGCGTCGGCGATACCAACGAAGAGTACGAATGCCGACAAGACACACGAAATAAGTGCAGGGAAGCGAATGCTGCGCATGACGATTCCATTCTCCGACGCGGCTGATGTCGCGGCAATCGGACGATCTCCATATTCGAGCGGCCCACCGATTGCGAGAGAACCGATCGGTAAATTCCGTTGACGGAGGAGAATTGGCAGCAAAAAGCCGCGCTTCGGTTAAAAGCGCGGCTTGCGAAACAAGGTTCAGTAGGCTGACTAGCCGTTGCTGTTGTCGATGATCGGTAGCTTTTTCGTCTCTTCCGAGCTGAGCGACAGCTTCACGCCGTCCGAAACGCTCGTGATCTTGTCGGCTGAAATCGCAAAGACCTTGGCGTTGATGCCGGCCGCGACGCCGTCCGTTACGAGAATTTCCTGGACCTTACCGGCGTCATCCGATTTGACGCCGTTGACCTCACCGATCTTTGCGCCGTCCGCACCGTAAACGGCCGCACCGATTTTCAGATCGCTGGCTGACACGGCTGACGCCGCCTGTACAGGAGCTTCAGTACCAGCTTCCGCGGCTGGAGCTTCCGGCTGTGTCGGCTGAACACCGGCAGAACCACCGCTCGACGGCTCAGTAGCCCCAGCCGGAGCTTCCGTTGTCGATGCCCCGCCATCCTGTGCGGGTTCTGCGCTGGGCGCAGCCTGTTCCGTGGAGGGAAGCGTATCAGAAGCCCCTGCAGCGCCGGCATCCGCGGGTGCAGCTTGATCGGCCTCGGCTGGAGGCTGCTGCTGATCTTGCGCCGAACCCGGCGTTGCCTGCATCGCGATACCGACGCCGATCGCAAGCGCAATACCCAACGCCGAACGCAACTTCTGAGAAATCATGGCCCGTCTCCAATCCCCACCCGCAACAGAATGCGCACGACTGTTATAGGGTGCGCACATCGAATTTGCTCGTTCTTGCTCGACAAGGACCACGGGTGCGGCGCTTTGTCAAAGCTCACGGCATCAGGCAGGTGGAGTTCGATTCAGACCTTTGAATGGCAAGCAGATGAAGCCGGGACAACCGCCGGGCGAGCGTGCCCGGCAGGTCACTCCTAGCGGCTCAAAGCCAAAACGAGCGCGCGCGGGTTGTTGCCATTCTCGGTGATGTAATTCTGGAAGAGATCGTCCAGGAACGCCGTCATCCAGAAGCCGACCACCTGTGCGTCGCGGACTTTGTAGCCCGATCCAGACTTCATCACGAGCCAGCGGATGTCGTAGCTGTCGCCCGAGGCCAGCGTAATTCGGCTATCGACGTTCGTGCCGCCGTTGTCACCAGGGCCCTGACCCGTCACCACGGCGCTCTTGACCATGTACTTCGGGCCTTCTTTCGCCGCGTACTTGGCGATGAAATTGATCATGCCGTTGTAATAGGCGGGGCGCTCTTCCTTCGGCAGCGTCCGGGCGTGCGGTCCAAGGGCCGTCAAACCGATACCGGCCACGTCCATGTGCTGGCGCAGCACATTTGCGAACTGTGCCACCCCGCCGGATTTCTGCGCGACGATCAATTCGTTCTGCACGCGCTGCATGTAAACGGCGGGCGATTCAGCTCGCGCTCCACCGGCTGAAAGCGCAGCGAAACAGGCAGCGAAAATAACAAGACAACCCGCGGAGCGGATCCGTGCAAATGCCCACCACATGTCTAACTCTCGCATAGTCGTCCCCTGAAAAAACCGAAGCGGCAGGTGGCCCAAAGTGACTCTGCCGCCCTCACTGCTTCGAAACAAGCCTCACTTCGCGTTAGAGAGGCAACAATCTCGTCAAAACGATGCTGAATGGCTACGCGGCCACAGGATTTTCTCGGCGCGAGCCCCGGCCGCCGAAGTTGAAATGGCGCTCCGCGGGAGCACATGGAAGGCTCAGCAAATGACTAAGCTCTTCGACTTCTCGCGCCCCGATATGCTCCGCAGTCATCAAGATAATGCTGCGATTTCTATCGGGATGCACGAGTACAGCCTCCTGCCGCACGCCGGAAAGGGACGAGCGAATGTTGACCGCCACGCCCTCGTAAGTTGCAAGCGGCGCCCGCCAGAGCGTCTTCGAAAAGGCTGTGCGGTCCACGACCTTGACCTCACCATCGCGGATATCGACGATCCGGTCCGACAATAGAGCGAGCAGGATATTGCGCATCGGCCAGACAATGAGGCCGACCCAAAACACCAGAGCGAGCGCGAGTTCGACCGCAACCGTGGGATGCGCGATCATCGCATGTCTCACGTCCGGGGAAGCAATGGCGTAGGCAGCAAACGCCAATTGCGGGGCGACGATCAGCGCCGCGAGGATTCCCATCAGAACAAGCCCCGGAAGCCGCATAAGCTTCGTGTTGGTCTGCCTGAGCGTGATCGGCAACCTGTATGGGTTGCTTGAAACTTCAATCACTTCAAAACCCTGACGTCGCATTCTGAACTCGGTCCCCGCAGAACTAGCGACAGGACATTAGGGCTAACATCGCTAAAAGGCCGTTAAGCCCCGTACCAGATTTGCAGCTCGCGAGTGCAACGTCGCCACTTGACACATAAACATATCTTTATATGTTGAGCCGCATGCAACGAACGCCCGAAATGCGAACCGCCGATCTCGTCGCCGCGCTCAAAGCCGCGGCTGAGCCGACGCGTCTGCGCATTTTGCTGCTGCTCGCGGGCGGCGAACTCAACGTCAAGGATTTGACCCTGATCCTCGGCCAAAGTCAGCCGCGCATTAGCCGCCACCTGAAGCTCCTGTGCGAGGCGGGCCTGATAGAGCGGTTCAGGGACGGCAGCTGGGTCTATTTTCATATTTCCGACCGCCAGCCGGGCGGCCGCTTGGCGCTGCGCCTCGTGTCGGACGTCGATCCCTCCGAAGCCTCGGTTCGGCGCGACCGTGAACGCGCCGAAGCCCTGAAGCGCGAGCGCGAGGCTGCTGCTCAAACATTCTTCGAACAGCACGCTGCCGATTGGGATCGGATCCGCACTCTGCACGTCGCCGAAAACGACGTTGAAGCCGCGATGCGCCGAGCGATTGGCGACGGGCCGTTTGGCCTGTTCGTCGATCTCGGAACGGGAACGGGCCGCACGCTCGAACTCTTCGCCGACCGGTTTACGCGCGGGCTCGGCCTCGACGTCAACCAGGCCATGCTCAACTACGCCAACGCCAATCTGAAATCCAAGGGCTGCGTCAACGCCCAGGTGCGCCACGGCGATATCTATTCGCTTTCGCTCGCGGACCGTCAGGCTGACGTCGTCGTTATGCATCAGGTTCTGCATTTTCTATCAGATCCGGCGCTCGCCATTCGCGAAGCCGCACGCGTTCTGGCACCCGGCGGCAGGCTGCTGATCATCGATTTCGCACCGCACGACTTGGAGTTCTTGCGAACGCGAGAAGCACACGAGCGACTGGGCTTTGCGCACGACCAAGTCGCAGGCTGGCTGACCGACGCCGGACTTGTTCCCAAGTCGACCGAAGATCTGAAGCCCAAGGCCGACGATCGCGAAGAAATTTTGACCGTTACGATCTGGCTGGCGGAACGCCCCGAGGCGCAGACATCGGTCGCAAGAACAAGCGCACCCATCGAGGAAGTGCGCGAGAGGGCAAGCTGATGGCACAAGAACGCAAAAGCAAACTACTCGGATCGGGTGACATCCTCGTCAGCTTCGAATTTTTTCCGCCGAAGACGGAGAAGATGGAGGAAACGCTTTGGTCTTCGATCACGCGGCTTGCTCCGCTCGGCCCCGAATTCGTTTCGGTGACTTACGGTGCGGGCGGATCGACGCGCGAGCGCACCCACGCGACCGTCACGCGCATCCTCAAGGAAACGCCTCTGAAGCCCGCGGCTCATCTCACCTGTGTCGACGCCACGAAGGAAGAGGTGGACGCGGTTGCTAAGACGTATTGGGACGAAGGCGTTCGCCACATCGTCGCTTTGCGCGGTGATCCTGCGCAAGGCACCGGCACAAAGTATGAGCCCTTTCCGGGCGGCTACAAAAATGCCGCCGATCTGGTCGCGGGCTTGAAGCGCATCGCCGATTTCGAGATCTCAGTCGCAGGCTACCCCGAGACGCATCCGGAAAGCCCGTCGGTGGAAGCCGACCTCGAAAATCTGAAAGCCAAGGTCGATGCCGGCGCAGATCGCATCATCACGCAATTCGGCTTTGATAACGTCTACTTCCTCCGCTTTCTCGAGCGTGCGCGTGCGGCAGGCATATGGGTGCCGATTTCTCCGGGCATCGTGCCCATCCATAACTTCAAGCAGGTCGCAGGTTTTGCGAAGCGCGCCGGCGCCAGCGTGCCGTCATGGCTCGCCCGCCGTTTCGAAGGACTGGAAGACGACAGCGCCACGTCCCATCTTGTCGGGGCGGCCGTTGCGACCGAGCAGGTGATGGACCTCGTCGATGAGGGCATCAAGAAATTCCACTTTTACACGTTGAACCGCGCTGATCTCGTTTACGCAATTTGCCACCTGCTGGGCTTGCGCTCAGTTAGACCGGCGAACGCCGACGCAGCGTGAAATAACAGAACAATCGAGGCGTGACATGAGACGCAAACCAAGTTGGGCCGCGTTGGAAAAGGCTGCAAGCGAACGCATCCTGATCATCGACGGCGCGATGGGCACGATGATCCAGCGGTACAAGCTCGGCGAAGAACATTATCGCGGCGAGCGCTTCGCGGATCATTCGAAGGACATCAAGGGGAATAACGATCTCCTCGTTCTGACCCAGCCTGAGATCATCCAGGAGATCCACGGCAAGTATCTGCAAGCGGGCGCCGACATCATCGAGACGAATACGTTCAATGCGCAGCGCATATCCATGGCCGACTACCACATGGAAGAGCTGTCCTATGAGATGAACGTCGAGGCGGCAAAGCTCGCGCGCCACGCTGCCGATGAGTGGACGAAGAAGACACCGGAGAAACCGCGCTTCGTCGCAGGCGCCGTCGGGCCGACCAACCGCACGGCTTCGATCTCGCCGGACGTCAACAATCCGGGCTTCCGCAACACCAGCTTCGATGAACTGCGCGAAGCCTATAAGGAGCAGGTGAGGGGGCTGATCGACGGCGGCTCGGACATCATCCTGATCGAGACGATCTTCGACACATTGAACGCTAAAGCCGCGGGCTTCGCGACGCTCGAAGTGTTCGAGGAAAAGGATCTCGAGCTGCCGATCATGATTTCCGGAACGATCACCGACCGCTCGGGCCGGACGCTCTCGGGTCAAACGGCTGAAGCTTTCTGGTACTCGATGAGGCACTTGAAGCCATTCTCGATCGGGCTCAACTGCGCGCTCGGCGCCGAGCTGATGCGGCCATACATTGCCGAACTTTCGCATGTGGCCGACGTGCGCATCTCGGCCTATCCGAATGCGGGCCTGCCGAACGCGATGGGCGAGTATGACGAAAGTCCGGACGACATGGCCTGCAAAGTCGAGCCGTGGCTTGCCGACGGCTTGATCAACATCGTCGGCGGCTGCTGCGGCTCGACGCCAGATCACATCGAACATATCGCGAGCCACGCGAAAGCCTATAAACCGCGCGCATTGCCGGAGCATACGCCCCGCCTGCGTCTTTCCGGCCTCGAACCGTTCGTCCATGGGTGAACAGAGCACAATGACCACAGCCAACGCCGCGCAGTCCTTCATCAACATTGGCGAGCGCACAAACGTCACGGGTTCAGCGAAGTTTCGCAAGCTGATCGAGCAGAACGATTATGCGGGTGCTCTCGCAGTCGCGCGTCAGCAAGTCGAAGCGGGCGCGCAGATCATCGACGTCAACATGGACGAAGGCCTGCTCGACTCCGAACGGGCGATGACGACGTTCCTCAACCTGATCGCGTCCGAGCCCGACATCAGCCGCGTGCCGATCATGATCGACAGTTCCAAATGGAGCGTCATCGAAGCGGGCCTGAAGTGCGTGCAAGGCAAGCCGATCGTCAATTCGATTTCCATGAAGGAAGGCGAGGGGCCGTTCCTCGAACATGCCCGCAAGGTTTTGCGCTACGGCGCCGCCGTCGTCGTCATGGCGTTCGACGAAGCGGGCCAAGCCGACACGATCGAACGCAAGGTCTCGATCTGCGAGCGCGCCTACAAACTGTTGACCGAGAAAGTCGGGTTTCCGCCGGAAGACATCATCTTCGATCCCAACATCTTCGCCGTGGCGACCGGCATCGAAGAACACAACGGATACGGTATCGCCTTCATCGAGGCCGCGCGTCAGATCAAGGAAAAGATGCCACTCGCCCACATCTCGGGCGGCGTCTCCAACCTGTCATTCGCCTTCCGCGGAAACGAGCCCGTTCGCGAAGCGATGCATTCCGTGTTTCTCTACCATGCCATTCAAGCCGGCATGGACATGGGCATCGTCAATGCCGGACAGCTTGCGCTCTATGACGACATTCCGGCCGAGCTGCGCGATCTCTGCGAGGACGTGATCCTCAATCGCCGCCCGGACGCAACCGATCGTCTTCTCGAAGCCGCGCCGAAATTCAAAGGCGACGGCAGCGGCCAGAAGGCGAAGGAGAAAGATCTGACCTGGCGTGAAGCGCCGGTCGAAGCGCGTCTTACGCACGCACTCGTGCATGGCATCACCGATTTCATCGAAGTCGATACGGAAGAGGCGCGCGCCAAGGCAGAAAAGCCGCTGCACGTCATCGAAGGCCCGCTGATGGCGGGCATGAATGTCGTCGGCGACCTCTTCGGCGCCGGCAAGATGTTCCTTCCGCAGGTCGTGAAGTCGGCGCGCGTGATGAAGCAGGCCGTCGCCTACCTGCAGCCTTACCTCGAAGCCGAGAAGAAAGCCTCGGGCCTCGATCAAAAGCCTGCCGCAGGCAAAATCCTGATGGCGACCGTCAAGGGTGACGTGCACGACATCGGCAAGAACATCGTCGGCGTCGTACTCCAGTGCAACAACTACGAGGTGATCGACCTCGGCGTCATGGTGCCCGCCGCGAAAATTCTCGAGACGGCGAAGAAGGAAAAGGTCGATATGATCGGCCTCTCCGGACTCATTACACCGTCGCTCGACGAAATGTGCTTCGTTGCAGGCGAGATGGAGCGCGAAGGATTCTCGATGCCGCTGCTGATTGGCGGCGCGACGACCAGCAAGGTGCACACGGCCGTCAAGATCAATCCGAACTACAATCGCGGACAGGCCGTCTATGTTCTCGACGCGAGCCGCGCCGTCGGCGTCGTTTCGAAATTGCTTTCCGATACCGACAACGCATCCTACGTCCAGGATATCAAGACCGAGTACGCCAAGGTTCGCGAGTCCCATCTCGCCAACGAGGCGCGCAAGCAACGCATTACGCTCAAGGCGGCGCGTGACAACAAGTTCAAGATCGATTGGCCGACGTTCAAGCCGGTAAAGCCAAGCTTCCTCGGCTCGCGCAGCTTCTCGAATTTCAACCTCGCCTCGCTCGTTCCCTACATCGACTGGACGCCATTCTTCCAGACCTGGGAACTCGCGGGCCGCTATCCGCAAATCCTGACCGACAACAAAGTCGGCTCGGAAGCGAAGAAGCTCTTTGACGACGCGCAGGCGTTGTTGAAGCGCATGGTTGCCGAGAAGTGGGTGACGGCGTCTGGTGTCGTCGGCTTCTGGCCAGCGAACAGCATTGGCGACGATATCGCGCTGTATGAAGATGACACGCGATCGGGCGAGATCGCGACGCTCCATACGCTGCGCCAGCAAATCGCCCGCGACCCGAACCGCAACCGCGCGCACACGGCGCTCTCTGATTTCATCGCGCCGAAAGAAACGGGTGTCGCCGATTACATCGGTACCTTCGCCGTGACGGCGGGTCTTGGCGAAGAAGAAGCGATCGAACGCCACATCAAAAAGACCGACGACTACAATCGCATCATGGCGAAAGCGCTATGCGATCGTCTCGCCGAAGCCTTTGCCGAGGCCATGCACGAAAAGGTCCGCAAGGAGCTTTGGGGCTATGCGAAGAGCGAAAAGCTGACGGCGGACGATTTGATCCTCGAGAAGTATCAAGGCATCCGTCCGGCGCCGGGCTATCCCGCTCAGCCCGACCACACGGAGAAGGCGACGATCTGGAACCTGATGGACGTTGAAAAGACCACCGGCATCACGTTGACGGAAAGCTACGCGATGTGGCCGGGTTCATCCGTGTCGGGACTGTATTTCGCAAATCCCGAAAGCCATTATTTCGGAGTCGGCAAGGTCGAGCGCGATCAGGTCGAGGACTACGCGGCACGCAAGGGCTGGACCGTCGAAGAAGCGGAACGTTGGCTTGCACCGGTTCTGAATTACGAGCGCTCAAGCGCCGCCGCGGCTGCCTGAAACGAAACGACAAAAAAAATCGGCGCGGTCCACATCGGTACCGCGCCGCATGGTCGTTTGGCTCGCGCCAGACATCCCAGAAATAGTCCCCCGTCTCATTGGCTCCTTGGAGCATCGCGCGTGGGATTACTGTTTCAGGCACTTCCTCCAGACGGTCGCTCTCAAAGGGTCCCGAGCACGACCTATTCACGAAATCCAAACGACAATTTTCCCGCAAGAGTTAAAGTCGGTCTCGCGGAGCCTTGCCAATATCCCCGAGGTCGAGGCCTTGGAATTCGTCTCGCTCTCTTCGAAGCTTGGCGCGAAAGCTATGCAACGGCGCATGGGGGTGACAAGCGAAAAGCATTTTGCGTCGCAGAAGCAGACGTCGATCCCAAGCCATCATGAGACGGTGATCTAAGCCATTGTTAATGGTTAGAAACCCCTCGCAATGGGTGCGGCTCGCCCCGCCGATTGACCGGCAGTAGTCGAAAAGTCCCGCAAAACCTCAATTAGTTGAATCTGAGTGCAGCCGCCGTCCGATTGGCTTCGGCCGGGAAAATAACGCAGATGCGCCGCACAATAATGATCCAAAAATATTTCGCTTGCATTCGCCGCGAGAGGACGCCGTCCGCCGAAATCCGGCGGCATGAAAGTTTTGCGACTCATGCCGGCATCAGCAACACTGGCTAAGACGCATGCAACCGGTTCGCTAGTCGGTCGCGATCCGCTTTCGAAAAAGGACTTCCGCTGTTCCCTCGGCAATCAGGCCATCGACCGACGCGAGACGAACAAAGCCGTGCCGCTCATAGAAAGTTTGCGCGCCAACATTGAATTCAGATGCGGCGACCCAAAGATTTCGGGCGCCATCCGCTCGAGCTGTATTCTCGAACCAGCAAAGAGCCGAGCGCCCAAAACCCCGGCGATGAAATGCCGGGAGCACTCCTAAAAACTGCAGATACGGTCCCCGGAGCCAATTGCTCCGGATAACAATTGCACCCGCGAGCGCATCATCCGCGATGATCTGAAACCGCTGCGCGCCGGGTTCCTCCCTCGCCAGAAACGCAGCGAGCGTTGCGCCCGTATAGGCGTAATGCGCCCAGGGATCGAGCCGCGCGAGTGCACCTCCGAGGCTTTGCGCCGCCTCGACCGTCATCGGTTGAAACGTCACCGTTGAACCAGGAACCGAAACCGGCAAGGTGTCCTCGGCCATTTCAGTGATCGGTCGCAACGGGCTTTTGCGGAGCTTTCTTCGCCGTCTTCGATTTGGAGGACGGCGCAAGAGCGATATTCGCGCTGCTTTTGGCGGGAGCGCTCAGAGAATGCTGAAGCGCGCCGAGGAAATCATAGCGATTGGTGTCGCCGGGTTTGCGATCATAACATTCGGACGTGATCACTGGCTTGCCCATCGTCATCAGCTCGCTGACGGTCACGAACTTGTAGCCCTTCGCTTTTAGTTTCGGAATGGCGATCGTAAGCGCTTCGGCGGTGTGCCAGCCGCGCCCGTTCGCGTGATTGACGATGATCGAACCGGGCTTTGCTTCATTCACCATGGCCTGCGCTATGCGCTCCGCTGAAACGTGCGGATCGGGATCGCCCGTCGCGACATCCCATTGGATTGCGAGCATGCCTGCATCGTTGACGGCCTTCATCGAAGCGTCGTTGCAGGCCCCATAGGGAAACCGGAAAAGTTTCGGTTGCTCGGGAATGCTGCTCATCGCGTTCTGCGATGAGGCAACGCACTGTTGAGATGCGAAGCGGGTGCGCGCGTCTCCATACGCCTTCTGCGGAGCAAGCACCTGCTGCGTTACGGCAGCCGGCTGCAGAAGGCGTAAGTTTGCGTGTGTTTCCGTATGATTGCCGATTTCGAACAGCGGATCTGCCATCAGCTGTTCGGTGCGCGATCCGTGAGAAACAATCCACTTGCCCCCTGCAAAGAAGGTCGCTTTGACGCCCTGCTGGCGCAAGTAATCGAAGATCCGGCCGTCATAACCGGCGATCTCTCCGCGCTGCTCGCAAAGATCGAAAGTCAGCGCGATCGCCTTCTCGCCGGCAGGAAGAGTAACGCGGCGGATCGCGCCGCGTAGCTCGTTCGGAACGGGCGACGCTGACGTAAAGCCGTTCAGCTTGATCGCGGCATCGAAGGTGTGATTGCCCTTCGCGGCAACTTCTTCTCCCGGCCGGGCGGCAAGGGCGCTCTGAGAAAAGCACGCGTTGAGCAATCCACTGTCACCGGCAGATGCAGCGGTCGCGCCCAGGCACGCAAACGCCATGTTGCCGATAATCCGAAACCACTCGATCCGCTGGGTCACGTTATCTGCCTTTGAATGCTGGTTTGCGCTTTTCGAGAAATGCACGGCGGCCTTCGGCATAGTCTTCGCTTTCGAAACATGCCGTGACGACGGCGTCCAGACGGGCCATGTCCGGATTCTCCGGGTGACGGGAAATCTCGTCGATCACCTGCTTCGCAGCCGCCACCGAGAGCGGCGCGTTCGCGGCAATCTCCAGCGCAAGGGTCCGGACGGTCGCCTCGAGTTCGGCCGTCGGCACGAGTTGGGAGACAAGACCCATGGCTTCCGCGTCGGCAGACCGGAAACGGCGTCCGGTGAATAGCAGTTCCTTGGCGCGAGCGGCGGGAACCGCGGTAAGTATTGGCCTTATCCAGCGGGCGTTGTAGCCAATTCCAAGCTTGGCGGCCGGAATGGCGAACTGGCTCGCATCGTCCGCGATCCGCATGTCGCAACACAAAGCCAGCCCAAGACCACCACCGAGACAAAAACCGTGAATCATGGCGATCGTCGGTTTCGGGCAGCCCATGAGGGCGTTGAAGGCGGCGTCGTTCAACGCGTCGTAGGTCTTGGCGGCATCGCCAGTTCGGGAATTTTCGAACTCGGAAATATCGGCGCCGGCCGAAAACGCCTTGTCACCCGCACCCCGGAAAATGACGACCCTGACATCGGGGTCGGCCACGGCTTTCGCTATCGCCTCGGGAATTGCCCCCCACATGGACGCCGTGAGCGCGTTCATCCGTGCGGGGTTATCGGCCGTAATCCAGCCGATGGCTCCGTCCTTTTGATATTTGAGCGACGGGCTGGCGACTTCCGCAGCTTGAGCCATTGATCCCAATTCCTTCTATCCGGGCGTCCATCAAGCCGCAATAAAACGGCCCGCGAACCGGGGACAGGGCGGCAGATGCACGCGGAGCCCGGAAAGTGTATAAGTTAATATGCGCCGTCGATTGACCGGGGTTTAGACCGGGGTTAATCGGCTGTTGCTAATTTGGACCGGTCCGCTCGTGCGGGCCTGGCAACGACCTCACTCCCGCGTTAGAGGCAAAACGTGTCAAACACGAAGACAGCCACATCGAAGTCGAAGGTCCAAATCGTCGATCCGATCTGGGAACAGATTCGCTCCGAAGCGGATGCCGCGATGAAGACCGAGCCGGCGCTCGGCAGCTTCATTTTTGCAACCATCCTCAGCCATCAGATGCTGGAAGATGCCGTCTGCCATCGGCTCGCTCAGCGCTTGAATCACACCGACGTCGACGCCGGTCTGATCTCGCAGACATTCCAGAGCGTTCTGGCGGAGCAGCCGGGCCTGGGCGCGATCTTCCGCGCCGATCTCCAGGCGGTGTACGACCGTGATCCGGCCTGCACCCGTTATCTCGACCCGCTGCTCTACTACAAGGGCTTCCACGCCCTCGTGACCTATCGTTTCGCGCACGCGCTTTGGAAGAGCCGCCGCTACGATTTCGCGCTGTACCTGCAAAGCCAGTCGTCGCGCATCTTCGCAGTCGACATTCATCCGGCGGCAGTGTTCGGCAGAGGCATCATGCTCGACCACGCGACAGGCTTCGTCGTGGGCGAGACGGCCGTCGTCGGTGACAACTGCTCGTTCCTGCACGCGGTGACACTTGGCGGCAGCGGCAAAGAGAT
Organism: Hyphomicrobium sp. 99; assembly: GCF_000384335.2. Lineage (NCBI taxonomy): Bacteria > Pseudomonadati > Pseudomonadota > Alphaproteobacteria > Hyphomicrobiales > Hyphomicrobiaceae > Hyphomicrobium > Hyphomicrobium sp. 99. The sequence continues at coordinate 2,291,394 of NZ_KQ031382.1, forward strand.
GGGTGACCGTCATCCGAAGATCGGCGATAACGTGCTGGTCGGTGCGGGGGCCAAGATACTCGGAAATATCAAGATCGGGCATTGCTCGCGGGTGGCCGCCGGCTCGGTGGTTCTCGCCGAAGTGCCCCCCAACGTAACCGTCGCCGGAGTGCCTGCGAAAATCGTCGGTAGCGCAGGTTGCGCCGAACCCGCCCGTTCCATGGATCAGGGTTGGGTTGATGATTTCGGCGGCCTCTGAAATTCGTCTAGGAGAGAGAAATTGAAGAAAGAAGAACTCGCGCGTCTGCAGTCCTACCTGCGTAAAACCCTCGGCGCTTCGAGCCTTGAGGTCAAAGCTCAGCCGAAGAAAGACGACATGGCCGAAGTCTTCATCAATGGCGAGTTCGTAGCGACGCTCTATCGTGAAGTCGAAGACGGCGAGACGTCCTATCAATTCCAGATGGCGATCCTCGACATGGATCTGGAAGGCGTCTGAGCGCAATCGGCATGTCACTCTACAACTTGAATGGCGTAGGGGTGGACAGGCCCGCGAACGGCCTTTTCTGGGTCGCGCCGAACGCTGTCGTTCTGGGCAAAGTGAAGCTCGAGGAAGACGCAAGCGTTTGGTTCGGCGCGGTCCTCCGCGGCGACAACGAATTGATCACCGTCGGCGCCCGATCCAACGTCCAGGACGGCTGCGTTTTGCACACCGATCCGGGCTTTCCTCTTGTGATCGCTGAGGACTGCACGATCGGCCACATGGTGATGCTCCACGGCTGCACCATCGGCCGGGGCAGCCTCATCGGCATCGGCAGCATTATTATGAACGGCGCGCAGATCGGCGAGGAATGCGTTATCGGCGCCGGCACGTTGATACCCGAGGGAAAAATCATCCCACCGCGTTCGATGGTTTTGGGATCACCGGGCAAGGTCGTCCGTCAGTTGAGCGACGACGAAGTGAAACGCTTTGGCGGCGCCGCGAAGCGCTACGTCGACAACTGGAAGCGCTACGCTACCGGCCTCACGCAATCCTGAGCCCTTCCTCTAAAACCTCGAGTATCGCAGGCACGCGCATAAAAAAGCGGGCCGGCGTCTGGGGAAACGCGCGGCCCGCGAACAGGTCCGGATTGATTGGGGGATCGGCAGAGGTATCCGGCCTGCAAAGTCCTTTTTAAAAAGCGATGGCGTCTCAGCGAAGATCGGGAGTCGTCTCCAGGATGCCCGGATTGACCGACTGAACGCCCGACAGCGCAGCAGGTGTCGACGCATCGTTCGGATCCAGCGAAACCCAAACCTTCGGATCCATGTACGATTGCCGCATCACGTAGTGATAGGGCGTCTGGTTCCAGAGCCGAACGACATCGACCTTGTTGTCGAGGATATAATCGCCTTGCGTCGTACGCGCCGTAAGTACAGCATGCCCTTCGTTCTTTTCATCACGAACAACGGTCATCAAAAGCGAAGAAGAGGGCCATCCCCGCGCGATGAGGCGATGACGCTTCAGAAGCTGGTAATCCTCGCAATCGCCGCGTGTCCTTGGCAGCGTCCAATATTCGACGACGCCGTACACTTCCATGTCGGTCGCAGGCTCAATCTCGTGATTGACGTTGCGATTGACTTCGTCGAGCTCGCTCAACGCTTGCGGCGTCGCCTTATAGCGCGCGTCATCCTGTGAGGTGACGATGCACTCCTGGGGCATGCGCTCGCAGAAGGCCACAAAGCCGTAAGGCGGCTGAGAACTTCCGTACACCCGCATGAATTCGGGAGCGCGCGTCGCGGGACTGATCACCGCTACCTGCTGCGCCGCCGCCGGCATCGCTGCCGCAAACAAACCCACTGCCAAAGAAATGGCTACGCTACCGTACTTCATGAAACGCCCTCGAACACGGTACGATACAGTACGCGAAACAGCTGCTTTTAGCATGAATGCCCGCCGTGGCATTCGCATCAAAGTTACATCCAAATTGAACTTTATGATTTTGGCAACTCGGCGAGCGATTTGAGGCATCACACAACCAACGCGTAACGTTTAAGGAAACCTTTCGCGCAACGCCTCAGGCGTAAGCAGCGAAAGAAATTGCAAACCAATGCCGTGTCCGTGGTGACGCCGAACAATTGCTCGCGTCTTTCCGGCGATCACGAGGCTTCCGATTGGCGGTCGTGCAGGAGTGCCAATTGAAGCGCCAGATGCCGAAACATCGAGCAGTTCAACGTCAATAATGACGCCTTCTTCGAGCCTTAACGTCGTGCGTCGTCCGCGAGTTCCGACACGCTCATGAAGCCTGCCCACCTCATCGGGAAACTCGTCTTTGTTGATGAGCCACATGATCTGAGCCGCGAGCTTTTCGCGTTTGTGCTCAGTGACTTTAAAAGAAAATGCAAATCCATCCGGCGTGGCCCGCGCAACCGTGCCTTCAAGGCCACCGATGTGTTCCAAATAGACAACGACGCGCTCGCCGACTTCGGGGACGTGGGGAGTTATGATCGCAGCGCCACCAACCGAAATATTTCTTAGCTCGCACGTGTATTCGCTGCGGTCCGCCCGCATGAACCGTCCCGCAAGCGACAGCGGCAAGCGGCGATGCTTACGCAGGTCGCCGGCCTTCAGCGCATCGGTTTGATGCAGCACTTCACGGAGGATGCTCGAATGCACGGCCATAGCCTACCCTTGAAACAAACGGGGTGGGTTTCCTGGGCTTCCGCGTTGTCAACATACGAACGCTGCCCAGGACGACTATGCCGACGACCTCCTTAATGAAGTTCTAACCGGCGGATCATAATCGTCACATGCCGGGTAAGGATAAGTCTCGTTTAGCGATTAGCGCTCGGTGTGGACCCGGCTCAATCCGCCTTCATAAACGCGGAATTGCCGACGCGCCGATTTCACAATTCTGGCTTCGCGAACGGTTGGATAGAACGGCGTCTGCCGGTCGATAGCTTCGATTTCGCTTGCTGCCGTGCCGTTGGGCCAGATGAGCTTGTGCCGGACAAGCGAGCGATGCGGGAGCGGCACAAGACCGAGCCATTGCGGTCTGTCGATCGGCGCGACCGACCCGAGATAGCGTTCGACGACATCGCGCGTGTGGACCAAAGGCAAAATCGTGACTTCGAACGCAGTCGCGTGGCCTTTCCCATCGTGCGCCGAGATCTCGAATACGCCCACTGCGGCTTGGGAAGTGATGAGCGACATCTGCCTCTGCAATATTTCGGAATCTCTCTCGTTGAAGAGCCCGAGCAGGTTTTTGCCCCGGAGTTCCATGCCGAATGCTTCCGAAATGCGCGTCCCAGCCAGCCGGAACGGCAAGGTCGCGTAATCAGCACGCTCCAGAATGAACGTATCGGGCAAGTGATGGGCAATGGCGGATGGCTCGATCTCGAAGCGCTTCGGCGCAGGCCGGTCTCCTCTGAGATCGTTCCAGTAGTTAAATAGCGACTGACTTACGGCTTCTTTCATACGAACAGCATCCGGCAACGTTTCAATCTGGCCGGACGCGGGTTGAAGCCGTCCGTACCATTTCGGCGCACGACACTTGAACGAGCGCCCCGACTTGCCCGTAGGGAGCACCCTTCGTGCCAGCCGGAAGGATTCCTCGCGGAGGACAGCGTTTACCGTCTGTTGCGGGGTGACGACTGAACAGCTAACAACGGCCGTCCGGCACGAGGATGCCGCATCGCATCAAAGTGGGACGCATCCCGTGAATCGAGAACCTATCTTCAACGTCCCCGGCGCGGTCCTCGCAACGCTTGCGGTCTTGGTCGCGGTCCATGTCGTCATGAGGTTCCTCGGGCCCGAGGATTTCACTTGGTGGCTGCTCGCTCTCGCGTTCATTCCAGCTCGCTATTCAGGAATGGCGAACGAATTGCCTGGCGGCGATGTGTCGTCGGTGACGTCGCTCGTGACCCACATGCTCGTTCATGCCGACCTCACGCATCTCATTTTCAACTCCGCATGGTTGCTGGCGTTCGGAACTGTCCTGTGCGCGCGCATCGGTGGCGTTCGCTTTTTGGCATTTTCGATGGCCGGCGGAATAAGCGGTGCACTGCTGTTTCTCGTCTTCAATCCCGGACTTCTCGCGCCGGTCATCGGCGCTTCCGGCGCCATCTCCGCGATGATGGGCGGCGTTATGCGATTTCTGTTTGCTGCGCTCGATAGAGGCGAAGGCTATTTGCTTCGGGAGCGCCCCTCTGCAATTCCGATGATGACGTTGAAAGAGACCCTGCAGGACAGGCGAATAGTGCTCGCGTCAGCGGCGTTTCTCGCGATCAATTTGTTGGCGCTCATCGGGTTCGGTAAATTCGGCGAAGCAGGTGATATCGCCTGGGAAGCGCACGTCGGCGGATACCTTTTTGGTTTATTCGCACTCGGCGCATTTGAGCGTGCACCGCAAAATGAACCGCCGTCGCCAACTGAATTGGATTGAAGTCTTGCATTCCCCTTGAAATTGCCTCAGCCTTTCGACAGCTCGCCGTTAGAGTGGGCATATTTGGGTGAGAAACGCAGCGTAATGCCGGCAGAAGACCAGGCAAGCTTGCGACGCCTGCAGGTCTTCAGTTCGGCACCACGTTCCCGGAACGGAGGCTGAACCAGTGATCATTGGACAAATACTGAAGTCGAAAGGCCGTGGTGTCATGACCGCGCGTCCCGAAGACACAATTCAGGAAATTGCATTGCGGCTCTCAAGCCGCAAGATCGGCGCCATCCTCATTCTCGGCGACAGCGAAAACGTTGTCGGCATCATTTCGGAGCGCGATATTATTCGATTGATCGCAGAGCATGGCGCGGCTGCGCTCACCATGCTCGCGCGAGATGGAATGACCCGCGACGTCGTCTCTTGCACGCGCGAGCACACGCTCGACGAGATCATGGAGACGATGACGAAGGGACGCTTCCGGCATATTCCCGTTGTCGAGAACGGCACGCTTATCGGCATCATCTCGATTGGAGACGTCGTCAAGCATCACACCGCCGAGGTGGAACTCGAAGTGAGTGCGATGCGAGGCTACTTGGCGACGGGCTGATCGGCGTCCACCGGAGGAGCTGCTCGAAGGCGCGCGCGATCGATCTGATTTGATGCGCGCCTCGGATCGCAAATTTCAATCTCCCGAACCATATCGTCGAGCTGACGCTCGACGGCTTGGCTTCCACGCTCGATGGCTTCTTCCGCACGATGGAAGTCGAAGAGGCCGACATCCTGAAGGCGTGGCGAGATCATCGCATCCGGCGGATCACCGGCAAGGCGCGAACGTGCGATGCGATCCTGCACGATGTTGAGTGCGTCGACCATCACCGTTGAGATTCCCGGAGCGCCGTCGCCTTTCCCCAGGATCTGACGTTGCAGGAGTGCGCGTACGCCGCGCTTGCCCTGAGGCTCTTCTTCCTGCGTGTGCAAAGCCTCTTCACCCTCCGCGAACAGCGCTTCCGGTGTCGAGATGACGCTTCCTCGCCCAAGGATATCGAAATTCAAATTGACCGCGATGACATATCGGGCCCCGAGAGCGCGGCAAACGGAGACGGGAATGGGGTTGACGAGCGCGCCGTCGAAGAGCCAACGGCCATGCACTTTCACGGGTTTGAAAACGCCCGGCAGCGCATAGGACGCGCGGACCGCATCGACCAATCGGCCGCGCGAGAGCCAATGCTCATGACCGGTGCCGATTTCCGTCGCGACGGCGGTGAAACGTGTTCCGAGGTCTTCGATGTTGCGATCACCCAGATGCTGCTCGAGCCGCTCGCAGAGGCGTTGGCCGCTGATCAGGCCCGTTCCGGCAAAGTTCAGATCGAGATAGCCGAAGATCCGTTTTGGTGTGAGTTCGCGCGCCCAGCGCTCGAGGTTGTCGAGATGGTCGGCGGCATAGCAACCTCCGACGACGGCCCCGATCGAAGTTCCGGCGATAATGTCGGGTTTGATCCCGGCGCGTTCCAAAGCTCTGAGGACGCCGATGTGCGCCCATCCGCGGGCGGCTCCGCCGCCCAGCGCCAATCCAATCCTCACGCCCGCCCGACCATTCATGATGGCACTCCTAGCCAGCGGAGCGCGGCTATCAGCCGAGCGGCGCCCGCACCCTTATGCTAGCACTGCGACATTAAGGTCGCGCTACCAATAGGTAATCAAGGTGTGAAGGAAGGCGAGAACAACTGGCGGAAGCGCCGGGAGGCCGGGCGGAGTTCAGACGGACCCATTAGCCTCGGGCAGCGAAGCAAACTCGAGAACGGGAGCGCCGCCATCGGTAGGCTGCACAACCCGGCGATAAAAACAGGACCGGGCGCCGGTGTGGCAGGCGACGCCGTCACCCTGCACCTCGGCAGTCACCCAAATGACGTCCTGGTCGCAGTCGGTGCGCAGTTCGATGACCTTGAGCAGGTTGCCGCTCTCGTCGCCCTTTTTCCAAAGCTTGGCTCGTGACCGGCTCCAGAAATGCGCTAGCCCGCTGGCGATCGTCTGACTCAGGGCCTCCTCGTTCATGTAGGCGAACATGAGCACATCGCCCGTGCCCCGATCGGTGACAATAGCGGGAATGAGGCCGTCGGGACCAAATACGGGCCGGAAGGAGCGCGTTGTTTCTTCGGTCTCGCCCTCGGCCAGCGGCGATGTCGTCTGGCTTGTGCTCGTCATGATGAAGCTCTGGCCCTGGAGGGCGAATTGCGGCGTTTGCAAAGTGTCATTCGAGGGCTATCGCTCCGGGTATGGAACACCGGCTGATCTCGCATTCGGTGCATGCCGGCCCTATATATGGTGGCTGATATATTTCGACGAGAGGCCAAATTCTAACGGGCCCCTCGTGGCGCAAAATGACGGTAAGACGCAAAGAGAGCTATGGCCAATCTCGATGAGATCTACAACACGCGCATTCTTGAACTCGCGGGAGCGATCTCCCGGACAGATAGATTGGCCAATCCTGACGGCACGGCGACTGGCCATTCGAAACTTTGCGGATCGACCATAACGGTCGATCTTAAACTTCAGGATGGCCGGGTCAGCGATTTCGGGCAGTCGGTCAAGGCCTGCCTTCTGGGTCAGGCCGCGGCATCAGTCATGGCGCGGGAAATTGTCGGCTCGACGCCCGACGAGTTGCGAAGTGTCGGCCGCACGATGCGCGCCATGCTGAAGGAAGAAGGAGCCGCCCCCACCGGGCGCTGGGCTGATCTCGCCGTCCTTGAGCCGGTCCGAAATTACAAAGCGCGTCAGGCGTCGACGCTTCTCGTCTTCGACGCGGTTGAGAAGGCGCTTGAAGATGCCGCTGTGCGGGCCGCCTCCGATCTGCAAGCCGTGCGATAACCTTGATCGCATTATTTTGCGGCTAAGTCTGTCGCCGATGCGTCCAGCCAATCGACGTGTACCGGGCTGACGTGCTGTATGTCCGAAGCTTAACCGAAAGGACGCGCCAACAAGCATCAGCCTCACGCTTGCCTTTTTTTCCCGACCGTTTTGTCCGGCAAACTTGAGAGTGGAAGTCGGTTCGTCTGCCGGATATGTCAGTCACGAGTCATAGAAAAATTTAGGTTCGGCAAGCGGCGTCGAGTGCACCCGCAAAACCGCGCCCTTGAGCAAAACGGAGTTTTCAAATGTCAGCGCAGGACAACGAGAGCGGCGCACGCGCGGATAGTGCGACCTCATCGACCAGCGCACTCAAATGGGCGGCGATCGGGATCCTGGCTTTACTCGCCATCTATGGCTGGCACGGCAAGACGTCCGCCGAGGGCGAACTCTCAGCCTTGCAGGGTGAAGTCGCATCCCTTCGCAAGGCCGTTGACGATGCCGCCCAGGTGAGGAAGTCCTCGCAGGATGAGATTGATCGGCTGAAGGCTGCAGAAACGGACGCCTTGCGGCAGGTCGAAGAAGGCAAGGCCGACGTTTCGACGGCAATGTCCAAAGTGTCTGAACTCGACAACAAGGCGAATGCCTTGGCCAAGGAAAACACCGATCTGAAGGCCCAGCTCGCCAGCGCAGCCGAAGAGGCCAAGGCCAAGTTGTCGGCTGCCAGCGAAGAGACGAGCAAGGTCAATGCTCTGCTTGAAACGGCCAACAAGGCCCGGGCGGATGCCGAAGCCGCCGCTGCGACGCTGCGTGGCGAAGCCGATGGTCTGAAGGCTCAATTGAGCGCGCTGCAGAAGGACCTGGACGCGGCGAAAGCGAGCGCGGCAAATGCTCCGGTGACGCCCCCAGCGCCCCCAGCCGCTCCAGCAAGCCCGGCGCCGTAATCGGAGACACCGCCTTCAGCTCTTGCGCGACGGGAACACCTGGGCTTCTGTGGGCCCTATGACTTCCGTGCTCGCCAAAAGGCTGCTGAAGGCGCCCGTCTACGTCTACCGCTACACCTTCAAAGGCATGGCCGGTGGGCAATGCCGGCATTGGCCCACGTGCTCTGAATATTCCCTCCAGGCGATCGAGCTGAACGGCGCGTGGAAAGGCTTCTGGCTGACCTTGTCCCGCTTCGTCCGCTGCGGTCCGGGGGGCACGCATGGCGTCGATCCGGTGCCGGATATCCGCGCCGTTAAGCACACCTTTCAGCCGTGGCGCTACGGCCGCTGGCGGTAAGCCGGTGCTTCGATTGCCCAGAATTGTCGAGACTTGACTTAGCGACCGGCACATCCCATTAGCGCTTTTCGAAATCGTCTTACGCCGCGTTCGTGTGCGGCGAGTGAGCAAAGGAGGCCGCGATGAGTGAAGTCACGATTACGTTCCCCGATGGCAAACAGCGCCAGGTCGCTTCGGGAACCACCGGCCTCGAAATCGCAAAGTCGATCTCGCCGTCCCTCGCCAAGCGCACCGTCGCCATGCAGCTCGACGGCGCTTTGGCCGATATCGCCGACCCCATCACCAGCGATGCCTCGATTAATTTCGTATCGCGGACCGACCCGGCAGCTCTCGAGCTGATCCGACACGATGCCGCGCACGTGCTTGCGGAAGCCGTGCAATCGCTTTGGCCGGGCACCCAGGTGACGATCGGCCCGGTGATCGACAACGGCTTCTACTACGACTTTGCCAAGCAGCAGCCGTTCGAGCCTGAAGACATCCCCAAAATCGAAAAGAGGATGGGCGAGATCATCGCCAAGAACGCGCCTTTCACGAAGGAAGTGTGGTCGCGCGACAAGGCGAAGAAATTCTTCAAGGACAAGGGCGAGTACTTCAAGGTCGAACTCGTCGACGCCATCCCCGAAGGTCAGGACCTGAAGATCTACAAGCAGGGCGATTGGCTCGATCTCTGCCGCGGTCCGCACATGACCTCGACCGGGCAGGTCGGCAAAGCTTTCAAGCTGATGAAGTTTGCGGGCGCCTATTGGCGCGGCGATTCAACGAAGCCGCAGCTTCAGCGCATCTACGGTACCGCATTCGCGACCGAAGACGAGCTCAAGGCCTATCTGCACCAGCTGGAAGAAGCAGAGAAGCGCGACCATCGAAAGCTCGGCCGCGAGATGGATCTTTTCCATTTCCAGGAAGAGGCGCCAGGCTCGGTCTTCTGGCACGCCAAGGGTTGGACCCTGTTCCAGACGCTGATCGCCTTCATGCGCCGTCAGCAGCTCCGCGCGGGCTATCAGGAAGTCAACTCTCCCGACATGATGGAGAAGCATTTCTGGGAGCTCTCCGGTCACTGGGAAAACTACGGTGAGAACATGTTCACGACCGTCCTTCCGGACGAGCGCGTGTTCTGCTGCAAACCGATGAACTGCCCGGGCCACGTGCAGATCTACAAGCACGGTCTGAAAAGCTATCGCGATTTGCCGTATCGCATCGCCGAGTTCGGCAAGGTGCATCGCTACGAGCCGTCGGGCGCATTGCACGGCATGCTCCGTGTGCGTCATTTCACGCAGGACGACGCGCACATTTTCGTCACCGAAAACCAGATCATGGAGGAATGCCTCAAGATCAATGATCTGCTGCTCGGCATCTACAAGGACTTCGGCTTCGACGACATCGTCATCAAGCTGTCGCTACGCCCTGAGAAGCGCGTCGGCTCGGACGAGCTATGGGACAAGGCCGAAAAGGCTCTGTCGGACGTGCTCGACGAGGTGAAGCGGCGCTCGAATGGACGGATCAAGACCGAGATCCAGCCGGGCGAGGGCGCGTTCTACGGACCCAAGCTCGAATACGTTCTGCGCGATGCTATCGGCCGCGATTGGCAGTGCGGCACGACGCAGGTCGACTTCAACCTCGCGGGCCGCCTAGGCGCGTTCTATATCGATGATCATTCCGAGAAGAAGACGCCGGTGATGATCCACCGCGCCATCTTCGGCTCGCTCGAACGCTTCACCGGAATTCTGATCGAGAACTTCGCCGGTCACTTCCCGCTGTGGCTCGCGCCGCTGCAGGTCGTCGTTGCGCCCATCGTGTCGGACGCGAACGATTACGCAGCGGAGGTTGCCGAAAAGGCCAAGGCGCTGGGTCTGCGGGTCGAGACCGATCTCCGCAACGAGAAGATCAATCTCAAGGTACGCGAACACTCGCTCGCGAAGGTGCCGGTCATCCTCGTCGTCGGAAAGCGCGAAGCCGAGGAGAAGAAAGTCTCGATGCGCCGCTTGGGTTCGCAGGACCAAACCGTGCTCGGCCTCGACGAGGCGTTAACCGCGCTTGCCGCCGAAGCCGTCCCGCCGGATCTGCGATGAGCCGCTAAAATCTAAGCTGAATATCGGCGGCGCGCGCGCTCCGCCGATATTTTCTTTACCTGAAAGGGCGTGCAACCAACGCCTGACGCTCCGCGTTTGCACCATGAACTTGCAACGAACGGAGTTTTGACAATGGCTTCATCAACTGCTTCCCAGTATGGGACATCGACTTCAGTCGACGACATTAAAGGCAAAGCCAAACAGACGTTTGACGAGGCTTCCGACCGCGCACAGGAGATCGCCGGTCAGGCCCGGCAGCAGGTCGGTGAAGTCGCGGGCAACGTAAAGAGCGCGATCGATAGATCGGTAAAAGATCAGCCGATCGCAACGTTGGCTATGGCTGCAGCTGTCGGCTTCGTCATCGGCGCTCTTTGGAAGTCGTAATCACTCGCCTGCGACGAACGCACGATCAGTCAACGTTCCGCTCGTGAGAACACATTGAGGCCGCCGAAGGCTCGCATGGGAGACATCCGCGTTTCCCATGCGAGCCGACGGCGGCCCCACTTGTTCTGAGGCGCCGGGCTATCCGTGGGCGCGCAGCCCAAAAGGTTCAAGATTTAGTGATCGTCGCCTGCGGGGTGGCGGATTTCTTTTCCTTCTTGTCGGACGCCGCCTTGCGAAGCTCCCCGCTATAGAGATCGATCGCGGCGGCCCCGACTTCACGAATGAAGGCGCGAACCAGCCGCCCGGAGATCGTGCCCTTGACCCATTGGATGAGCGAGTTCGACAACTTTTCGCGCAACTCGTATGTGGCCGCCGTGGCCGGGTTGAACATTCGCGCGACGCGCCACACCGACCAGGCCCGTCCCGCCACATCGTAGATGCCACGCCATCTGTAGATCTGGGCGAACTGCGCGACCGTCAGACGGTTGCCGAGCGGAATTGTGCCTTCGAATACCGGCCGAAGCCTGCCGCTGACCTGCTCGACCAGCGTCAATGCCTCCGGAACCGTAAAGCGTAGCATCGGGTCCTTGCGATCCGGGTGGTAGATTTTGGCGACCAACTCGACCGTCTCGAGCCCCGTATTCATCAAATCATTCCACGTCGAGATCGTTCGCGCGTTGGCAGCGTCGGCGAAAGTATCGACGGCCTTTTTGGAGTCGCTGCGCAAACGATCGCCGTCTGAGGCGTCGCGCAAAACGGTCGTCTCCGCCGGTGTCTCGTCTTTGCTTTCTGGCTTTTTGGGCAGCGGCCCGAGCGTGCGCCGCTCGAAAAGATAAGCAAAGAGGGTGCAGGCCAACGTGGCCAAAGCCCAGTAGACCAAATACCCATGCTGCCAAAGCCAGAGGCTTCCCAATGGAATGAGAGCCAATGTGGGCAGCAGGAGCCCGAGGAAAACGATAAACAATCGTAGTGGTGATAGGGCGTCGCTCATCCGGCGCTCCGTAGCGGTTCAACCCTATGAAACGCCACGCATTCGCCCGCGGTTCCGATTGAGACCCGCAACCAGGGACTTCGGCCTCAACTCCAGCGACGGTTCGACCACATCCATTGTTCTGGGTATTCTCTCACCCAGGCTTCGAATTGACGGGTCATCTCAGCCGTCGCCCATTTGACGTCTTCGCCCTGGTTGGCAGTGCGCGGTACACGAAGTTCTTTCAATTCGATCTCGAAGCGGCTGTCCCGGCCTATTCGGCGGCAACGCGCCATCCAAATCCGCGCCCCGACGCGGCGCGCAATCATCGCCGGAATGCTGACCGTCCGGGCGTCTTTGCCGAAAAACGGGACGGGGAGGCCGGTCTTGTCGAAGAGATCGCAGACGACGCCAAGACGGCCTCCGTTGCGAACATAATCCATAATGACCCGCGCCGTCTTCTGGCTCTCGCCATGATCGCCTTCGACTCTTCCGCGGCCGAAAAGGCCGCCGGGATAGAGGTCGCGCCGCTGATGGCGAATGTACTTGTCGATGTAGGGGTTGTTGACCGACCGGTAGACGCAGGCGGGATTGGCCCCTGCTATCGTGAGCGGCCAGATGGCCAGCTCCCAGTTCCCCATGTGCAGCGAAGCGCCGACAATCGGACCGAGCTTGCTGGCATAGCGATTGAAGACTTCAGGGTTCTTTATGGTGAGACGCGACGGCTCGGCGATGATCTGGTCGATGCGCATCGTCTCGGCCATGACGCGTCCGAGATTCTCCCAATGTTCGAGCGCAATCGCTTCGCGTTCCTTGTCGGATTTCTCCGGGAAAGCGATCTTCAGGTTATCGAGCGCTCGATTATGGCGTTTCGGATTGATCTTGGGCGCCAATCGTCGCCAGCACCAGGCCGAGAAATGCGTCGCAGCATCGAGTGGTACCGAGCGCACAACCCCGGCAATGCCGCGGAGGAGCCAATATTCCATCCTGAACTGCAAATCGCGCAGTCGTGAAATCTCTGCGGTGGACAGTGCCCGACCCTCATTTTGGCGATTAATTCCCGAGGTCATGCCCCTCGGATGAGGCCCCCGTCAAGCTGCGACCAACCGTTTCCCCCGTTCGGCTCGGAGCCATCATTTTGGGCGTGGAGGCCGATGGCATGAAGCCCTCGCGCATGATCTGAACTCTGAGGGCAGGGCTGGTTGCCAGCGCAAATAGGCCAAGCCCGCGCACAAGCCCGATGCCCGGCAGATTGGTGAAAAGGGATCGGTTCAACAGATCGACCGCAAAAACGCGCGTCGAAATGTCTGTTCGCCTCGCATTTTCATAACGGGCGAGCGTAGCGTCGCCGCCAATATCGGAGCCATCGTGTTTCGCGCCAGCTGCAACTTCGGCCACGGTCGCAGCATCACGGAAGCTGAGATTAAGGCCCTGCGCGCCGATCGGCGGAATGACGTGGGCGGCCTCGCCGACGAGCACAACCCTGTTCTTCCCAAGCGTGCGCGCCGTTTGCCCCGAAAGCCGGAAAGACTGCCGCGGCGAGAAGCCCGAAAGCGTTCCCAAATGCCCCTTCAATTCGGAGTTCAGCGCTTGGCCGAAAGCCTTATCGTCCAGCGCGAGCAATCTCGCCGCTTCGTCTGGAGTATCAACCCAGACAAGATGCGAAACGCCGTCCTTTCCGGGAACGACCGTCAACGGCCCAGCGCGCCGATGCAACTCAGTCGAAATCCCACGATGCGGGCGCTGGTGCTCAAAGGTCGTCACGATCGCAGACTGCGGATACGACCACGTTGAAACATCGATGCCGGCGAACTGCCGCGCCGAAGAATTGCGCCCGTCCGCGGCCACGACGAGCCGCGCCCGGATTTCGTGGCCAGCCCCGTCCGACAGCGCGATATGATCACCTCGCGGCTCGAACCGCCTCACACCTTCGCAGATGACCCGGCTCAACCGGCCGCGGCTCATGCCCTCGAGCACACGTGTCAGGGCGGCATTCGGGACATTGTAGCCAAACGCCGCGATCCCGACCTCGCTCGCCCTGAAAAGCACCTCCGGCGCGGCGAGCCACCTGCCGCTCCCATCTACAATGCGGATGCCGGAAATCGGCGCGGATTGCTCAACTAATTCCGGCCACACGCCGACGGCCTTCAAGAGATCGATCGACCCGCCGAAGAGCGCGGATGTGCGTGCATCCGTTGAACCGGAGGGAGGTCCGATGACGGCTGTCCGAAGCCCGGAGGCCGCGCACGACAAACCTGTAATCAGCCCGGCGGGTCCCGCGCCTACGACAGCGATGTCAAAAATGTCTTGTCCGGCCATGCGTTAGCCCCTGCGAGTGTGGTCATTGAAACACAGAAATGGACCAAAGGGCAGTCGTTGCAGAGAAGCAACGCGTTTGCCGTCGGAGTGTCACGCATCTGTTAAATTGGCGTGGTTAGCAGACGCGTAAGTTGCTCACGAGGAAAAATATCTCAGGGGCACAAGGCGAAAAATCGCCCGGCGCGAAGGGGATTGCGCGCCGTGAAGTTTGGGGTCTGTAAACAGAGGGGCACCGATGAAGTCGGTATTCAAATCGTCTAGTAGCCGTTTGGCGTTGATGGCAGCCTTCGGGTTGGCACTTGGATTCACACCCGCTGCGGCGGCTGATTTGGGCGGCAACTGCTGCGCAGATCTCGAAGAGCGCGTCGCTGAGCTGGAAGCCACGACCGCCCGCAAGGGCAACCGCAAGGTTTCGCTGACGGTCTCGGGCTGGGTCAACGAGGCGGTGTTCGCCTGGGACGACGGCAGCGAGCGTAACGCCTATGTCGGCACGAACTCGCTCGAGCAGTCACGCGTTAAGTTCACCGGCGAAGCTCAGATCGCCCCCGGCTACTCGGCAGGTTACACGCTCGAAATCGGCCTTCAGGGCCATCCGTCGAACCAGTGGAACCAGAACGGTCCCAGCAGCCCGAGCACAACAGCGACGTCGCAGGACAACGCCCTCATCGTTCGCAAGAGCAACTGGTGGCTGAAGAGCAAAGACTACGGCAAGGTCACCGTCGGCCTCGAAGGTACCGCGCTCTATCACTTGCTCGACGACGCTGATGGCGCCAACACGCGTAACTTCTCCGACGCACAGGCGGCCGCAGTTGCACAAAGCGGTTTCTTCCTTCGTAGCGGCGGCGACTCGGTCAACAGCCTGAAGTGGAGCGACGTCCTCCGCGGCGTAGACAACGGCACGGACGGCCAGGACGGCCGCCGCAATATCGTTCGCTACGACTCGCCGACGATCGCCGGCTTCACAGCGACGGCTTCTTGGGGTGAAGACGACCTCTGGGCCGTGGCGTTGACCTACAAGAACACCATCGGAGACTTCAACCTGCTCGGCAAAGTCGGTTACGGCAAGAACTCCGACGAAAGCACTTCTAAGTGCTCGACCTCCGGCAACGTATACAACGGCGTCACTCTCGGTGGCCAGGATTGCGAACTGTTCGGCGCAGCGGGCACGATCATGCACGTCCCGACGGGCTTGTATGTTTACGGTGGTTTCGCACAAAACCACGACAATGCCGAAGCCAAAATTGCCGGCGCTGATCCCACGGACACCATGTGGTTCATTCAGGGCGGTATCGAGCAGAAGTGGCTTCCGCTCGGCAAGACCACGGTGTTCGGTGAATACCGTCACGATGACGGCGGCTCGAACCTCGACAAGAAGTTTGTCCCAGGCAACATCGGCACGACGTCGTTCGTGCACGACAGCAGCCTTAACTTCGTGGGCGCTGGCGTTGTTCAGAACATCGAACCCGCCGCGATGGATCTCTACGTGATCTACCGCCATGCTGACGGCGATGTGACAAACGCAGCCAACGAAACCGCTAAGCTCGACGCCTTCGACATGGTCATCATGGGCGCCATGCTGAGATTCTGATTGCTTACCTCCCGTCTGCGTCAGAGTACTGGGGCTGCCTTCGGGCAGCCCCTTTTTGTTGAGTCCCGCGAGGTCGAAATGGGGCAATTGCGCGGCAGCCGGGAACGCGGCGAAATGTGTGGCGTTCCGGCAACATGGCTGCGGTACAACAGCGACGATAAGAAACGGTCATTCTCCAGTTAACGGAGGACTAACGCCATTGAAGTTCTGCTATCTACCGCGCAACATTGAAATATGTGCGTGCTTTCGAGGCATGGCGGGGTAGACGTGAGACGATTGATACTGGTGACTGGCATGCTGGCGGCGGTCGCTGCTGCGGCGAGCACCAATGTGTTCTCGATGGAAGAGCAGCGCGGGGCAATCCCCGGCGGCGTCTCCGTGCCCGACGCTCCGAAGGCGCAGGAACAGGATCCTTCGAGTCCTCCCAAGAGCGAGGGAACCGAAATCCGAATCCCCGGCCTCGGGAAAATAGGCACATTGCCGAAGATGGATTTCGGCCTCGATCTCCTCTATGGCGCTGCCGAGGACAACAACAAAGTGTCTGACCCTTCAGATCCGAATTCGGAGGATCAGAAGGACTTGATGATTCACGGATCGGTGAAGCATCGCTTCTAGGTTTTCAGCGCTTCCCACGCGTTTGAGCCGTTGCGGCTTCTAATCGGTCTGCGTTGGGCGCGAGTAAGCCGCCACCTGGCTTTGCTCTGATGTGATCCAGGGTTTACCCGCTTTTAATGCGCCGCTTCGTATATCCTCGTGTCGCCCTTTCTCACAGGCACCGAAGCGTGCGGTATTTGAGCCCCACAACAAACAGCCCGAACCGAGCGCGGCGGCTTCTTAAGCAGCTTGCGGTGACGTTGGCCTGTGTCGCGTTGACGGCATACTTCGCCTACCACATCCGTTACGGACGGCATGGCCTCGAGGCCCGCGCGCAACTCATCGAGCGGGCCGCGTTAGTCGACTTCGAGGTCAAAGGCCTCGAAAGCGTCCGCACGAAACTCCGCCACGACGTTGCGCTGCTTTCGCCCGAAATCCCGAACGCCGACATCGTGGAAGAGACAGCCCGCGACATGCTCGGCTACGTGCGCACCGACGATAAAATCATTATCGCCCAATAAGCACCGTAGTTTATTGTTATAAGCGCTTGGCGGCTCGCCGCGATGAGCGCGCGCCCGAGGGGCTAATCGCCGCTTGAGCAACAGGCTGAGACTGGCTAGTCCAATAGATGCGTTTGGTGCATCGAGGAGTCCGTTGAACATGTCAGACCTGCAAGATGCGGACGACCTCCTTGAGCTCGAAATTCCGGAAGAAGTGCCGGAAGCGGAACAGGCCGTCGAGCTTATCAGAGCCTGGGTGGCCGACGGCGCGCTCGTCGTAACGCTCAACGGCGAGGCCTTTGGCCCTCGATTGGAAGAATGGGGCAGACTGCTCGCGCAGATCGGCCAACACGTCGCGCGTTCGGCGTCGATGAATGGAGAAGCCGGCGAACAGCGATTGATTGCGGCGGTTCGTAAAGGCTTCGACGAAGCATTTCCGAAGAACGATTTGGCCGCCTACAGCAGAACCCGCAAGCGCGTGACCCACTAACGCTGCACCCGCCGCGACGCGTGCCGTTGATCAACGTGAGACCAACGCCAGTTGGTTCTGTTGCCCGAATACGCCAGACATCGGCTGTCCACACCTTCCGCTGCTCTTCCCGTCGTTTCCGCAACTTTGGCGGGGATGACTGAGGGTCGCCGCCTTGCGCCCTGCGCAGTCTGATCGCTAAGCAGAGATCCGTGCGCGTCGAGTTGTGGGTGGCAACTCCTGGGGGTTTCGATGAGAAAAGTACATATTGGCAAGATCGGTTTTGTCGTCGTGGCGACGGCTCTGACGTGCGGCTGCGCGAACTCTGGTTTTGATCTTTCGACCGCGTCGGTTGTCACGCCGGAAAAGCAAGTCGCAAAAGCTGATCCTGTCTGCGCTTCGCTCGCCAGCCAGATCAATACCCTGAAGGCCGACGGCACGATCGACAAGCTCGAGAAGGTAGCCGACGGCAAGGGCGGCAAGGTTGTTTCAGTGAAGCGCACGGCTTTGCAGAAGCAGGCCGAGCTCAATAAGGCCTATGGCGAGTTCCAGACGAAGTGCGGCGCAGGTATTCCGAGCCAGGTCGCAGCCCAACAGCCAGCAAAAGCTCCGGCAGCGACCCCAGCCGCGAACTAACTTATCCGGGCTTTGACGAGATGAATGTCCTCGCGCGCTGCTTTGGCGCGTCGAGGTGCGGCCATTTTGAAATCGCTATTGCCGCAGTGCCACAGGAAGGCCACGGGGGATTGCGAAGGCTCCCTGGCTGTGATCTCTGCGACGTCAGACGAAACCTTGTTTCGGAATCCTCTTCGTAAATTCAAGCTGAGTGGGACGAATAATGCGGGGTTGTTTAGCTGTTGCTCTTGTAATCGCCTTCTCCGGGGCGCTGCAGGGATGTGGCGGCGCTGCTGGAAACAACAATGGCGATCCGGGAGCGAAGCCTCTTCCTCCGGGTGAGTCGTGCGGTTCGATTCGTGGCGAACTCAATCGCCTGGATTCAAAGGGCGTTCCCGCCCAGGTCGAACGTGCAAGCGGCGGCGGCAAGCTCACGCCTGCCCAGCGCGCCGACGTTGATAAGTACAACGACCTGTTAAACCAGTATCTGGGTGCTCGCTGCCACGTTTGAGGCGGCGCATTTGAAGAAGCGGCAGTGGCCGGTTCCTCACGCTGCTGTCCAGTAGTGGAATGCCTTGGAGCGAAATATGGACGCCCAAACGCGCGAACTGATCGTCTTTGCGATCATCGGAATTATCGCCGGCTTTCTCGCTTCTCTCGTCGTGGGGGGTGATGGCCTGATCCGATACCTGATCACCGGCCTCACCGGCGCGTTTGTCGGCGGTTATCTGTTCAGGGCGCTGGGCATCAATCTCGGGATCAGAAACGCATTCCTCTCGGAAGTGATCACCGCCGCGATTGGCGCGATCATCGTTGTCCTGCTCGCGCGTCTCATCGCTTAGCCCCGAGCGGCCCCATCGGGTGCGCTCGCACGGTGCGGCCGCTTGAAGCATATGCTTTTCGCAGAGCTGCCAGCCGTGCCATAAGACCGGCGCCATGCCATCCTTCTCCACTCAGCAACACGTCCGCTTTTCGGCAGAGCAAATGTTCGCGCTCGTCGCCGACATCGAGAAATATCCCGAGTTCCTTCCGCTGTGCACCGGCCTGACGGTTCTGTCACGCCAGCAAACCACGGCCGGAGAGGAACTGACCGCGCGCATGAGCATCGGCTACAAATCGATCGCCGAAAGCTTCACGACACGCGTCGTCATCGATACGCCCGACCGGCGCATCGATGTCAGCTACCTCGACGGCCCCTTCAAGCGCCTCGAAAACCGCTGGAAGTTCTTGGACGATCCATCCGGATCGATGGTGGATTTTTACATCGACTACGAGTTTCGCTCGAAACTGCTCGGCGCTCTCATGGGCGCGATGTTCGATCAGGCGTTTAGACGTTTTACGCAAGCATTCGAAGAACGCGCGGCGCAAGTTTACGCAACGGCTCCCCCGAAGACCGCCGAGATTTAGCGGACGCTCTTCGCGGAGTTTTTAGCAAGCCCCAGACCCTTGAGCCTGTCCAGCCCCTTGGCATCGCGAAGCTTGGCGCCGGAGAGATCGGCGCCGTGAACGTCCGCGTCGGTGAGGTCGGCGCCCGTCAAATCCGCGTTCGTCAAGTCAGCACCCGACAAATCCGCGCCCGAGAGATCCGCCCCGCGCAGGATGACGTCACGCATGACCGCGCCTTTGAGCTGAGCAAAACTCAACTGGACGCGCCCCATGTCAGCGCGCGTGAGGATCGCGCCCACGAGCTTGGCGCTCGTAAAATCGGTTCGCCATATATGCTCGATGAACCCCGTCGTGTAGGTCGGCGCACAATGGGAATCGGTGAGATCGGCTCCGGTGAGATCCGAACCCGCGAAGGTTCCAAAAAATCGCGCGCCGCGGAGCGACGCGGCCTTGAGGCTTGGCGCTTCGACCGGCATCGGTGCCAGGGTGGAGAACGTCGACGGGCGCATCAGGCTCGCGTTGTCGAGGCGGGCGCCATCGAGTTTCGCACCCACGAGCGTGACGCGGTCGAGGTTCGCGCCTGTCAGGTTGGTTTTGGAAAGGTTGGCTCCGGAGAGGTCGGCTCCGAACAGGTTGGATTGACTGAGATCAGCCTCTTTGAAGTCGAGGCCGGAAAGATCGAGCCGCGTCAAATCCCGTTTGTTGAGGGATGGATGGCTGCCCGGCGCAGCGCGGAAGACGAGAACCGAGACATCCCGTGCCGACATATCAGCCGCGACGGAGGAGCCCGATCCCACCGCGATTGTCATTCCGAACATCGCCAGGAGGCCGGCGCCGCGAATTGAAACCGAAGATCTCGCCCGTCTCATCCGGCAGCCTCTTGAAGCATTCTCAGAGCAGCCCGGAGGCTCGCGAGCCGGACTTCATCCCGCCCGATCTCCCCAAAAGTATGACGTTCCACCCGCGGTGCATCGTAGACGGAAGCGATCCCGATATAAACGAGGCCCACAGGCTTCTGGGGACTGCCACCGCCCGGACCCGCAATGCCCGTGACCGAAACGGCGAGATCAACACCGGTCGTGCGAACGACGCCATCGGCCATGGCATGGGCAACAGCTTCGCTTACCGCGCCATGATGCTCGATCAGTTCGGCATCGACGCCGATCATGCCCGACTTGGCACCATTGGCGTAGGTCACGAACCCGCCGAAAAAGACGTCGGACGAGCCGGCAACGGCCGTTATCGCGCTGGAGACCAGTCCGCCTGTGCAGCTTTCAGCCGTCGCCAGCAAACGGCGCCGGGCTCTCAAAGTGTCAATTAACCGGCTTGCGTCTTCGAGAACATCAGCAGGAAACACGGGGGAGCCTCACGCCGAAAAGAAAGCGGGGAGCGCTTCAGATGAAGCACTCCCCGGCAAGGCTATCTAGAGAGAGAAGAATGTGCAAACGGCTTGGCTGATCAAGCCGCGGCCAGGACTTCGGCGTGTGACAGTAGGCTATCGAGCACCGTCCGGCTGTCGGAACCCATGGCCCCGACAGTTCGCTTCTGGGCGTCTTGCCAAATCGGGTAGGCATCCTTCAGAACGGCCTGGCCTTTGGGCGTAAGGTGCAAGCCGCGTCCACGCCGTCCGGCGGGAGGATCCATGATGATATGGCCGAGCGCTAACAGTCGCTTCAAGTTGCGAGAGAGAGTCGACTTTTCAATATCGAGTTCGTGTCCGATCTCGACGGCCGTGATTCCGTCGCGAGAAGCCAGCTGCGCGAGCAAGGTATACTGGCTCGCGGTGATGCCGAGTGGGCGCAAGGCATCATCATAGACTCTCGTGACGATACGCGAGAGCTGACGCACACGGGTCGCCAGGCACATTTCTGACTGTGCCTCAGCTATCGTGCTGATGGAGTCATCAACTGGCTGGCGTTCTAGATTTTGGGGCATGATGTTCATATCGGCTCCCGTATGAGCACTCTCGTGGGTCGTGGCAATACAACCACTTGCCTGTTTGATGCCGCGATTCTGCCTTGATGGTCAACGACCAAAGCCATTGCAAAGCAGCATCAATTCGTTCCGAAGTTCGAATTGACAGCGGATGCAACTCAAGTGTCACGGTTTCGCCGAAACGTGTTCATTTCGCGCGGCTTGGTAGACTTCGAGGGCCGCGCCGGCGTTGAGCGCCGCTATGGAAAGACCAACGATGAGATCGGGCCACTGAGATGAAGTGGCCGCCGTCGCGAGCCCGGCAAACACGATCGCGACATTCGCCGCCACGTCATTCCGCGCCGACAGGAATGCTGCTCGGGTCAGGCTTCCGCCTGTCGTTCGAAACGGTGCGAGCAATCGCGCGCACATGAGATTGACTGCGAACGCACCAAGCCCGGTGAGGCTGAGCGGCAGGGCTTCGGGAACGCGGCCGTCGGAAAAGTTTTGCCAAGCAGTCCAGAGTGTCGCCAAGCCCGGAACGAGAATAATCACTGCGAGGAGCATTCCGAGCTTGGCGCGACGGAGAGGGCTGAAGCCCAAACCGGCGAGAATCAGCAGATTGATCGCGGCGTCTTCCAGGAAGTCGACGCTGTCGGCAAAGAGTGAAACGGAGCCGATCGCGAGTGCCACCGCAAACTCGACACCGAAATATCCGAGGTTGAGCAAGGCGACGTTGCGAACCGTCGTTCGCAGCGCGAGGTTCGATGCGATGTCCTCAAACTTCGAATGGGACGCTTCGCTCATTTGCTGTCCGCGGGCACGAACACCGTCGCCGTCGCCATAGCGGCAATGCCTTCACGGCGTCCGACGAATCCCATCGTTTCCATCGTCGTGGCTTTGATACCGACGCGGTTGGCCGGAAGGCCTAAGACCTCGCCGATCAGCGCCTGCATCGCCGGCCGGTGAGGGCCGACACGCGGAGCTTCAGCGAGCACCGTAATATCGACATTGCCTATTTGCCCGCCGATTTCACGGATGCGGCGCGCGGCGTCCTCCAGAAACAGTCGCGACGCTGCGCCTTTCCATTTGGGATCGGAAGGAGGGAAGTGCTGGCCGATGTCTCCATCGCCGATAGCGCCAAGCAGAGCATCCGTCAGCGCGTGCAGAACGACGTCGGCATCCGAGTGACCTTCCAATTTATGTGTGTGCGGAATTTTTACGCCGCCGAGCCAGACATGATCGCCTTCGCAGAAGCGATGAACGTCAAATCCCGTGCCGGTGCGAGGTTCGCGCGCGCTTGTCATTTGCCGGTCGGCCAATTCGAGATCCTCTGCCGTTGTGATTTTGATGTTCCCGGTCGAATCCTCGACGACGGCAACCTTGAGCCCAGCCCATTCCGCGATTGCGGCGTCGTCGGTGAACGTATCCAAACCCTTATCAGCCGCGGCGCGGTGGGCATCGATGATCGGCGCGAATAGAAAACCCTGGGGCGTCTGTGCCCGCCATAGTCCGGCACGCGCAACGGTTTCCGTCACGAGGCCGTCACCGTCCGCTCGCTTCAAGGTGTCCGTGACCGGAAGAGCCGCCAATGCGGCGGGCCGCTCACGAAGAGCCGCGATCACGTTCGAGATGGTTTTCGACGAAACGAACGGCCGCGCTGCATCGTGGATCAACACGAGGTCTGGCGCGGAGGAAGCCAAAGCCTCGAGCCCCCGGTGGACTGACGCTTGCCGGCTCGCGCCTCCGATCGCCGCACTTGAAAGCTTGCCGAGCCCGTATCCTTCCGTGGCCTGCTTGTACAATTCAGTGTCGTCTTGATGGATGACGACCTTGATCTCGTCGATCTCGGGATGACCCGCGAAGGCCTCGATCGCCCGGGTGAGGACCGTTCTGCCTCCGATAACCGCATACTGCTTCGGACCTGCTCCCTGAGCTGCAGCAGCGCGCGTTCCCCGACCGGCCGCGACGATCAAAGCGGCAATGCGCAAGATACGATCTCCTTTGAAATGCACTATGATTGAGCCCCGGCTTTCCCTGCCCGCTGCCGAGATCTTTCGCAACACCCTGTCGCCTTTGAGAAGAGCCGGCTGAAACAGCTCCTGCCAATTTCATAACGGCCAGATGCTCAGCCGCGTCAAATCGGCAATTCCCAAACGTCTTGTTCACCCTTGCGAAATGAACGCCTCGCGCCTAGTCTGCCCAAACTCGCGGCACAAATGCGAACTGCACATGGAATAGGCAGTAGGTGGGGACTGGTCTCGTCCACATGTTAGAGAACATAGTAAATGGCGCGCCGCCCGCAGTCTTGGCGCCGATGTCGGGAGTGAGCGATCTGCCCTTCCGCCGGCTTGCCCATAGGCTCGGGGCCAGCCTCGTTGTTTCCGAAATGGTCGCCAGCGAGGAATTGGTCAAATCGCGGTTCGATGTGCTGCGCCGCGTTGAGGGCCGGGATATTACGCCGTTTGTCGTACAACTCGCCGGTCGCGAAGAGCGGTGGATGGCCGAAGGCGCCCGTATCGCCGAAGCCAAGGGCGCGAACATCATCGACATCAATATGGGCTGCCCCGCCAAAGAGGTGACGGGCAAGCTCTCTGGCTCCGCGCTCATGCGCAATCTCGACCACGCCCAGGCGCTCATCAAAGCCGTCATCGGCGCCGTCAAAGTCCCCGTGACGCTGAAGATGCGGCTCGGCTGGGACAACAATACCCAAAATGCTCCGGAGCTGGCGAAGCGGGCGGAAGCGGAAGGCATCAAGCTGATCACCGTGCATGGCCGGACGAGATGTCAGTTCTTCACCGGAACGGCCGATTGGTCCGCCGTGCGCCCCGTCGTTGAAGCAACGTCGCTTCCGGTCCTCGTGAACGGCGATATCCTTGTCCCCGAGCATGCAGCGCTTGCGCTCGAAGCGTCGGGCGCGAGAGGCGTCATGATCGGGCGCGGCGCTTACGGTGCACCTTGGATGCCCGGGCGCATAGCGAACTTCTTATCCTCGGGCCGTGACGCCGGCGACCCTGAACTCAACGCGCAGCGCGATATCGCCCTCGAACATGTCGAAGCAATGTTCGGCCATTACGGCAGGGAACTCGGCGTGCGCAACGCACGAAAGCACATCGGTTGGTACTTGGCGTCGAGCGGCGCCAGCGAAGCGGTCGTCAAGTCTTGGCGGGCCAAGCTATGCACGATGCTCGACCCCGAGCGCGTGCTCGACGGCCTGAAGACGTTTTATTCTTGTCCGGAGTCACGCGCAGCATGAGTAGCAAGTCGGCATCGGTACGCAAATCTGATCGCGCTTCGGCGCCACCGCCTCTCGCCAGAATAGTCGACGGCGAGGATTTATTGAGTGCGCTGCCGCACCCGATACTCGTGATCGCCAACGATCAGACCATTGTTTTCGCCAACGCCGCTGCTGAAGCTTTTTTCTCGATGGGCGCATCCGCGCTGACAAGAAGCCGGATCTCCGACATCGTCGCTTTCGGGTGCCCGTTGCTCGGATTGATCGAGCAGGTGCAGGCCACGAGCTCGACCGTCAATGAATACGGGATCGAGGTCGCGACGCCGCGGTTCTCGGGCGCAAAGCTCGTCGACGTCTATGGCGGTCCATTACCGGAAGAGCCGCGCAACATGTTCGTCATGCTGCAACAGCGCTCGATGGCCCAGATGATCGAGCGGCAGTTGACGCATCGTGCAGCCGCGCGTTCAGTCTCCGGCATGGCGGGCGTCTTGGCCCACGAGATCAAAAATCCTCTGTCCGGCATTCGCGGCGCCGCTCAGTTGCTCGAGCCCGGTCTTTCCGACGACGATCGCGCGCTGACCCAGCTCATCTGTTCCGAAACCGATCGCATCCGTAACCTCGTCGATCGCATGGAAGTGTTCGGCGACGAGCGGCCAATCTCGAAAGACGCAGTCAACATCCACGACGTTCTCAATCATGTTCGACGCATCGCGGAGCATGGGTTCGGCCGCAACGTCCGCTACATTGAAGATTACGATCCCTCGTTGCCGCACGTACTCGGCAACCGCGACAAGCTCGTTCAGGTCTTCCTCAATCTTCTGAAGAACGCTGCGGAAGCCATCGGCGATAAAACCGACACCGGCCGCATCATCATGCAGACGGCGTTCCGGCCCGGCGTCCGCTTATCGCTTCCCGGCTCCGATACGCGCGTGAGCCTCCCTCTGATGATCCAGATCGAGGACAACGGCTGCGGCATCCCCGAGCATCTGAAGCCGCACCTGTTCGACCCCTTCGTCACCACCAAAGCGTCTGGCAGCGGCCTCGGCCTTGCCCTGGTCGCCAAAATCATCGCCGATCACGGCGGCATCATCGAATGTGAAAGTGAACCCAAGCGCACGATCTTCCGCGTGCTGCTTCCCATGCAACGCACGCGGCCTGCTCCGGTGCCGACCACGAGAGAGACTTGATGGCCAGAGGCACAATTCTGATCGCCGACGACGATACGGCTATTCGTACTGTCTTGAACCAGGCACTGGCGCGAGCCGGCTTTGCGCCTCGCGCGACAAGCAACGCGGCGACGCTCTGGCGCTGGGTGAGTCAAGGTGAGGGCGACGTCGTCATCACCGACGTCGTCATGCCCGACGAGAACGCATTCGATCTCATTCCACGCATGAAGAAGCTGCGTCCGGATCTGCCGATCATCGTCATGAGCGCGCAGAACACGCTGATGACAGCGCTGACGGCAGCCGAGAAGGGCGCTTTCGAATATCTTCCGAAACCGTTCGATCTCAACGAAGTGGTGGCAGTGGTTTCGCGTGCTCTCTCGGAGCCCGGCCGCAAACGCCAGACGGTGACGACCGAACGCGAGACCGATGAGTTACCGCTCATCGGCCGCTCGCTGCCCATGCAGGACATTTATCGCGTCCTGGCACGGCTGACGCAGAGCGATCTGACGGTCATGATCAATGGCGAGAGCGGCACGGGCAAGGAACTCGTCGCGCGCGTCCTGCACGACTACGGCAAACGCCGTCACGGTCCGTTCGTCGCGATCAATATGGCGGCGATCCCGCGCGAACTGATCGAGAGCGAACTTTTCGGACATGAAAAGGGAGCCTTCACCGGCGCTCAAACCCGCACACCCGGCCGCTTCGAGCAGGCCGAGGGCGGCACGCTGTTCCTCGACGAGATCGGCGACATGCCGCTCGAAGCGCAGACGCGGCTCCTGCGCGTTCTGCAGCAGGGCGAATATACGACCGTTGGCGGCCGCACGCCGATCAAGACCAACGTCCGCATCATCGCGGCGACGCACCGCGATCTCAAAACGCAGATTCAGCAGGGCCTCTTCCGCGAAGATCTTTTCTATCGCTTGAACGTCGTGCCGATCCGCTTGCCACCGCTGCGCGAGCGCCTCGAAGATATCGGCGATCTCGTCCGCCACTTCCTGAGACAGGCGTCGCGGGAAGGCCTCGGGCAGAAATCGATCGAGACTGCAGCGATCGAACGGCTGAAGTCGCATCCTTGGCCCGGCAACGTCCGCGAACTTGAGAACGTCGTCCGCCGCCTTGTCGCGCTTTACACGCAGGACACGCTGACCGCTCAAATCGTCGAGCAGGAACTTGCGGGTTCAGCGATCGCGCCCCAAGCCGGAGGTGCAGCTGAAAGCGGCGATCTGGGCGAGGCCGTCGAACGATACCTCCAGCGGTATTTCTCGTCGTTCGGAAATGATCTCCCGCCGCCCGGCCTCTACGATCGGGTCATCCGCGATGTCGAGAAGCCGCTGCTCAGCGCGGCGCTCGCCGCGACGAGGGGCAATCAGATTCGTGCGGCGGAGCTTCTCGGGCTCAACCGGAATACGTTGCGGGCGCGAATTCGGGACCTCAACATCCGGGTTTTCCGCACAGTCGAGGGCTGACTTCCAACGCCGACAATCCGACTCTGAATCCCAAAAGTTTTCCACAGCACTTGACCAAAGATGCGTTTGGCGCTTGATGTGCGCCACACCCGTCGCGAAAATGTCACAGTTAGGCTGTTGGTAATCCGCAGCTGTAGCGTTGTCGTCGCTGCTGGCTCGCCCGGAACGGAATACCCCGGTCGGGAAATGCCGTCCTAAGTTTGGACGGGCGGGGCTATTGAGAACGAATTCAGAGCAGTAGTTGGATTGGTCGACAACTGATGAGCGCCAGCAACAGCAATGGCAAAGCCGACACGATCGCTCCGCGCGATAAGGTGCCTGCTGCTGCGCTAGTCGAGGAAGGAGCCACACCGCTCAATCCTTCCGACCGGGCTTTTTGGTTCGGCCTGGGCGTCGTTCTGCTCTCTTTGATCTCCGCCCTCGGGAGTTATCTCATCCTGACGGGCTTGACCGCGATCACGCCGCGCAACGAATACGTCTGGACGGCGCTGACGGTGAATGCCGTCCTCATCGTCGCGATGTTCGGCACGATTGTCTGGCAAGCCTTGGGCCTCCGCAGCGCGTGGAAGCAGAAGGTGCCTGGGGCTCGGCTGCACACACGCATCGTCGCTCTCTTTACGCTGACGGCCGCGCTACCGGCCGTACTGCTCGCCGTCGCCGCAACGACAACCTTCTCACGCTCCCTCGACGGCTGGTTTTCCGGCCGCACGCGCGCCATCGTCGAGAACTCCTACGACGTTGCGAAAGCCTACGTCGACGAGCACAGCCAGATCATCCGGACCGACATCGTCAACATGGTCCGCGATATCAACGGCGAAGTCGCGACCCTAAACGCCGATCCGGATGCGTTTCAAAAGTTTCTCATCGGCCAGGCGGGCTTGCGCGATTTGACGTCGGCCTATGTGATCGACTCCGAAGGCGTGCCGATCGTCCTAGCACTCGACGATCCGAAACTGCCATATGTCGTGCCGCCCCCGGCTGCGATTCAACAAGCGGAATCCGGTCAAGTCGCATTGTCGAGACCGTCGAGCGATTATCGCATTTCCGCAATCGCAAAAATCGACAGCATGCCGGGGCGCTATCTCTACGTCGCGCGCGGCGTCAGTCCGAAAGTCATCAGCCACCTTCAGAGCACCGAGCAGAACGTCTACGAATACACGCGGCTGAGACAGGCCAAGGGCGGCCTCAAGGTCGCGCACGGCCTCATCTACTTCATGATTTCGATGACGTCGCTGCTCGCCGCGATCTGGGTCGGCATGTGGTTCGCAGGCCGGTTCGTCGCGCCGATCCGCCGACTGATCGCAGGTGCGCAAGAGGTCTCGAAAGGCAATCTCGAATTCGCGCTGCCCGAGATCCGCGGCGAAGGCGATCTCCGCCGCCTTTCCCACACATTCAACGTCATGACGCGCGATCTGAAGCAGCAGCAGAGCGCGCTCGTCGCAACGAATGCGCAATTGACGGAGCGGCGGAATTTCATCGAAGCCGTTCTGTCGGGCGTCTCCGCCGGTGTCATCGGTCTCGACAGCGCCGACTGCATTACGCTCATCAGCCGCTCGGCCGAACGTTTGCTCGGCTTCTCGAGCGCAGAGGTCGTCGGCAAGCCATTGAAGGATGTCGTTCCCGAATTCGCGCCCGTGCTGGCCTCCGGCGACGAGCCCGGGCCGAAGAGCAAACAATACGAGATCCAGAAACAGATCGGCGACGAGGAACGCACCTTCGCTGTCAGGATCACCCACGAGAGAGCAGGCGAGGGGGACGTCGGTTCCGTCGTCACGTTCGACGACATTTCCGAACTCGTGCTGGCGCAGCGGACCAGTGCCTGGGCCGACGTGGCGCGGCGCATCGCGCACGAAATCAAAAACCCCCTCACGCCCATACAACTCTCAGCCGAACGGTTACGCAAGAAGTTCGGCAGCCAGATCGGCGAAAACCGCGAGCTGTTCGAAACGCTGACGCAGACAATCGAACGCCAGACCGGCCAGATCAAAAGCATGGTCGACGAGTTCGCTTCGTTCGCCCGCATGCCGCAGCCCGTGATGGCCGATCAGGATCTGAGACTTGCGGTCCAAGAACCCGCAATCCTCTTCCGCGAAGGCAACAAGGATCTCGACTTCAAACTCGCGCTGCCCGATCGCCCGGTGACGGCGCACTTCGATTTGCGGTTGATCTCGCAGGCTGTCACCAATCTCATCAAGAACGCCGCCGAAGCGATTGAATCCTTTGGCGAGGCGCAAGGCCGTCCGCCCGGCTACAAAGGCGAGATCGAAGTGCGGCTCGTCCCATCACCGGATCGCGTCGCGATCGAAGTCATCGACAACGGCATCGGGCTTCCCAAACAAAACCGTGCCAAGCTTCTCGAACCCTATGTTACGACGAGAGCGAAGGGCACGGGCCTTGGTCTCGCGATCGTGCAGAAAGTCGTCGAGCAGCACGGCGGCACCTTGGCCCTCGAGGACGCTCCGGCAAGCGATACGCGAACACGCGGCGCTCTGGTCCGGCTGACACTGCCGATCAAGGCAGGACCGTCCCGAGGCATGTCTTCAGATGAAATTCGCGCCGCAGTCTACGTTGCAGGCAGAGCATGAAATGAAACGCTTAACCCCCCAGGAGCGCAGCAATGTCAGCTGATATATTGATCGTCGATGACGAGGCAGATATCCGGGATTTGATCGCCGGCATTCTCCAGGACGAGGGCCATCGCACGCGCTTGGCTCGCGACAGCGATGAAGCGCTCCGCGCGATCGAAGACCGCAGGCCTCATCTCGTCATCCTCGACATCTGGCTGCAGGGAAGCCGCCTCGACGGGCTCGAAGTTCTGACCGTGATGAAGCGCACCTACCCGGATCTGCCGGTGGTGATCATCTCGGGCCACGGCAACATCGAAACGGCCGTAACCGCCATCAAGCGCGGCGCTTACGACTACATCGAGAAGCCGTTCAAGTCCGATCGCCTCATCCTCGTCGCCTTGCGCGCTCTCGAAGCGTCTCAGTTGAAACGCGAAGTCCGCGAGCTGAAGGAGCGCTCCGTCGTCTCGGCCGACATGATCGGCAAGTCGCCCGCGATCAACCAGCTGAAAAACAACATCGACAAGGCCGGCCCGACGAACAGCCGCATCATGCTCCGCGGCGCTTCGGGAACAGGCAAGGAACTCGCTGCCCGCGTTCTCCATCAGAAATCGCTGCGCGCCGACGGCCCGTTCGTCGTGCTTAATGCTGCAGCCATGGTTCCGGACCGCGTCGAGGACGAACTGTTCGGAACCGAAGACCGCACCGGTGGGCCGCGCAAAGTCGGCGCGCTCGAAGAGGCGCACACCGGAACGCTCTACATCGACGAAGTCGCCGACATGCCGATGGAGACGCAAGGCAAGATCCTGCGCGTGCTCGTCGAGCAGAAGTTTCTGCGCCTCGGTGGATCGCAGAAGGTCTCCGTCGACGTCAGGATCATTTCGTCGACCTCCCGCGACCTCGAACAGGACATCCGCGAAGGACGCTTCCGCGAAGATCTCTACCACCGCCTGAACGTCGTCACGCTGCGTGTGCCGAGTCTCGCCGAGCGCCGCGAAGATATTCCCGAACTCATCCAGTATTTCATCGGTCAGGTCGCCCAGACGTCAGGCCTCGCCCCCCGCCGCATCGGTGAGGACGCGATCGCCGTGCTGCAAGCACACGATTGGCCGGGCAACGTTCGCGAACTCCGCAATAACGTCGAACGACTCTTGATCCTTGCCGGTGGCGAACCGAATGCGGCGATCACCGCCGACATGCTTCCCGACGAAATCGGCTCCAACGTGCCGCTGCCGGTCAACGGCGGCGCCGAACACTTGATGTCGCTTCCGCTCCGCGAGGCGCGTGAAATCTTCGAACGCGAATACCTTCTCGCGCAGATCAACCGGTTCGGTGGCAACATTTCCAGAACCGCCGAGTTCGTCGGCATGGAGCGGTCGGCATTGCATCGTAAGCTTCGCGCCCTCGGCGTTTCATCCGAGCAGCGCAGCGGCGATCTGAGATCGGCGTCGTAGGAGCACGTTCGCTTGACCCGCATCGTTTACGTCAACGGCGCCTACCGGCCGTATTCGCAGGCCGCTATTCATGTCGAGGATCGCGGCTTCCAACTGGCCGACGCGATTTACGAAGTCATTGAAATACGCGACGGCGGGCTGGTCGATGCGTCTCGCCACTTGGCTCGGCTCTCCCGATCGCTCGCAGAACTCGCGATCCCCCCGCCGATGTCCGAGGGCGCACTGCTCCATGTCATAAAAGTCGTGATGGACCGCAATCGCGTGCGCGACGGTATCGTTTATATGCAAGTCTCGCGCGGCGCGGGGCCGCGAGACTTTGCGTTGCCGCCCTCGACGACCGCGCCGACGCTCGTGGTGCTTGCTCGCGCTCACCGGCGCGGATGGTCGGCCGAGCTTGCCGAAAAGGGCATCGCCGTGAAGACGATCCCGGACAACCGGTGGGGCCGTTGCGATATCAAAACGGTGATGCTGCTTCCTGCGGTTCTGGCGAAAGACGAAGCGCGCCGGGCAGGGGCCCGCGAAGCTTGGTTCGTGGACGCCGCGGGCAATGTCACAGAAGGCGCATCGAGCAATGCCTGGATCGTGACACCCGAGGGTATCCTTGTCACACGCCAGCTCGATCACAACATCCTCCCTGGCGTCACCCGGGCAACCGTCATGGACGTTGCCAAAAAGGAGGGAATAAAAATTGAACAGCGGACCTTTAGCCGGGACGAGGCGCTGAAGGCCGGCGAAGCGTTCGTGACGTCCGCGACGAATATCGTCATGCCTGTGGTGAATATAGACGGGGTTGCA
This sequence comes from Hyphomicrobium sp. 99, assembly GCF_000384335.2. NCBI lineage: Bacteria > Pseudomonadati > Pseudomonadota > Alphaproteobacteria > Hyphomicrobiales > Hyphomicrobiaceae > Hyphomicrobium > Hyphomicrobium sp. 99. Next base: position 2,323,395 of record NZ_KQ031382.1, read on the forward strand.
ATTGGGGATGGGCGGCCGGGAAAGCTTTCCCGCCAACTCCGATTGAGATTTCATCAGGTTGCTGAATTTTCAGCGTGAGGAAGGTGCGAATGTTGCCGCATTGTGCGCGGCAATGGTGGATGTAAAGTGCGGTCGCTTCGGTTACCCACCACATTTCATGGTGACCGCTGCATCGGTGCTCCGTCGTTATCGAACCCGACGGTGCCAGTCGTTTACGAGAAGACGCTTAAACAAGACGTCGAGATAAAAAACGGACAACAAAAATGGCGGCTGAAAAACCTCAGAATCTGCAGGACACTTTTTTAAATTATGTTCGTAAGAATAAAACGCCTCTAACGATCTTCCTCATCAATGGCGTGAAACTCCAAGGCATCGTCAGCTGGTTTGATAATTTCTGCGTTCTCCTGCGCCGCGATGGTCACTCCCAGCTCGTTTACAAGCACGCGATTTCGACGATCATGCCGGGCGGTCCCGTCAATCTCAACGACCAGGATGAAAGCGCCGCAGGTTGACCTCGCGCTCTAAAGACGGGGAAGGCGAAAAGCACGAGGGCGGACGAAACCGCGAGCGGCGGCGCATCTCGAAGGAGACGAGGGCGCCGAGAACGCGAACGCTCGTCGTTGTGCCAGCATTCAAGCGGCAGCAGAAAGCCAAGTCCGCGCCAACGGCGAAGTCTTCCGCACAAGTCCACACGCCTGAAAATCGCCTTGCCGAAGCGGTCGGTCTCGCGAACGCAATTGAACTCGACATCATAGACTCGACGATCGTCCCGATTTCCGAGCCGCGGCCATCGACGTTGCTCGGGTCGGGAAAAGTCGAAGAGATCAAGAACCTCGTCGAGGAGCTTGAGATCGGCCTCGTCGTCGTCGATTACAACATTACGCCGGTGCAGCAGCGAAATCTCGAGAAGGCGTGGAACGCCAAAGTTCTCGATCGCACTGGCCTCATCCTCGAGATATTCGGCGCGCGTGCACGAACACGCGAAGGCGTGCTGCAAGTCGAACTCGCGCATTTGACCTATCAAAAAGGCCGGCTCGTTCGTGCCTGGACCCATTTGGAACGTCAGCGCGGTGGCGGCGGCTTTCTCGGCGGCCCGGGTGAAGCCCAGATCGAACTCGATCGGCGCATGCTGCAAGATCGCATCGACGCGCTCAAACGCGACTTGGCCGATGTCGTGAAAACGCGTGATCTGCATCGCAAGGGACGCCGCAAGGTGCCTTACCCGATCGTCGCGATCGTCGGCTATACGAACGCCGGCAAGTCGACGCTCTTCAATAAGATCACCGGCGCCGGCGTCGTCGCGATGGACCAAGTCTTCGCGACGCTCGACCCCACCATGCGCGAAGTGAAACTTCCGAGCGCGCGCCGCATCATCCTCTCCGATACCGTCGGTTTCATTTCCGATTTGCCGACCATGCTCGTTGCCGCATTCCGCGCGACGCTCGAAGAAGTCGTTGAAGCCGACCTCATTCTTCACGTGCGCGACATCGCCCATGAAGAGACGGAAGCGCAGGCGCAAGACGTCGAGAAGGTGCTGGCGGATCTCGGCATCGATACGCTGCCCGTTGAAAGTCATATTCTCGAAGTCTGGAATAAGATCGATCTTCTGCCTGCGGAACGACGGACTGAGCTACAACACGAAGTGCATCGCAATGCGCGGCCTCCCGTGCTTGTCTCGGCCGCGACAGGCGAGGGCATGGCGCCACTGCTTCACACGATCGACGACCGCCTCGGCGCGTCCGACGAGATTCTGGATGTGATCGTTCCGGGCAGCAATGGTGCGCTTCTCAATTGGCTGCACGAAACGTGCGATGTTCTCGCGAGAGAAGCCCGCAAGGACGGCAGCATCGAATTGCGGCTTCGCGTGCCGAACGAAAAGAAGGCCCGCGTAATCGGACAGCTTCGCAAAGCCGGGATATCGGTCTAAGCTCGTCCGCGTGGATGAACGCGTCAGATGCTGCATAGTGGGCGGCGGACCCGCCGGGATGATGCTGGGAGTGCTTCTGGCACGCGCTGGTGTCCGCGTGACGGTTCTCGAAAAGCATAAGGATTTTCTTCGCGACTTTCGTGGCGATACAATTCATCCGTCAACATTGCGGTTGATGGAGGAACTCGGCTGGCTCGGTGATTTTCTGAAGCTGCCACATCAAGAGACGAAGAGCATCTACGCCCAGTTCGGCGATACGCGCTTCGAGATGGCGAATTTCTCGCATCTCCCGATCTCGACGAAGTTCATCGCTCTGATGCCGCAATGGGACTTCCTGAATTTTCTCGCTGACAAGGGCCGCGCCTATCCGACTTTTCACCTCGAGATGAACGCGGAAGCGACAGGGCTCGTCTTCGACGGTGCTCTCGTAACGGGGGTGAAGGTCAAGACGCCGGCCGGCGATGAAATCATCAATGCCGATCTCGTGGTCGCGGCCGACGGACGCTCGTCGGTCCTCCGAGGCGCCGCTGGCCTCGTCGGCGAAAACTTCGGCGCGCCGATGGACGTCATGTGGTTCCGGCTGCCCAGACTGCCGACTGACACGGAAGAGACGCAGGGCCGGTTCGATACCGGACATATCTTCGTCATGCTTCAGCGCGGAGACTATTGGCAGTGCGCATACGTTATTCCAAAAGGCGGCGATGCGAGAATTCGCGCAGCCGGTCTCGACGCTTTCCGGAAGTCGGTGGGAAAGCTCCTGCCGTTCGCGGCCGCACGCGCGAATGACATTGCCGACTGGGATCACGTCAAACTTCTGACTGTCGTGGTCGATCGACTGAAGACGTGGGCGCGGCCTGGCTTGCTCTGCATCGGTGATGCCGCGCACGCCATGAGCCCCGTGGGCGGTGTCGGTATCAATCTCGCGGTTCAGGACGCCGTTGCCGCCGCCAATCTGCTATGGCAACCACTCAAGAGCGGACTGTTGACGTTTAGGGATCTCGAAGCCGTGCAGGCGCGCAGGGAATTTCCAACGCGCGCGACGCAGCGGTTGCAGCTCGGCATTCAGAATATGGTGATCGCGAAGACGCTTACTGCGACCGGTCCCCTGAAGCCGCCGCTCCTGCTGCGGATCATGACGGGCTTGCCATTCTTCTCGCGTATCCCGGCGCGGCTCCTCGGTCTCGGGTTTCGACCCGAGCACATTTCCGAGGCAATACGAAACGCGAAGGGGGCTTAGCCCTTCTCGATCACTTTCGCCTCGTCCCAAAGCGCATCCATTTCGGCGAGCGAAGATTGCGACGGGGATTTGCCCCGTTCGCCCAGCGCCTTTTCGATGTGAGCAAAACGCCGAACGAACTTATCGTTGGCCGCACGCAGCGCAGCCTCCGGGTCGAGCTTCAGATGCCGCGCGATGTTCGCCATCACAAACAGCATATCCCCGAACTCTTCTTTTATCGCATCTTGGTTCCCGCTCGGCGGCCGGCTCCCCGGAGGGGAGTCGCCGGACGCAACCAAAGCCTCTTCCAGCTCGCCGATTTCTTCCTTCAGCTTCTCGAACACCGGCTGAAGGTTCGGCCAATCGAAACCGACTCTCGCGGCTTTGTCCTGCAACTTGATGGCGCGCGTCAAAGCCGGAAGACCAACCGGAACATCCGCCAACGTCGCGGACTTGTGCGAAGGCGATGAGGCGGTGCCCGGTAAGTGCGAACGCTCCGCAGCTTTCTCGGCCCGCTCCTCCGCCTTGATCTCTTCCCACGTCAATTTGACAGCGGCCGGATCGCGCGCCGCCCCGTCACCGAACACGTGCGGATGCCGCCGGATCATTTTCTTCGTCGAGGACAGGACGACATCGCCGAGCGCGAACGCGCCTTGTTCTTCGGCGATCCGCGAATGATAGACGACCTGCAAAAGAAGATCGCCCAGCTCGTCTTTGAGATCGACGAGATCCTTGCGCGCGATCGCATCGGCAACTTCGTAAGCTTCCTCGATCGTGTAGGGCGCGATCGTCTCGAACGTCTGCTCGAGATCCCAAGGGCAGCCTGTCTTGGGCGTCCGGAGCGCCGCCATGATTTCGACCAGCCGCGAAATATCACGCGAGGGTTTGAGTGTATCCGCCATGTCCGTCCTCTTTCGATGGGCGGACAGTAGACGAGGGATCTGAAATCGACGAGGGCCGGTCCTGCGGCTATCTCGCCCGGCTCAGGACGCCTGAAACCATACGCGGCCTGGATATGACAATGGATAGCGGAACCATCCAGCCGATCCACGCCGCAAGCGCATAGACCGGCTCGAACGGCAGGTCGAGAATGATCGCAGTGCCGGTGATGACGCGGAACCAGACCGCGCCGGTCGTCACAGCAACCATCGCCATCATCAGATCCGCGTGGCGCGAGATATTCCGTCGGCGGATCGCAAGATAGGCCGCCCCGAAAAGATAGAGCCACACAAGTCCCTGGACGAAGAACCCGGCGCGGGCCAAAACCGGTGAATGGCTCATGATGGCGACAGGTAACGACGTCAGCCCCCCAATCACCACAAATACGCCCAACAGCCGGCCAAGCGCTCTGTGAAGCTCAAGCTCAGCGCGATGTCTGACGGCTATGACGATCGGAGCAAGCAGTAACGCCATTGCCGACGACAGCATGTGCGCCGGAAATAAGATCGGCGCACGACCGGCGAGTTCGAACATTTCATAGGGCAACGCGATGAGGCCGGTACCTGATCCGATTGCGACCGCCCCAACAGGAATAACGAGGAAGCCGATGATCGAAAGAATTGCGATGCGCAGAACCAACCTCGACGGTACGCCGAGGCGCGAAGGCCCGGGCGGTGTCGCCCGAACTGCAGCAGGATGTATCGTCGCCATATCGGTCATCGTGATGAGCATCATGGCCATAGGATTTGGCGGCTCTGCGGCGGCGGACGATGCAGTTGCCACAAAGGCCGGCGAAATCGCAACGGTCTCGCTCGAGGGAAGATGGGTCGGCCGCTATTACGGCTACGGCCGAAGCAAGGACGCCGTAGACTGCGGTGACGACGGTTGCGGTCTCACCTACGATATCGTCGCCTGCAAAGAAGGCTGGTGCGGGATCAAGATCAAAGACGACAAGTCATGCGGCGCAGTCGCCGTCCATCTCACAGCCGACGCCAAACAGGGCGACGCCGCATTCAAGGGCAAGCTCGAGCTGGCGAAGGGCGCTGCCCCCTATACGGTCGAAGCTTGGTACGCGGCCGATCCGGAAACCAAAACCATCCAGCTCCATCTCCTCGGCGACACCGGCCCCGAACTCATGCTCTTCAGGCGGTCTTTTCCGTTGGAGGCGAACTTTGAGCGCGCTGGCGATGCAACTTGCAAAATCGATGAAACGACGAGCTGACGGTTAAAACGCTACCCGGTTGCGCCGCCATTGCCGAGCCCTGCGGCTCTGCTAGTCTCGAAGGCGGAGCGGGGTATCGATGCACATTCTATTCAACGGTCTCATGATGGCGCTGGAGCTGGCGGCAATTCTCGCCGTCGCCTGGACGGGTTTTACGGCGCCGCTGATATTTGCCGCCGGCACGGCGCTGTTGGCGCTCGCCGTTGGCGCAGCACTCGAGATCGCCCGCCTCAAATACGAATTCCCGTTTTATTTCGATCGTCCGCCAGGGCGGTCTATGATCGTCATCGTTGCGGTCGGGGCGCTGGAGGCGATAACGAAGGCCATCCTCGCGGGCGTCGTGGGGCTCCTGACATTTCTCGGCACCGACCAGGAGCGGCTGAAGCTCGTCGCCGTGATTTTCGCAGTTTCCCTCTTTCTCGGCGTGCAGGCCGTCAGGTTTCTCATGGACCGGCTGAAGGCCCGCCCGATGCGTTGGGGTTATTTCCGGCTCGCGGCACCCCTGGGATTGCTGTTCTCGGCGGGGCTGACATTGCTGCCCGCCCCCGGCATCACAGAGCTTGCGAAGCGCGCCGCGTTCGATCTTCCCACGAAGCCGACGATGGAGCAGGCGAGCGAGTTTCTCTTTCTGCTGAAACAGAGCTTCGACGAGATTGTCGTCCGCATGCTGTCTTGGGTTTTTGATCCGACCCTGGCCCAGGCGATCGGAGCTGTAGTCTCCGTCAACATGCTGTCGGGCTTTGTCCTGGCGCTCTATGCCGTGTTGATCGCGGAAGGCATCAGAACACTCGAACGCCGCGAGCCGTAACGGGCACCGCCGATCATCCGCTGGATGAACGCTTGCAACGTAGGCGACGTATTTTCGTCAGCATAGACCAAGAAAATTCTCTGGTGCCGTCATTTACACGGGAAAAGGCACCCCAGCAGTGGTAGCAGTTCGCAGCGGGCCTATTATCCGCTCCGACGTGACCGAAAAATCTCGAAATTACTCAATCACCGGAATATCGCATCCGAGCTGACGGAGCATTGCGATGCTCTTCGATTGCTTCAGTTTCTTCAACGAACTCGATTTGCTCGAAGTGCGGCTGCACGAGCTTGACGCGCTCGTCGACCATTTCGTGCTCGTTGAAGCGCACCAGACCTTTCAGGGCCACCCGAAGCCGCTCTATTACGCCGAGAATGCGGATCGCTTTTCGCGTTTCGCCGGCAAGATCATCCATGTCGTCGTGGACTTTCCTCCGACCATCGCTGGATATGCTCTCGATACCAAACCCCTCGATGCCAATTGGGCGCGCGAGCACTATCAGCGTAATCAAATCGGCAAGGGATTGGTCACAGCGCGAAAGACCGATTTGATCATCGTGTCGGACGTCGATGAGATCATCAGCGCTTCAGCGCTGAAACGCGGCCTTGCCGAACGCAGGCCCGGTGAACTGACGATCTTCGAAATGCCGATATATCGCGGCTGCGCAAACCGGCGGGTGAGGAGCCTGTCTTGGGATAAAGGGCCGCGTCTCATCGAGTACGGTCAGTTCCCGGGAGCCCAGCGTCTTCGGCTGACGAAGATATCGGCGTCAAGGAGCCTTCAAGGGACGCTGCTTGGGCGCCTTCACGCCAGAGCCTGGAATTGGATGAACACCGGTATCACCGGGCCTGTGCGGGTCATTCCAGAGGCGGGCTGGCACATCACGAGCCTGGGCGATTGGGAAACGTGGCGACGGAAGGTCTCCGCATACTCGCACACCGAGCATAAAATGTTGGCGAGCTTCGAAAGCTCGACCGAGTATGAGAAGAATCTCGCGGGCGATACCGAGATTGTCGGAATCGGCGAGATGCCGAACTTCATCCAGCAGAACCCGGACAGATTTGCGCTGGCTTAACCGCCCCGTCCTGCAATTCGCATAATAGATATTATGGAAACAAATGGGTGGACCGGCTTGTGTATCATAATGATACGCAGATCCACCCATTGTTAATTTTCAGATCTTTGGACCGATCTGTTACTTGTCGGCCTTCTCATGCTGCTCCGCGAATGCGTTGAGCAGTCTCACGCCCCAGCCGGCACCCCAGCTCTGGTTGATATCGTTGCGGCTACCGTCCATAGCCGTGCCGGCGAGATCGATGTGGCTCCAGGGCGTGTCCTTTTGAACGAAGCGCTGCAGGAAGGCTGCAGCGGTTGCAGCGCCTGCCCAACGGCCGCCGGCGTTCTTCATGTCGGCGTTCTTGGAATCCATCATCTTGTCGAAAGCCTTGTCGAGCGGCATGCGCCAGACTTTCTCTCCTGTGGCCTTCGACGCCGCGAGCAACTCATCGGCGAGCTTGTCGTCGTTGGAGAACAGGCCGGCGTACTCTTTTCCGAGAGCCACCATGATGGCGCCGGTCAGCGTCGCGAGATCGATGACGACCTTCGGCTTGAAGTTCTCCTGCGCGTACCAGAGCACGTCGGCGAGCACGAGACGGCCTTCTGCGTCCGTGTTGATGACTTCGATCGTCTGACCCGACATCGACTTCACGATGTCACCCGGACGAACGGCGTTGCCCGACGGCATGTTTTCGACACAGCCGATCAGACCCACGGCGTTGATGTTTGCCTTACGCTCCGCGAGCGCGTGCATCGTTCCGATCACGGCAGCCGCACCGCCCATGTCGCCCTTCATGTCTTCCATGCCGGCCGCGGGCTTGATCGAGATGCCGCCGGTGTCGAAGACGACGCCTTTGCCGACGAAGCAAATCGGCTTTTGCTTCTTGTTACCCTTGGCGCCGTTCCAAACCATGACCGCAAGGCGCGACGGCCTGACGCTTCCCTGACCCACGCAAAGAAGCGAGCCCATCCCGAGCTTTTCCATGTCCTTGACATCGAGGATTTCGACGCTGACGCCGAGCTTTTCGAGCGCTTTCGACTTCTCCGCGAGTTCAACGGGACCGAGAATATTTGCCGGCTCGTTGACGAGATCGCGCGCCACGTTGACGCCATTGGCAACAGCCTTCAGCGGATGGAATGCTGCCTTGGCTTTGTCAGGATGCGCCACCTGGATGACGAGCTTTTTCAGGCCGTCTTTCTCGGCTCCGTCTTCTCCGGATTTCTTCGTCAGGTATTTTTTGAAGTTGTAGTGGCGGAGCACCGCGCCCTGGGCAATCAATGCGGCCGCCTCATCCGCCGAGATATCGCCCGCGCCCTCCACATCGACGATCACGCTCGCCGTCGTCGTCTTGCGATTTTGAATGGCCGCCAAGATCGCGCCGCCGAGATCGACGAGCTGGAGATCGGTCAGCGTCGACGTCTTACCGAGACCGCTGACGATCAAGCGATCGATTCCGATCTTGGCGGGGGCAAGGATCTCGATCGATGACTTGTATTTGCCTTTGAAATCGGCGGCAGCTGCAGCTTTGCTGAGCGCGCTGGCCGACTTCGTTTCGAGTTCCCGAGCCTTGCTTCCGAGAACCAAGCCGTCGCCCGCGAATACGACAGTGACGGATTCAAGCTCGGCGTTGAGCGGCGCGAAAGCGATTTCGAGGCGATCGGACATTTTCAAAACGACTCCAAGTTAAAGAGGATCGAGGCGCGAAAGGGCCAAGGGTGGGTTAGGATGCTGGGACGCGGACGCCGATCCGCTGGCTTTCCGGCACCCTGTGCACGATGGCGGCGGAATGGACAAGAACCGGTGGATAGACGGCACAACTTAGTCGTTCGCGAAGGCGTGGCAAGGGAGCCATTGCAATCACTCTTCCATCTAAAGCTCTTTCGCGATCTAACCGTTTGTGCCCAAAGAGCGTTTTTGGGCATCCGCCAGACGGCTGGAGAACGGCGGAAAGCCGAAATTCCGCCACTGTGCTATGGGAGCCGGACATGTCCTCACAGGAGCCGGTGATGAGGAAAGTGCTTCGGCCAACGTGGCCGGAGGGGGGAGAGCGGCTAACGCATGCGAATTTTCTCGAGATATGTCTTCCGGCAGGCCGTGGGCTCGTTCCTGCTCATCCTGGCGTCGTTGACGGGCATCGTCTGGATTGCTCTGGCCTTGCGCCAGTTCAACGTCGTGACCAGCCAGGGTCAGGACACCTGGATGCTCGTCAAAATGACATCCCTCGCCGTCCCGAATCTTATGGCGATCATCGCCCCGTTTTCGTTTTTGATCGCAGCCCTCCACACCCTTAATCGCCTGAATACCGACAGCGAACTCATCGTCCTTTCGGCGGCGGGCTCCAAGGTTTGGACGGTTGCGAGGCCGCTCATCCTCCTGGCTTTGCTTGTCAGCTGCTTTCTGGCGTTCGTCGGTCACATCGCCCAGCCGTGGAGCATGCGGTTGCTGAGCGATTATCTCGTGCAGGTCCGAAGCGATCTCTTGACCCAGGTCATCCAGCCCGGCCGCTTTTCAAGTCCCGAACCCGACCTGATGTTTCATATTCGCGACCGCTCGGCCGACGGCGAGCTTCTCGGCCTCGTCATGCACGACACCCGGGACAAGGCGCAGACCCAGAGCTATCTCGCCGAGCACGGCACGATCGTAAAGCAGGACGGCACCGCCTATCTCGTGATGTCGACGGGCCATATCATCCGCCGTACGGAGGCCGACGCGCCGCCGCAGATCGTTGCCTTCGACAAATACGTCGTAGACCTCGACCGGTTCGAACCTCAGGATGACGCATCGGGCGAGCGAAAGCCCCGCGAGCGCTATTGGAGCGAACTCACGCATCCAAGCCCCGACAGCAGGCTCTTCAAAAGCTCGCCCGGCCAATTCCGCGCCGAAATACACGAAAGGTTGGTCGGTCCCCTCTATCCGATAGCCTTTGTATTCCTTATCGTCGCCTTCGTGGGCCAAGCGAGATCAACCCGCTCGAGCCGCATGCAAAGCCTCGTGCTGACGTTCCTTTTCGCCGCCACCTGCCGTATGGCCGGGTTGGCGTTGAACAGCGCGGTGACGCGGGATGCCTCGATGCTCATCGCACTTTATGCTGTTCCCACCACGGCCATCGTTCTGTCGTTGATCATAATCAAACGGTCCGACCGCCAGAGGTCGGGGATCTCGATCTTCGGACGCCTCATCGATGCGATGTCGGGAATGGCTGACGTCATCATTCGCCTCGTCATGCCGCGCCGGAAGATAGCCACATGATCCGCTCCTTCACTCTGACGCGCTACATAGCGAAGCTGTTCTTCGTCGCGATTGCCTCCACGCTGGCCGTTTGCGCGCTGCTGATCTTCATGATCGATTTCGTCGAGTTGCTGCGACAGTCGAGCAAGTTCGGCAGTGTCCCAGTGACAACGCTGGTCGGCATCGCCCTTCTTCGCCTCGGTGCCTACGTCGAATTCCTGATCGGGTTCGCAGTCCTCGTTGGCACGATCAGCGCCCTTCTCTATCTGAACCGGAAGAGCGAACTTGCCGTCATGCGAGCCGGCGGCATGTCGGTCTGGCAATTCCTGGCCCCAGGCATCTTGGTCGGGCTTCTCGTCGGCATCAGCGCGGTGACCGTATACAACCCGCTTGCTGCTCGCGGCCGGGCCAAATCGGAGCAGGTGTTCGCCAAGGCTTTCGGCAACGACACCAACCTGCTTCGCGCCCAGGGCGGCGGCTCCTGGATCACGCAGAACGGCGTCGATGGAGAATCGGTCTTAGGCGCCGCGGCCGCGACGAACCGGGGCCTGACGCTGAACGGCGTCATGATTTTCGCTTATGACCGTGACGGGCATTTCGCCGAACGCGTGGACGCCAGCCAGGCAGAGCTCAAAGACGGCTATTGGCGGCTGACCGACGCCTGGGTTTCGCGCCTCGGCCAGCAGCCCGAAAAATTCAGTTCCTACCTTGTATCCACATACCTGACGCCGGACCGGGTCCAGGAGGCGCTGGGGACGGTCTTTTCCGTATCTTTCTGGGACCTCCCGGAACTCATAGAAGCCGCGGAAAAAGCGAAACTTTCGACCGAACGCCTTAGGGTCCAGTACGAATCCCTTCTGGTTCGTCCCCTGCTCTGCGTCGCAATGGTCCTTTTGGCGGCAACTGTGTCATTGCGGTCATTCCGCTCAGGTGGCATCCAGACTATGGTTACGACAGGGATGATCGGCGGGGTTGGGTTCTTCTTGTTCTCGGAAATCGCGAGACAAATTGGCATCGCAGGTCTGGCACCAGCGTGGGCGGCAGCATGGTTGCCTGTCGCACTTGTTTTGGTCATTGCAACCACGGTGCTGTTGCACCAGGAGGACGGCTGAGTGATGCGTGAAGCGCGGACACCGCAAGAGGGTTGCGGGCCGTTTCGCGAGGGTTCTCGTCGCCTTAAGGGGCGCGGGGCCGCTCGTGCGCTTCTGCGCCTTGTGCTCATCGGCTGCGTCGCGACCATCTCGAGCCTCGCCCACGCGCAGGTTTCCGACCTGAACAATTCGAAAAAGACCCAGTCGTCGTTCGGAGCCGCGAATTCGCCGAGCGCCATCTTCGGCAAGGTCAGCACGAATATCGATCGCGCCCAGCCCATGCGTCTGCAGGGCGACCAGCTGATCTACGACAAATCGGGTGATCGCGTCATTTCACGCGGCAACGTCGAAATTTTCTACAACAACTACATCCTGACCGCCGACGAAGTCGTCTACGATCAGAGCGGTGGAACGCTGACGGCCGTCGGCAACGTCACGCTGAAAGAGCCGCAAGGCAACATCGTCCACGCCGATCGCTATACGCTGACCGACGACTTCCGCGACGGCTTCGTGTCGGCGCTGTCCATCGTCTCGGCCGATAAGTCCCATATCTCCGCCGACCGCGCGACTCGGCGCGAGGGCAACATAACCGAGTTCGAAAACGGCAAGTTCACGCCGTGCCAAAGCGATGGCAACACGCCGCCCCTCTGGTGCATCAGCGCGGCCCGCATCATCCACGATCAGGAAGCTGCGACCCTGACCTATCAGGACGCCTACTTCCAGATCTACGGTCAGCCGATCTTGTACCTTCCGTACTTCCAGAGCCCGGACCCGTCCGTGAAGCGGAAGACCGGCTTCTTGACGCCTGACTACGGCCACTCGTCGACGCTCGGCTACATCACCGGCATCCCGTATTTCTTCAATCTGGCGCCGAACTACGACGTGACGCTCGAACCGCTCTACATGAGCGAGCAGGGCCTGTTCATGAAGGGTGAGTGGCGGCACCGCCTTGCGAATGGCGAATACACCGTGAAACTCGCGGGCATCGACCAGGATGCGGCTAACCTTCCGGGCGGCGCGAACGCCAACAATAACGCGAAACTCGACGGCTTCCGTGGCAGCGTCGAGACCCACGGTTTGTTCTCATTGTCGAGCTGGTGGAAATTCGGCTGGGATGCGATCGTCGAAAGCGACGATCAGTTCCGGCGCTTCTATAAACTCGACAGCGTTCTCGTGACCGATCGCGTCAATCAGGTTTACCTGACCGGACAGTCCGATCGGAACTACTTCAACGCCACGCTCTATCAGTTCGGCGGCCTGTTGACCAACGACACGCCGGAAACCGAAAGCTACACGCACCCGATCATCAACTACAATTATGTGTTCGCCGACCCCGTACTCGGTGGCGAGCTCAAGTGGAACACGAATGTCCTAAGCTTCACGCGTACGGACGGCACCGTTGTCGATCCTTTGACCGGTCGCCAACAGGACCAGAACATCAACCGCATCATCACCGAGCTGAATTGGCGTCGCCGTTTCACTGACGCCATCGGCATCAGCTACACGCCATTCGCAGATATTCGCGGCGATGTTTACCAATATGATAACGTCGTCGATCCCACGAGCGTAACACTAATACAGCCGGAGCCCGCGACCGGGCCTGCGGTGGACCCCACTACGACCCGAATAATCGGGAACGAAACCGTGACGCGCGGCATCGTCGATGGCGGCGTACTCGTCTCCTATCCCTGGGTTGCGAATTCGTCCGTCGGAACGCACATCGTCGAACCGATTGGCCAGATCGTTACGCACCAGGAAAGCCTGCCGCAACGCCGGTTGCCCAACGAAGACGCCCAGAGCCTCGTCTTCGACGACACCAACCTGTTCGCGACGACGAAGTTTTCGGGCTACGACCGCATCGAAACAGGCACGCGCGTCAACGCCGGCTTGCAGTACACTTTCCAGGCCAACGACGGTGGTTACGCACGCTTCCTGGCTGGCCAGAGTTATCAGCTGTCGGGAGACAACGCCTACCTATTGCCGGGCCGGACCGGCGAGGGCAACTTCGTCTTTAATCCCCTTAACGGCCTTGAGACCCAAAAATCCGACTACGTCCTCGGCGCCTATTTCGCCCCAATCGCCGATTTCCGGATCATTTCGCAGAGCCGGTTCAACGAATCCACGCTCGCTTTGAAACGCGAGGATCTTGCCGCGGTGGCCAAGTATGGCCCGCTGTCGGTGCAGGCAGGCTATTCGTATGACGCCGATGCCCTGTTTACAGACCCGGACAATCCCGACAAGATTGCCACCCTGACGCGCCTGGAGGAAGTCCTGGGCTCAGCGACGCTCCAGCTGACCAACCGTTGGAGCGTCGGCGGGTCGACACGCTATGACCTCGAGAGCGGCAATTTCCGCTATGATAGCGTTAATCTCAAATACGCCGATGAATGCTTCGTGCTGACGGCCTCGTATATTCAGTCCAACTACTCCGATCTCTCAATCGAACCGGACCAGACCGTTATGTTGCGGTTCGAATTCAAGCACCTCGGAGATTTTGCGGCGACGACGGGCAATCTGGACTTCAATATGGGTGGCGACCAGCGTACGAACTAATTCCGCTGGCGGCGCCCACACCCTTGAGCCAAGGGGAACCGGATTTTGGCCACTCTTGATGTGGATAAGCCCCAATCACCGGCCGCGGCCGCGGTATCCTGACGGCCACGCCGATTCGGACTTATGGATGTCGTTTAAGCATGCCCTTGCCACGCACCAGCACCGCTAACTTTTCATCCCTTGCGGTGCGATGCGCACTCGCGAGCCTCGCGAGCGTGGCGATGTCGTTCGCCGTTGCCGCTCAGGGAGGGACCGTCGCCGTGACGGGCGATGGCACATCGTCTCTGCCGAAGCCCGCCGTCGGTGAAACCCCCGGCTCATCCACCGATGCCCAGGGCAAAAACCAAAAGAAGAAGAAATCTCAGACACCCGCTGCCGCTGAACCGGCAGACCGGGACACTTTGGCCCCGACCAAAGACCAGCGCGCGATAGCAGTACTGGTCAATGACGAGCCGATCACCGGCTTCGAGATCGACCAGCGCGCGATGATGCTCAGCGGCACCAACATTCAACAGCAGGCGAAAGCCAACTTCGAATCCATCATCAAAAATCCGAAGACCTCGGAACGGCTCAAGGCGCTCCTGCAGGAAACCGTAAAAGCCAACGAAGGAAAATCGCGCGACGAGATCATCGCAATTTTCGAGCGCCGCAAAAAAGAGTTCGGCATGAGCCTGCAGAAGCAGGCATTTGAAAGCGCCAGAAACTCCGCGCTTCCCGCCATGAAAAAGCAGGCAGTCGAGGAACTGATCGACGACCGGCTCAAGATGCAGGAAGCCAAAAAGCAAAGCGTCACGATTGAAGATGCCCAGATCGACGGTATCGTCAGCGGCATCGCCGAACGCAACAAAATGACGGTCGAGCAATTCACGAAGCAGATCGGCGGCAGTCTCGAGCCGATCAAAGCGCGCATCAAAGCCACGCTCTCCTGGAACGAGGTCGTGCGTCGCCGGTTCGGCCCCCTGATCAACGTTACGAACAAGGACGTCGATAAGCTCGTCGCGGCGTCCACCGTGGCCGGCAACGACGATGTCGAATTGCAGGTGCAGCGCGTTCGGATATCGATGCCGGTGAAGATCGAGGAAAATGGCGTGGCCGCGCGCATCCAGGAAGCCGATAAGATCAAGTCAAAGTTCGCAGGCTGCCAAACAACGGCCGCAGCAGCCACCGGCGTTCCGGGCGCTAGCTTCGAAGATCTCGGCAAACGGCGCCCCTCGACAATCTCAGAGCCGACCCGGACCCTTCTCGTCAACGCGAGCGACGGCGAGATGCTTCCGCCGACTGTGAATGACGGGGCGATCGAACTCTGGGTCGTTTGTGGACGCAATGTCGTGAAGGCCGTCGACGAGAAGCGCAACCAAGCCGAGGGCGAACTCAAGCAGAAGGAGTTCGAACTGATGGCCAAGCGCTACATCAAAGACCTCCGCGAGGACGCCCACATCGAGTACCGGATAAATGTCGGCTCCCGATAAGGAGCGGCGCCGGCCCCTGGCACTCACGATGGGTGACGCTGCGGGGATCGGCCCCGAGCTCTCGCTTCAGGCTTGGAAAGACCGTTTCACCGATCGACTGCCGGCGTTCGTTCTCTACGCCGACATCGAGTTGATGCGTGCGGCCGCTCGTGCGGCTGGCATCGATGACAAAGTCATCGTTCCCGTGACGGATATATCAGCCGCGGCAGACGTCTTCCGCGATTCGCTCCCGGTCTTGTCCATTCCGCTCGCAGAACCTGCCAAGCCTGGCAGTCCGTCCGTCCGCAATGGGCCCGCAACAATAAGCGCTATCCGGAGCGCCGTGGCCGACGTAGCAGCAGGCCACGCATCCGCCGTCGTCACCAATCCGATCGCGAAATCTGTGCTCTACGGCGCGGGCTTCGAATTTCCCGGCCATACCGAGTATCTGGGCGCACTGGCGGCCGAGTTCTGGCCAGGCGAACCATCTGAGCCGGTGATGATGCTCGCCTCATCGAAGCTGCGCGTTGTGCCGCTGACGATCCACGTCCCGCTAAAGGACGTGCCCGCACTGCTGACCGCCGATAAGATCATCAAAACCGCGCGCATCATGGCAGCATCCCTGCGGCGTGACTTCGGCATCGAAAACCCGCGTATTGCGGTTGCGGGACTCAACCCGCACGCGGGCGAAGACGGTGCTCTCGGTTCGGAAGACGCCGAAATCATACGCCCGGCGATCGAGGCCCTGAGGGCCGAGGGCCTTGACGTAACAGGCCCCCACGCCGCGGATACGATGTTTCACGATGCAGCCCGCAAGACCTATGATGCGGCACTCGCCATGTATCACGATCAAGGATTGATCCCGATCAAGACACTCGCATTCGACGAAGGGGTCAACGCAACAATCGGCTTGCCGTTCGTTCGCACATCTCCCGATCACGGCACGGCTTTCGCCATCGCTGGTAAAGGAGTTGCATCAGCCACTAGTCTCAAGGCCGCGTTGAAACTTGCAGGCGAGATGGTCGCGCGCAGACTTAGCGCGGCAGCATCATGAAAGCCTCCACCAGCCCCGACGGCCTGCCGCCTCTACGCGATGTCATCGAACGCTATGGCCTCAGCGCCAAGAAATCGCTCGGACAGAATTTTCTGCTCGACCTCAATCTCACGCGGAAGATCGCGCGTCTCGCTGGCGATCTGAGTGATCGCACCGTCGTGGAAGTTGGGCCCGGGCCCGGCGGCCTGACGCGCGCACTTTTGATCGAAGGCGCGAAGCGCGTCGTCGCCATCGAACGGGACGATCGTTGCCTCCCAGCGCTCGCCGAAATTTCGGAGCGATTCCCCGGCCGCCTCGATGTCCACGCGGACGACGCCCTTAATGCCGATTGGCGGAAGCTGCTCGAAGGCGCGGGTCCCGTGACGGTCGCGGCGAACCTTCCCTATGGTATCGCCTCGCTGCTGCTCGTCGACTGGCTCGAAACCGAACCTTGGCCGCCGTGGTACGATCGCATGGTTCTGATGTTCCAGCGCGAGGTCGCCGAACGCATCGTTGCGGCGCCAAAATCGAAAGCCTACGGCCGGCTTTCCGTACTCGCGCAATGGCGGACGGAAGCCAAGATCGTCATGAATCTGCCGCCGGAGGCCTTCACGCCGCCGCCGAAAGTTGCTTCAGCCATCGTCGAGTTTCGCCCGCGCGCCAATCCCGAGCCGCACTGCGAGGTAAAGACGCTCGCGCGCGTAACGGCGGCAGCCTTTGGTCAGCGCCGCAAGATGCTTCGTTCGAGCCTGAAGCAACTGACGCCGTTTCCGGAGCTGCTTCTGCAGCGGGCTGGCTTATCGCCCGAACGGCGTGCGGAGGAACTCGCCGTTTCGGATTTCGCCCGCCTCGCCGCCATTCTCGACGCGGGTGCCGAAACGCCCCTCAAGGACTAAAGCGCAGACTGCAATTTGCGAACAAAGTCGGAAAGGCCGAGCAGCCGCCCGCGCTTCAGGCGCTCCGCCAGCAGAATGGCAAGCGCCGCGGCCGCGCTCTGCTCGATGTGCGAGTTGACGAGCACGTAATCATATTCCGGCCAATGGCTGATCTCGGACGCTGCCGCAGCCATACGCTTCGCAACGACGTCGGCCGGATCCTGCGCCCGCGATTTCAGCCGGTTCTCGAGCACGTCACCCGATGGCGGGAGAACAAACACTCTGACGACATCGCCCGGCATTTTTTCCGACAGCTGTTGCGCACCCTGCCAGTCGATATCGAACAGAACGTCCTTGCCCTCGCGAATGGCGTCTTCGACCGGAGCGCGCGGCGTGCCGTAGTAGTTGTCAAAGACGCGCGCCCACTCGAGGAGTTCGCCGCGTTCCTTCATACCTTCAAAGGCGCGGTGATCGACGAAGTGATAGTCGACCCCATCCTGTTCGCCCGGACGAGGCGGCCGCGTCGTGACGGAAACCGACATCTTGATGTTGTTGTCGGCGGCGAGCACGCGCCGAGCCAACGTCGTCTTCCCCGCGCCCGACGGCGACGAGACGATATAGAGCAATCCCCGGCGCGCAATGTGCGGCTCGACGATGCCCTCGTTGGTTGCGCCCTTGCTGGAATTGTTCGCGGTATCTTTGGTCATACTATTCGACATTTTGCACTTGTTCGCGAAGCTGGTCGATGACCGTCTTCAACTGCAGCCCGAGCCGCGTGATATCGACCGCATTGGCCTTGGAGCAAAGCGTATTGGCTTCGCGATTGAATTCCTGCGCCAGAAAATCGAGCTTTCGCCCGACCGCACCCGGCTCGCCGATGATGTCGCGGGCTCCCGCGACGTGCGCGGCTAGTCTTTGCAATTCTTCCTCGACGTCGGCGCGCGTCGCCATCAGCATGGCTTCTTGATGAAGGCGGTCTTGATCGAGCGCCGCCGTCGTTTCGAAGAGCCGTGCAATCGCATCCTTGAGACGGTTGGCGATGGCTTCGGGCGTCCGTGAAGGCGACGCCCGCACCTCGCCTGCGAGGCGTTCAATTTGCGCGAGCTGATCCCGAACGATCTCGGCGAGACGCGTGCCCTCTGCCCGCCGCGCTTCGGCGAGGCTATCGAGCGTCGCTTCGAGGCTCCGCAGCAGAGCGCCTTCACGCGCCGCGCGCACTTCGCTGTCCTCGACCGTTTGATCCGCGGTCTCGAGCACGCCCTTGATCATGAGAAACTGCGCCGCATCGGGCTTTGACGCTCCGGACAATGCCGAAACCCGTTCTGCAGCCTTCACGACGTCCGCGAGCACGAGTTCGTTCAAGCGCACCGAGCCGTTGCCTTGCTGCCGTTCGAGAGCGAGCGACAGGGCGATGTTGCCGCGTGCAAACCGCTTTGAGACGGCGTCTCGCGCGGCGACTTCGAGCGCCTCGTAGCCCGGCGGCAGACGGAGCCGAACATCAAGACCGCGGCCGTTGACGCTTCGCGCTTCCCATGTCCAAGCCAAGCCATCGCTCGAGCCATCGACACGGGCAAAACCCGTCATGCTGGAAATTGTCATCAGGGAAGGTCTCATCGACGGGGTGAGCTAGCGGCGCGCAACTTAACGGGAAGCGCCGCGGCCGCCAACAGAAGTTATCATCGCACGCGTTCTATGGCTTTTTCGGCTTCCGAACGGGCAACGGAACGTCACTGGCGTTCGCCGAAGTATCCGCCGAACCGGAGCCCGCGTTGCCGCTGTCGGCCGTTGCCGCGGCGGCCTTCGGGGATTTCTGTCCCTTTGTGGTGACGGGACTGGGCTTCGGACCGCTATCGCTACTCTGCGGAATGGGCGTCGTCCCGGTGTCCTGATCGGAGGTGTCCGCCGCCCCCTGCTTGGCCTTCGTCTGCTTCTCGACGGCACGCCATTTCTGAACAGCCGAATTGTGATCTTTCAGCGTTTCCGAGAACGTGTGGCCACCGGTGCCGTCTGCGACGAAGTAGAGATCGGACGTCTTGGCCGGATGCAGAGCAGCCTGAAGCGCGGGCTTGCCTGGGTTGCAGATCGGCCCCGGCGGCAAACCATTGATCTGATACGTGTTGTACGGCGACTTCGTGTCGATATCGGCCTTCGTGATGCCGCGGCCGAGAACGCCCTGTCCGCCGACGATGCCATAGATGATCGTCGGATCGGATTGCAGCCTCATCCCCTTCTTCAGCCGGTTGTAGAAGACCGCCGCGACCCGGTCGCGCTCATCCGGGCGGCCCGTTTCCTTCTCGACGATCGACGCGAACGTCACGAGTTCCTCGACGGATCGAATAGGAAGATCGGGATCCCGCTCTTCCCAAAGCTCCGTCATGGCTTTCTCCATACCGTCCCGCATCCGGTCCAGGATCTCGTGCCGCGATGCGCCTTTCGAGAAATAATACGTATCGGGGAGGAGCGTCCCTTCGGGAGGGATGTTCGATATCTCGCCGCTAAGGTTCGGTTCGGCCTTGAGACGTTCGACGATCTGCTCGCTCGTCAAACCCTCCGGCAGCGTCGCTTTGTAAAGAATCGACTTCCCCTCAGCGAGGGTGTCGATCACCTCGCGCATCGAGGCGTGTTCCTTGATCTCGTATTCGCCCGCTCGAAGCTCGGTCGTCTTTCTGGATCCGAGAAGTCCTTGCAGCAGATAACCGCCGACGAATGTCCAGCGATTGGTGATGATGCCTTCTTTTTCCAACCGTTCCGCGATTGCAATCCGGCCTTCGCCTTTCGGGATGACGACGGTGCGCGGCGCATCGAGCGGACCAGCGCTTTCGAAATTGTTGAAGATGGCGAATGTCGTTCCGCCGACGAGCAGCATGACAACGAGGGACACCGTGAGGATGCCGCTGATGACGCGAACGAAGCTCCCCAATGCCCGCGACGGCTCGCGCGCTTGCAGGCCACGGGGACGCCCAGGCGCCCGACCCGGCTCCAACCGTTCGGCGGGGCTTCGAGCCCCAGCGGTCCGAGACGTTCTGGTGCCGTCCGGACGCTTCCTGTTTTGACTCATGATACCGCGAGCACCGTCATTGAAAGAGCGCCGCATACGAGGTTATTTGCCCCGAATTGCGCTGCTCGATCCCCCCACCCGCGCGGGACGCTCAACGTAAAATGTGGCAAAAACCCGTACTTGCCGCAGCTTTCACGCTACGCGGCGAAGAACGAGCGAAGCATTCGTCCCGCCGAAGCCGAACGAGTTCGAAAGAGCGGTATTGATATCACGCTTTTGTGCCTTGTGAGGCACAAGATCGATCGCCGTCTCGACCGACGGATTGTCGAGATTGAGCGTCGGCGGGGCGACGTTATCGCGGATGGCGAGAACGGAAAAGATCGCCTCGACCGCACCGGCCGCACCGAGCAAATGGCCGATAGCCGATTTCGTCGAAGACATCGCAAGTCTTCCGGCGCTGTTGCCGAACAGCCGTTCAACAGCCTTGAGCTCGATTTCATCACCCATCGGTGTCGAGGTGCCGTGAGCGTTGACGTAGTCGATCTCGCTCGGGTCAATACCTGCGCGCTTCAGAGCCATCTTCATGCAGCGATAACCGCCGTCGCCATCTTCGGCAGGCGCGGTGATGTGATAGGCATCGGCCGACATGCCGTAGCCCACCACCTCAGCGTAGATTTTCGCGCCGCGAGCCTTGGCGTGCTCGTAGCTTTCGAGAATGACGACACCAGCGCCCTCGCCCATTACGAAGCCGTCGCGGTCCTTGTCGTAAGGACGCGAAGCCCGTGTCGGGTCATCGTTGAAGCCAGTCGAGAGCGCACGGCAAGCGGCGAAGCCCGCCATGGCGATCCGGCAGATTGGGCTTTCAGTTCCGCCCGCCACCATCACGTCGGCATCGTCGAGCGCGATGATGCGCGCCGCATCGCCGATCGCATGCGTGCCGGTCGCGCATGCGGTTACGACCGCGTTGTTGGGACCGCGCAACTGATGCTTGATCGAAACGTAGCCGCCAGCAAGATTGATGAGGCGCCCAGGAATGAAGAACGGCGAAACGCGGCGCGGACCCTTCTCCTTGAGAAGGATCGACGTATCCGCAATTCCCGAAAGACCGCCGATGCCCGAGCCGATGAGAACACCGGCGCGCTCCTGCGCCTCCAGAGTGTCAAGCTTCAAGCCGGAATCCGCAATCGCCTGATCTGCAGCAGCGACCGCATAGATGATGAAATCATCGACCTTGCGCTGCTCTTTCGGCTCCATCCAATCGTCTGGATTGAACTTGCCCTCGGAGGTCGCGCCGCGCGGAATGAAGTTCGCGATCTGGCACGTTATGTCGGAAACTTCGAATTCCTCGATACGCCGCGCACCGCTCTGTCCAGCCAGAAGGTTGGACCACGAGGTCTCGACACCGCATCCGACGGGAGTGACGAGACCCAATCCTGTAATGACGACACGGCGCATCGATTTTTTCTTATTTCCCGTTGGTGTGGCTACGATCCACGCTAGGCGCGTGAAGGGGGCCAGTCACCCAGCCCCCTTTAAAGTCTGTCCATAAGGCGCAATTGCGCTGAGGACGAAACGGAAGAGTGGGGCCCTTAAGCCGCGCTCGCGTTCTTCTCGAGAAACTTAACGGCATCGCCGACCGTCAGGATGTGCTCGGCAGCATCGTCCGGAATTTCGCAACCGAATTCCTCTTCGAAGGCCATCACGAGCTCAACAGTATCCAAGCTGTCTGCACCAAGGTCGTCGATGAAGCTTGCATTGTCGGTGACCTTGTCGGCCTCGACCCCAAGATGTTCTACGACAATTTTCTTCACGCGCTCTGCGACATCGCTCATCGTCAATCCTCGTGTCTTTCTAATTTTTGGCGGCCTTTTATTGCTCGCCTGTTCGCCCTGCAGAACCCGCTAAAAGCCGCATGACAGGATATCAACTTACGAGAAGTCTAGCCTGTTCGGATAGGGGTTCGCCCCGTTCAGAAGTCTTTTTCCTTAGTCGCCGTAGCGTGAGTCTCATCGCTAGGCATCGTCCCCAACTTGCACGGCGCTGAGTTGTCCCCAGCTTCGCACCGTCCCGATGACGTGATTTTGACGCCTCAAAACCGTGGTGTCGTTAACACACTTCAGGAGCAATGCAAAGCACGTGGTGACGCACCTTTCAGCATCCGAAAGCCTGATGACCGAGCGGCCAATAAATCAGGCATTCTGGACGTTTACCAACACCAAAGAGGGCGTCAAACCATCGCCATCCCGCCATTGATGTGCAGTGTTTGACCGGTGATGTAGCCCCCTTCGTTCGAGGCAAGATACAAACATCCGGCGGCCACATCGAGCGGCTCGCCAAAGCGTTGAGCCGGAATGATTTGAGCGATTTCGCCCTTCTGCTTTTCAGTCAGAACGTCCGTCATCGCCGTTTTGATAAAGCCGGGCGCGATGCAGTTGGCCGTAATGCCGCGGGAGGCAACTTCGCGAGCCAGCGATTTGGTCATGCCGATCATACCGGCCTTGGAAGCCGCATAATTGCCCTGACCCGGATTGCCGAATACGCCTGAAACAGAAGCGATATTGATGATGCGGCCATAGCCCGTCTTCGATCGCATCATGTGGCGCGACGCGGCGCGGCAGAGCATGAACGTCGAAGTCAGATTGACGGCAATGACGTCGTCCCACTGGTCATCCTTCATCACCATGAAGAGATTGTCCTTGGTGAGACCCGCATTGTTGACGAGGATATCCAGCCGCCCACCCAGCGCTTTGACCGCTTCATCGACCAATTTCGAGACGCTTGCGCGATCGGCGAGGTCACAGGGAACGACATGAACGCGGTCGCCCAGTTCCTTGGCCAAGGCATCGAGCGCCTCGACCTTGCGTCCGGATATCGCAACGGAAGCGCCTGCCTTGTGCAGCGTACGCGCAATCTCGGCGCCGAGCCCGCCGGTGGCGCCCGTCACGAGCGCAGTCTTGCCGGTCAAATCAAACATTCAAATCTCCTTACTTGGTGAGTGCGGCGATCGCCGCATCGATATCGGCAGGCGTGCCAACGCTTGTCGCGTTGACGCTTGGCGCTGTGCGCTTGACGAGCCCGGCGAGAACCTTACCCGCGCCAATCTCGTAAAAATCCGTCACGCCGGCTGCGACCATGGTCGCAACGCATTCGCGCCAGCGGACCGTGCCCGTAACCTGCTCCACGAGACGCTTTTTGATTTCTTCCGGGTCCGAAATGGGCTGCGCCAGGACGTTTGCAACCACCGGCACCACGGGTGCGCGGACCGTAACCGACGCCAGCGCTTCCGCCATCGCGTCGGCGGCAGGTTGCATCAGCTTGCAATGGAACGGTGCAGAAACCGGCAGCGGCACCGCGCGGCGGACGCCGAACGCCTTTCCGATCTCCCCTACCCGGTCGATCGCAGTTTTATGGCCCGAAAGCACGACCTGTGTTGGTTCGTTATCGTTTGCGATCTGGCAGACGTCACCCTGCGCTGCTTCGGCAGCAACCTTTTCGGCGACATCGATCCCCACGCCGAGAAGGGCCGCCATCGCGCCGACACCAACCGGCACGGCTTTCTGCATCGCCTGGCCGCGGAGCCTGAGAAGGCGCGCCGCGTCGCCAACGGAGAACGCACCGGCAGCGGTAAGAGCCGACCACTCGCCGAGCGAGTGACCGGCGACGAATTTCACATTATCGGCGAGAGAAAAGCCCTTTTCCTGCTCGAGCACGCGCATCACTGCGACCGACACGGCCATCAATGCCGGCTGAGCATTTTCAGTCAAAGTCAGGGTCTCTTTTGGACCCTCCCAGATAATGGCCGAGAGCTTTTCGCCCAGCGCATCGTCGACCTCATCGAAAACAGCTTTGGCGGAAGGAAATGCGTCGGCAAGCGCCTTACCCATCCCAACGTCCTGGCTGCCTTGTCCCGGAAAAACGAATGCGCGTGCCATCGTTTGGAGAAATACCCTGTGCTGGATTGCCGGGAAGCCTTCCCCCACGGCGAGATTCGGCGGCCTTAGTCCACCCCAGCCTTCCCGGTGTCAAGAGACGCACGTCCGGCGCCCGATGGCCGGCCCCCTCTTGGGAAGTCGTCGGGCGCAAACCAAAACGATGCCCGCCCGGCGGCCGGCTCCCCTCTTGAGGAGTCGTCGGGCGCGACAAACGAGTCAACGGGCGCAACAAAAAAGCTAGACCGGCTCCCGCAGGAGATCCGCCAGATCCAGGGCGCGGGTGTACATCGCCAGATTGCCTGCGGCGTCGAGCGGCCATTCGGCTTGCGGACGGTCCCAATAGAGTTCGACGCCATTCCCATCCGGATCTTCGAGATAAAGCGCTTCGCTTACACCGTGATCGCTCGCACCCGTCAGCCTCACGCCCGCCGCGGTCAGCCTTCGGAGAGCGTCGGCCAACCCCGCTCTCGTCGGATAGAGAACGGCAAGATGATAGAGACCGGTCGTACCTGGAGGCGGCGGAGTACCTCCGCGGCTCTCCCATGTATTGAGCCCGATGTGATGATGATATCCCCCGGCCGAAACAAAGGCCGCTTGGTTCCCGAAACGCTGCATGAGCTCGAAACCAAGAACGCCGCTGTAGAAGTCCAGCGCACGTTGAAGATCTGCGACTTTGAGATGGACGTGGCCAATTCTAACCCCGCTATCGATGGGCGAAGGCTTAATCGTCGCCGTTTGAGGCTCGTCAGTCACCTGGAAACTCCCGAATTTGCTCATCCCTCAGATGGGCAGATGCGGGCCCCGGGACAAGGTTTGATGAAAGCGCGCAAAAGAAAAGCGCCGCGAGAACGCGGCGCCCCATGTGAAGGCGAATTTTGAAGGACGTCTCGATCAGCCTTCGACGGTCTCGACCTCGCAAAGTTCTCCGTCGATCAGGTCAAAGAGCACGTCGTCGCCAGAGGCCTCGGCCTTGGCGAGCGCTTCGACGAGGTCGTCATCGATAGGCGCCACCTTGAGAGCTGCGACATCCGATGCCCCGTTTTCCTGCATCGACGCCTCGCCTTCGCTTTTGGCGGTCTCTTCGTCGTCCTCAACCGCCCAGATCGTTTCTTCGGTATAGGCTGCAAACTTCATATCTTCCCGTCTCCCTTCACGCGCCGGGACCGTACCCCGGCAACGCATCTAGGCCATGATTCCTGTGGTGGACGGGTGGCACTTACGCGGCTATTGAGCAGAAATTGACGAATTGACCGGCGGCAGACCGGCTTGCCCTCTCCCCAAATTACTGTATAAGCCCGCTTTCCCGTGTCGGCAGGAGGCTGAACGGGGGCTTAGGTTGCATCGGCTGTTTGGCCGTTTAAGCCCGAGGGGCGCTTCGCGCGCTGTCCCCCAGTGTCTTCTCCTATTTGGTACCAGATTGGCCTTTCTCGGCCTTTTGGGGCTTTGCGCCGGCGGGAAGAACGGACGTCGAAAGACGTTGAAACTCGAACCGAAAGGCCAACCGTATGCCGCTCTATGAGCATACATTCCTGGCACGCCAGGACGTTACCCAGGCCCAAGTCGAAGCGCTCATGAAAGAATTTCAGGGCGTCATCGAAGAAGGCCAGGGCAAAATCACCAAGCAGGAATACTGGGGTCTCAAGAACCTCGCATTCAAGATCAAGAAGAACCGCAAGGCTCATTACGCGTTCTTCAACGTCGATGCTCCTCCGGCTGCCGTGACCGAAATGGAACGTCGCATGGGCATCAACCCCGACGTCATCCGCTTCATGACCGTCCGCGTCGAAGAGCTCGAGACCGAGCCGAGCGTCCAGATGCGCAAGCAGGATCGCGACGACCGCGGTGATCGCGATCGTGGCTTCGGTGGCGGTGGCCGTGGCGGCCCCCCGCGTGGTGATCGTGGTGGATTCGGTGGTGGCGGCGGTCGCGAAGGCGGCTCCACATTCCGTTCGCGCCCGCCCCGTGAAGGCGGCGCACCTGGCGATCGCGGTCCGCGTCCGCCGCGCGAAGGCGAAGCGCCGCGCGCACCTCGTCGTGATTCCACACCTGGCTCGGAGGGCTAACCAATGGCTGAAATCGCCTCGTCAGGCGGCGGAGCCCGCCGTCCGTTCCAACGTCGCCGCAAGACCTGCCCGTTCTCGGGCGCCGGCGCACCGAAGATCGACTACAAGGATGTCCGCACCCTCGGCCGTTATATCTCCGAGCGCGGCAAGATCGTGCCGAGCCGCATCACGGCAGTTTCTGCCAAGAAGCAGCGCGAGCTGGCCCGTGCCATCAAGCGCGCCCGCTTCCTCGGTCTTCTGCCTTACGTGATCAAGTAATCTGGACGGCGGAGCGAGCCTGGCTCGCTCCGCCTTCTTTTTCATACGTTGGGTCGGAACGGGCAACCGGATCCGGCTCTAACCGCCCAAGTCGCGGGACAGCAAACGAATGCAGTCTAAAGTTTTCATACTCGCCATCGCTGCCGGATTGATTTCGGCAATCGTTTTCGCTTCGGCGACGACGGGAGCGTTTCTGCTCCGCATCATTCTCTTCCTGCTGACGCCGTTGCCGCTCTATCTGACGGGCCTTGGACTCGGCCCCGTCGCAGCCGCGATCGCAGCGATCACCGCGACCACTGCCGTTTTGCTGATCGCCAATCCGCTGGCCGCCGAAGTCTACGCAATCAGCACGGCCCTTCCCGCAGTCGTTTGCACGCGCCTTGCACTTCTCAGCCGCGAGTTCGACGGCGAACGCGAATGGTATCCGGTGGGACGCATCGCCGTCGCCGCCGCGATCTTCTCCGCCGTCTTCGCGATGCTCGCCTTGATGTTGATGGGCGGCGACATCGAAACACTGACGAAACTGCTGCGAACGGTCGTCGAGTCATTCGTCAAAACGGAACTCTCGCACGTACCGGGCGCTCCCGCGATCGGTCCGACCGAAATCGATTCCATCACGCGCTCGACAATCTCATCGCTGCCGTGGGCGCTGGGTCTTCTCTCGATGGGAACGATCCTGCTCAATCTTTGGCTCGCCGGGCGCATCACCCTGGCTTCCGGACGCCTTCTGCGTCCATGGCCGGATCTGAGCGAATTCTGGATGCCGACCACCGCAATGTTCGCACTGCTGATCGCGATCGCGCTGTCGTTCGTCGGTGACATGCCGGGATTGCTGGCGTCAGCGGTCGCAGCACCTTTTACGTTGGCATTCGCCCTTGTCGGCCTCGCCGTCGTTCATTCACTGACACGCGGCTCGCCGTGGCGGACGTTCATTCTATCCGCTCTCTATACCGGCGTTCTTTTCGTTCCCTACATCGGCGTTCTGCTCGCCATCACCGGTTTGGCGGAAACCGTCTTTCACTATCGAGCGGCCGGCAGGCCGCCTGAAACACCTACCCAATAATTCAACGTCATCTCATCCCAACAGGAGCTTCAAACCATGCAAGTCATTCTCCTCCAGCGTATCGGCCGCCTTGGCCAGATGGGCGACATCGTCAACGTCAAGGACGGCTACGCCCGCAACTTCCTGCTCCCGCAGAAGAAGGCGCTCCGCGCAACCGAAGACAACAAGAAGGTCTTCGAAGGCCGTCGCGCTCAGCTCGAAGCCGATAACCTCGCTCACAAGTCTGAAGCGGAAGCCGTTTCTGCCAAGCTCACGGGCAAGTCGTTCGTGCTCATCCGCGCTGCCGGCGACACGGGTCAGCTCTACGGTTCGGTTTCCACACGCGACATCGCGGCCGTGATCACCGAAGGCGGCTTCACCGTCGACCGCAACCAGATCGTCCTCGAAAAGCCGATCAAGGCGCTCGGCGTCACGCCGGCCAAAGTTCAGCTTCACCCGGAAGTTTTCGCGACCGTCGACTTGAACATCGCTCGTTCGCAGGACGAAGCCGATAAGCAGGCGCGCGGCGAAAACGTTGCCGTCGTCAAGGAAGAAGCCCTCGAGCTCGAGACGTTCAATCCCGACGCGGTCTTCGAAGAAGGCGGCAGAGATTCGGACGAAGAATCGGCCTGAGTCGAGGCACTTCGAAACTGAGTTGCTTGGTCGTGGC
This sequence comes from Hyphomicrobium sp. 99, assembly GCF_000384335.2. Taxonomy (NCBI): domain Bacteria; kingdom Pseudomonadati; phylum Pseudomonadota; class Alphaproteobacteria; order Hyphomicrobiales; family Hyphomicrobiaceae; genus Hyphomicrobium; species Hyphomicrobium sp. 99. Next base: position 2,351,752 of record NZ_KQ031382.1, read on the forward strand.
ATGATTCCCACGGCCAAGCACTTCTCGAGCCCCGTGTTGATAACGGGGATGCTTTACGGGTTGTATGACCCAGAGCCGAATATGCGTCCCGGAATCTGCTAGCGTCCGGGCCATGGCAAATCCCGCATACCTCGCTACCGAGAGGCTGAAACAAGCCGTATCGGCAGATGAGGCGGTGACCTTCCGTCAACCGCCTCACAATCTCGAAGCCGAACAAGCGCTTCTCGGTGCAATCCTCGTTAACAACGAGGCGCTCGATCGCGTTTCCGGCTTTCTCTCACCCGCGCATTTCTTCGATCCGCTTCATGGGCGAATCTTTGAAACGCTGGCGACGCTCATTCATGCCGGTAAGACGGCGACGCCGATCACGGTCAAAACATTCTTCGAGAATGCCGAGCCGATCGACGCGAACATGACGGTGCCGCAGTATCTCGGCCGTCTCGCCGCCAACGCCACCACGATCATCAATGCCGCCGAGTACGGGCGCACGATCTATGATCTCTCGACCAGGCGGTCGCTGATCATCATCGGCGAAGATCTCGTCAACACGGCCTATGACAGCGCCGTCGATCATCCGCCGCGCGCACAGATCGAAGAAGCGGAAGGCCGTCTCTACTCGCTCGCCGAGCAGAACAAGTACGGAAAAGGCTTCGAGACTTTCAAGTCGGCGTTGACCACCGCTGTTGAGATGGCGAACAGCGCGTTCCAGCGCGCCGGACATCTATCGGGCGCGTCGACCGGCCTCTCCGATCTCGACAACAAGCTCGGCGGATTGCAGCGGTCCGATCTCATCATCCTCGCGGGCCGTCCGTCGATGGGTAAGACGGCGCTCGTGACGAACATCGCCTACAACGTCGCCAAGGCCTATCGGGGCGAACGCCAGCCTGACGGCACGATGAAGACGCTCGATGGCGGCATCGTCGGCTTCTTCTCGCTCGAAATGTCGTCCGAGCAGCTCGCGACGCGTATTCTTGCCGAGCAGGCCGAAATCGGCTCGGAAAAGATTCGCCGCGGCATGATCGACGAGAACGAATTCCGAAAGCTCTCCGAAGTCGCGTCGGAAATGTCGCGCATCCCGCTTTACATCGATCAGACGGGCGGCATCACGATCGCGCAGCTTTCAGCGCGGGCGCGAAAGTTGAAGCGGCAGCACGGCCTTGATCTGCTCGTGGTCGACTACCTCCAGCTGCTCGCCGGATCGAAAGCGAGCAGTAGCGCCAACCGCGTGCAGGAAATCACAGAAATCACGACGGGCCTCAAGGCGCTCGCGAAAGAACTGGCTGTACCGATCATCGCGCTCTCGCAGCTGTCTCGTCAGGTCGAGCAGCGCGAAGACAAGCGCCCGCAGCTTTCCGACCTTCGTGAATCGGGCTCGATCGAGCAGGACGCCGACGTCGTCATGTTCGTCTTCCGCGAAGAATATTACGTCGAACGCCTGAAGCCCGCCGAAGGAACGCCCGAATTTGCCGATTGGATGACCAAGATGAGTTTGGTATCCGGCAAGGCCGAGGTCATCATTGGCAAGCAGCGTCACGGTCCGGTCGGCACGGTTGAGCTGGCCTTCGAAGGCCAGTACACGCGCTTTGGCAATCTGGCTCGAGACTATATGGTGCCCGAGCGATAAGAGATCAGGTGGAAACGGCGAGATGACGGTCAACACGCGCATGCCGGAAAGCCTAGCCAGCGCGACCGGCACGATCACGGTTGACCTCGGGCAGATCGTGGCCAACTGGCGCGCGCTCGCGGCAAAGGTCGCACCCGCGCGGTGCGCAGCGGTCGTGAAGGCGGATGCTTACGGCCTCGGCGCAGAGCGTGTCATCGCGGCGCTGGCGCGAGCAGGCTGCAATGCCTTCTTCATCGCGACGCCCGAGGAGGCAGAGCTCGCGCGAAAGATGGCGCCCAATGCCGACATCTATGCGTTGGACGGACTCGTCGGAAATTCAGCCGCCGCTTTCGACCGGTTGTCCGTCAAGCCCGTTTTGTCGACACTCGATGATGTCGTTGCTTGGTCCGCACTGAGCCACGCCCGTGGCGGATTATTACCGGCCGCGCTTCACATCGATACCGGTTTGAATCGCCTTGGCCTGCCCGTGCGGGATGTTCGCCGTCTCGCGTCCGAACCCTCTATGATGCGCGGCGTAGCGCTCGAACTGATCATGAGCCACCTCGCCTCTGCCGACAATGCGCGCGATCCCAAGAACCGCGATCAGCTTCTGGCTTTCGAAACGCTCACGGCGCTCTTCCCTGGCATCCCTCGCAGCCTCGCCGCTTCTGACGGTTTGATGCTCGGACCGGCATACCACTTCGATCTCGTCAGACCGGGCTACGCGCTTTACGGAGGACAGGCTTCGCAAAGTTCGCCCGCGCCGGTTAAACCCGCTGTGACGGTGGCGGCCCGAATTCTCGCAGTCGCCGATGTCGTTCGCGGCGAGACGGTTGGTTATTCCGCGACATGGCGCGCGCAACGTCCGAGCCGCATCGCCACGATCGCCGCCGGTTATGCGGACGGCGTTCCACGCAACGCAAGCGCGCCCGACGGCCGCCCCGGAGGACACGTTCTCATCAGTGGTCATATCGCACCCATCGTCGGACGCGTTTCGATGGATCTCATCACCGTCGATGTCACCGATCTTCCCGAAGGCGCCGCGATGCCTGGCGAGTTTGCCAAGCTCATCGGCGAAGGGCTGACGATCGAGGACGCAGGCTTCGCGGCAGGCACGATCGGATACGAGATCCTGACGCGATTGGGACATCGCTTCACCCGCCTCTACCTCGACGACAACACATAGCACCATGGCAAAAGCCTCTCGATCGCTCTACGTCTGCCAGTCCTGCGGAGCGACCTCGTCGCGCTGGGCGGGAAAGTGCACGGCGTGCGGTGAATGGAATGCCCTCGTCGAGGAAACCGATGCCGGACCGCCTCCAGGCTCTGGCGTCACGCGGCAAACCAAGGGACGCATCGTCAAGCTCGAGCCACTGAAAGGCGAAGCTCAGGAGGCGCCGCGCTTTTCGAGCGGCATCGCCGAACTCGATCGCGTGACCGGAGGCGGAATCGTGCCGGGCTCCGCGATCCTGATCGGTGGCGAACCCGGCATCGGAAAATCGACGCTGTTGCTCCAGGTCGCCGCCCACGTTGCACGCAGCGGCGGCCGCGCCGTCTATTTCTCCGGCGAGGAAGCAGTCGCGCAGGTTCGTCTGCGTGCCGCTCGCCTCGGCCTCGACAGCGCGCCAGTCGGCCTCGCATCCGAAACGAATCTTTCGAACATTCTCGCCACGCTCGGCGACGAACGGCCGCCCGATCTCATCATTATCGATTCGATCCAGACGCTTTGGGCGGACACGCTCGATGCGGCCCCCGGCACCGTCAGCCAGGTGCGGGCGGCGGCGCTGTCCCTCATCCGCTATGCGAAAATGGCAGGCTCCGCCCTGCTGCTCGTCGGCCACGTCACCAAGGACGGCCAGATCGCCGGCCCCAAAGTCATCGAGCACATGGTCGACACCGTGTTGTATTTCGAAGGAGATCGCGGCCTCACATATCGCATCCTCCGCGCCGTGAAAAACCGCTTCGGGCCAAGCGACGAGATCGGCGTATTCGAGATGGTCAGCGGCGGCTTGCAGGAAGTCGCCAACCCGTCGGAGCTGTTTCTCGGAGACCGCGACAGCCGGAGCCCCGGCGCTTCGATCTTTGCCGGCGTGGAAGGCACCCGTCCCCTGCTCGTCGAAATTCAGGCGCTGGTCGCACCTTCCGGCCTCGGAACGCCCCGCCGCGCCGTCGTCGGTTGGGATAGTAACCGCCTCGCCATGCTGCTGGCGGTGCTTGATGCCCGCTGCGGAGTTTCGTTCAGCAGCCATGACGTTTATCTAAATGTGGCAGGCGGCCTCAAAATCACTGAACCGGCTGCAGATTTGGCCGCCGCCGCGGCCCTCCTGTCGTCGATTTCTGGGGTAACGCTCCCACGAGACGCCGTTTATTTCGGAGAAGTTTCCTTGTCGGGCGCCGTCCGGGCCGCAACCATGATGACCTCAAGACTGAAAGAAGCATCCAAACTGGGGTTTGGCCGCGCCTTTTTGCCCGAAAGCGGCGAGGTCGATGTACAGGGGATGAAGTTGTCGCTATCTCGCCTCTCCCATCTCAAGTCTCTTGCAGAGGCCACGACGCCATGCGACTGAATTTCCGCGCGAGTCTGAAGCGCGGGGAGCTGTCGATCAACGAGGGATTCCGGCCATGATCGGTCCATTCACCTACTTGGACCTGGCATTGATCGCCGTCGCGTTCATATCCGGTCTTCTTGCGATGTACCGGGGCTTCGCGCGCGAGCTTCTTTCCATTGTGTCGTGGATCGCCGCAGCCGGTGTCGGCTATTGGATCTTCGCGACGAAGAAGGAAATGACCGCCGATATCGCGGCGCAAACAAGCCTTCCGCCTCAAATTGCGACAGTGGCAGTGGCCGTGGTTGTCGCATTGATCGTCTTGATCATCGTGCACCTCATCACCGCACGCATATCTGATGCGATCCTCGACAGTCAGGTCGGAATGATCGACCGGGTCTTGGGCTTCATCTTCGGCGTGCTGCGCGGGTTCCTGCTCTTCGTAATTCCTTACATGGCTTACGAGGCGTTCATTTCGCCGGATAAAGAAAAGCAGCATCCCCTTGTACGTGACGCGTATTTCCGCGATTACGTTAAAGGAACGGGTGAAGCGATACGCAATGTCTTGCTGCAGGTGATCCCGCAGCCATCGACGGCGCCGCCGCCACCGTCGCCCAACGAACAGCCTGGGCAACAAGGATTTAATGACCAAAAGGGTCGTTCAGTCGCGCTGGTCATTGGTGGCAAGCGGTACTATATGACGCTCGCGTGACACAGGGCGTCGGACGTAGCAAAGCGCGTTCAGATGTTAACCGATGTATCGAGCGAGCAGGCGGCTCAATCGCGGGAGATGGTGCCTATGGCACAGCAAAACGGCGTGACCACAGTCGACGGTCTGACCTTCACTCGCTACGGCGATGATCGCCTCCGGGAAGAGTGTGGCGTCTTCGGAATCTTCGACCATCCCGATGCCGCAGCGATAACCGCGCTGGGCCTTCACGCACTCCAGCACCGCGGCCAGGAAGCAGCAGGCATCTGCTCCTACGACGGCCGCAACTTTCACTCCGAGCGCCGCATGGGCCTCGTCGGTGATAACTTTTCCAAGCCCGACGTCCTCGCCCGCCTCAAAGGCCGCATGGCCATCGGCCACGATCGCTACTCGACGACCGGCGAAGCACTGATCCGAAACGTCCAACCCCTCTTCGCAGATATCGATACAGGCGGCTTTGCCGTAGCCCACAACGGCAACCTCACGAACGCTCTGACGCTACGGCGCGAGCTCATTTCCTCCGGCGCAATCTGCCAGTCGACCTCCGATACCGAAGTCATCCTTCATCTGCTGTCGCGCTCGAAGAAGCGCCGCATCGTCGAACGTCTCGTCGACGCAATCCGTCAGATCGAAGGCTCATACGCTCTCGTATGCATGACGAACGATATGATGATCGGCGTCCGCGATCCGGTCGGCATCCGGCCTCTGGTCATCGGCCGCCTCGGCCAATCCTACGTTCTCGCTTCCGAAACCTGCGCGCTCGACATGGTCGGCGCAGAATTCGTGCGAGAGGTCGATAACGGCGAAGTCGTCGTCATCACTGACGACGGGCTCGAGAGCCACCGGCCCTTCCCGATCCGCCCGGCGCGGCCATGCATCTTCGAATACATCTATTTCGCGCGACCCGATTCCATCGTCGGCGGCCAGACCGTTTATGACATCCGCAAACGGATGGGCATTGAGCTGGCGCGTGAAACGCCGACGGGCGCCGATGTTATCGTTCCCATTCCGGACTCGGGCGTTCCCGCAGCGATCGGCTTCAGCCAGCAGAGCGGCATTCCGTTCGAACTCGGCATCATCCGAAACCACTACGTCGGCCGCACCTTCATCGAACCCGAGCAGCGCATTCGCCAGCTCGGCGTCAAGCTGAAGCATTCGGCAAATTCGGGCGTGATCCGCGGCAACCGCGTGGTCCTCATCGATGACAGCGTCGTACGCGGCACGACATCGAAAAAGATCGTGCAGCTCATCCGCGACGCGGGCGCTGCCGAAGTCCACATGCGTATTTCGTCCCCGCCCATCACCCACCCCGACTTCTACGGCATCGACACGCCTACCAAAAAGGACCTTCTCGCAGCGAACATGTCGCTCGAAGAGATGCGGGAGTTCATGGAGGCCGATAGCTTGGCGTTCCTGTCGGTGGATGGCATCTACCGCGCCATCGGTCTCGATCGCCGCGACGACCGCGCGCCGCAGTTCACGGACCATTGCTTCACCGGCGATTATCCGACGAACTTGACGGACTACGGCGGCGACGCAGTCCCGCGTCAGCTTTCCCTCCTGGCCGAAGTCGGCTGACCCGCCCACCCTTAGCTTCGTAAGTGAACCATGACCGACAGCCCCCTTTCCGGTCGCATCGCACTTGTCACGGGGGCATCGCGGGGAATCGGTCGTGCGGTCGCGCTGGGCCTCGCGAAAGCCGGCGCCCACGTCATCATAGCGGCACGCTCGGTCGGTGCACTTGAATCCCTCGATGACGAAATCCAGGCGAACGGCGGGGCAGCCACGCTCCTTCAGCTGGATCTGAAGAAGGGCGATCGAGTCGATCAGGTTGGCCCGACAATCTTCCAGCGCTGGGAGCGTCTCGACATTCTGGTGGCGAATGCCGGCATTCTCGGTCCGCTTTCGCCGCTCGGACATACGACAGACGATGGCTTCCTCTCGACGATCGAGATCAACCTCAACGCCAACTGGCGGCTGATACGGACACTCGATCCGCTTCTGAAGCGCTCCGATGCCGGCCGTGCCATTTTCCTGACCTCTGGCGCCGCGAGCGGCAAATACGCGTACTGGGGCCCGTACGCGGCGTCCAAGGCCGGACTCGAAGCCCTCGTGAAAACCTGGGCCGCAGAACTCGTGAACACGCCTGTCAGGGCAAACCTGATCAATCCCGGCGCCACGCGCACGGGTATGCGCGCCAAAGCATTTCCTGGCGAAGATCCCCAAACACTTCCGCCGCCTGAAGCACTGGTGCCCCTCTTCGTCGAACTCGCGTCTGCCGCTTGCGAACGGAACGGCGAGATCGTGAATTTCCGCGAATGGCGCGCTGAACAGGAATCGAACGTCCAATCCGTTGGGTCGTCACCGGACGTGTGAACGCATCCGCGGTCGAGCCCGCTATCGGTGATGCTTCTGCGAGTAAGTAGCGCTCGCTAAGAAACAACCCAGCAATTCATTCCCGGGCCGCAGAAGAGGCCTGCACACATCTCGCCACATTACGGACACAACCTCGCGCGCTTTGGCGAGGGCGGTCGGGGGGTCGTCTCGGAAGCGGCGGCAGCCGTGCAAGGCACTGAGGGAAATTAGCGGAATGCTTGGTACGAGAACGCTCGTGATGCTGCTCGTATGGGTGGGCGGTATACAAACAGCCGTGGCTGATGCTTCGATGGACCGGGTTCTCAAAGAGCTCGAACCCGAGGAACGCGCCCATCAGGTCTGCAACCTGCGCGGCATCGATGCCGTTCGGAAGGGAAGCCATCTGAAGGGCGTTGATCGCGTCACCACCACGATCCAGAAACCCGCAGTATTCAAAAACAACGTCGTTGTCGCCAAGAGCGCTGCGGTCCGCGCGAAAAACCATTGGTACTTTCTGGATTTCACCTGCGCCGTCAGCAGCGACCAGATGAAGGCGACGTCGTTCGACTACAAGCTCGGCAACGAAATCCCCGAAAACAAATTGGAAGACTACGGCCTCTGGAAATGAGGCAGCCTGCGATGCGAACGCGATCGCACGATCAGGTGAAAGAAATCATCATGCCGTCGTATGCGGGCTCGACGCCTTCGGGCAGCTGCCGCGCAAGCGTTTCATAATCAAGCTCGCTCGTCATGTGCGTGAGGATCGTGCGCTTCGGTTTCAGGCGCTCGGACCAGGCGATCGCCTGTTTGACGCTGAAGTGAGATTCATGACTTTGATGCCGCAAGGCATCGACGATCCAAACATCCAGCCCTTCAAGCAAAGGGATCGACTCTTTCGGGATGTCGTTGATGTCCGGCGAATACGCAAGGTTGGAAAAGCGGTAGCCGAGTGACTGCATCGATCCATGCCATTGCGGGATCGGCTGGGCGACGATCTGGCCACCCCCGCCCCCGATGACAACCGGCGATACCCCGTCGATCTCATGAGCATTGAGCATCGGCATGTACTCCGAGCCCTTCGGCGTTTCGAAACAGTAAGAGAAACGCGTCTTCAGGCTGTCGCCGGTTTCCTTGGTGAAGTAGACGTCGACGCGCCGTTTCATGGCGAATGAAACCATGCGGAGATCATCGATGCCGTGCGTGTGATCGGCATGATCGTGCGTGTAGAGAACGCCATCGAGCGCCGTCAGGCGGGTCGACAAAATCTGTTCGCGGAAATCCGGCGACGTATCGATGAGCACCGAGGTTCGGCCGCCCGATCCGGTGCGCTCAACGAGAGCCGAGCACCTCAGTCTGCGATTCTTGGGATTATTGGGATCACACGAACCCCAATTCATCCCAATCCGCGGAACGCCGCCCGATGAGCCGGAACCCAGTATCGTACACCGAAAGCTCATGCGGCTGCGGACCCGCAGGCTTCGGACGCAGGCCGCGTCGCTTTGCTGTAGAGCCTGAAGAAGTTGTCCGTCGTCGCCCGCGCAAGCTCATCGGCGGAAACGCCCTTCACTGAGGCAAGCGCCGCAGCGGTGCGAACCACATATGCCGGCTCGTTGCGCTTTCCGCGAAACGGAATGGGCGCCAGGAACGGCGCATCCGTTTCGACCAGAACCCGGTCGAGGGGCACGTCGCGTGCAATCTCACGCAACGCCTCTGAATTCTTGAATGTGATCACGCCACTGAACGAAACGTAGAGCCCGAGGTCCAGCGCACGCATCGCAAGCTCTCGTCCGCCCGTGAAGCAATGAAGCACCGCCGGGAATGCGCCCTTGGCGTGCTCTTCCTGAAGAATGGTGATCGTGTCCGCGTCAGCATCCCGCGTATGAATTTCGAGCGGAAGCCCCGTTTCACGCGCGGCTGCAATGTGCCGGCGAAACCCCTCAGCCTGCGCGACTGGCGTCGAGTGCTGATAGTGATAATCGAGCCCGGCTTCGCCAATAGCCACGACTTTCGGATGCTTCGAAAGCTCCACGATCCGCTCAAGAGGAATATCGAGTTCCTCGTGCGCGTTGTGCGGATGCGTGCCGACCGAGCAAAAGACATCGTCGAAACTTTCCGCGACGGCTTTCACATCGTCGAACTTGCGAATGCGAGTCGAGATGGTGACGAGCGTTCGAACGCCTGCCTGCTGAGCACGCGCCACGACCTGATCGAGCTCCGGTGCGAACTCGGGGAAATCGAGATGGCAATGATGATCGACAAGCATCAGATCTTTTACTCTCGAGAGGCGCGTATCAGCCGTGCGGCGCGTTGTCGTGGCTTATTCGGGCTCCACGTAACGCGGGAAGACGCCCTGCGGTTCGGGGATTTTGCTACCGGGTTTCAAACGGCCCTTTTCACCGAGACTTGCAAAACTGCGGTCCTCAGCTGAAACGGCGAGAAGATCGAGCAGCTTCGCGGCGCTTTCCGGCATCACCGGCTGAACGAGAATAGCGAACTGCCGAACGATCTCGGCGGTGACATAAAGGATCGTCGCCATGCGCGCCGGATCCGTCTTCTTTTTCGCCCAGGGCTCTTCAGCTGCGAAATAGCGGTTGGCGTCGGCGATCACGTTCCATACGGCATCGAGGTATTTGGTGACGGCCTGCCGGTCCATCTCGGCGCGCGCGATGACGTAAAGACTATCCGTCGCCGACAGGATGGCCTGATCCGCTTCGCTCAGCTGACCCGGCACCGGAATAGCGCCCTCGCAGTTCTTGAAGATCATCGACAGCGAGCGCTGCGCAAGATTTCCAAGGTTGTTGGCAAGATCGGCGTTGATGCGATTGACGATCACTTCCGACGAATAGTTTCCGTCCTGTCCGAACGCCACTTCGCGCAGGAAGAAATAGCGCACGGCGTCCCGGCCGTAGGCTTTCACCAGATCGAACGGATCGACGACATTGCCGACCGACTTCGACATCTTCTCACCACGGTTGAACAAGAAGCCGTGTGCGAAGATGCGCTTCGGAAGCTCGATGCCGGCGGACATCAGGAAGGCTGGCCAGTAGACGCCGTGAAACCGCACGATGTCCTTGCCGATGACGTGAACGTCGGCAGGCCAATACTTCCACTTCGCGCCGTTCGTATCGGGGTAGCCCGCAGCCGTGATGTAGTTCGTCAACGCATCGACCCACACGTACATCACGTGTTTGTCGTCGCCCGGAACAGGCACGCCCCACTTGAGCGTCGAACGCGAAATCGAAAGATCCTTGAGCCCGGATTTGACGAAGCTCGCCACTTCGTTCCGACGCTCGACCGGACCGACGAAGTCCGGATTGCTGTCATAAAGCGCGAGCAATTTGTCCTGATAAGCCGACAGACGGAAGAAGTAACTCTCTTCCTCGTTCCATTCGACCGGCGATCCGAGCGGCTCGCGGCGCACGCCATCCTCGCCGACGGTCGTCTCCTTCTCGTCGAAGTAGGCTTCCTGCCTGACCGAATACCAGCCGCCGTAACGCGCGAGATAAATATCGCCGTTCGCGGCCATCCGTTCCCAGATGGCTTGGCAAGCCGCGTAATGACGGGGTTCAGTCGTGCGGATGAATTCGTCATTCGAGCCGCCGAGCACTTCGATCATCGAGCGGAAGATCGCCGAATTCCGGTCCGCGAGCTCCTTTGTCGGGATACCTTCCTTCTCGGCGGTCTGCTGCATCTTGAGGCCGTGCTCGTCCGTCCCTGAGAGAAAGAACACGTCCTTCCCATCAAGGCGAGCAAAGCGCGCCAGCGTATCGCTCGCGATCACCGTATAGGCATGACCAATATGCGGCTTGCCGTTCGGGTAAAAAATCGGCGTCGTGATGTAAAATTTTTCCGCCACTCTCGGTATCTTTCGTTTTCGCCTATCGCAGGATGCGATCGCGCTCGCTTCAACCGCGGCTCGCGGCCTCAAGGCGCGCGAAAGTTCCGAGGATGAGCGATTTGCGATCAAGGTTGAGGGAAACGACATCAGCCTTGTCGCGGGCCAGTGTTTCCCATAGCTCGGCAAAAGTGGCAAGGCGGCCCTCGCCAATAAGCCGCTTTGCGAGCTGAACCTCGCGTTCCGGCCCCTGCCCCGTGGCCGCAGCCGAAATCAAGCGCGCCAGGGTCGTCTGCAGGAGATCCATGAAGAGCTGAAACTTACGGTCCTGTGCGGCCGGTTGCAGCTCGTCCGAAAGTGCATGGACCGTCCTCAGATCCAGCCGCGGAAGGCTCGAAAGCACCTGGTCGATACGGGACTGAAGCGCAAGACCGCCCCCACCGAGCAGAACGAGCGCTCGACCCACGCTTCCCTCTGCGAGAGGCGCGAGCGTTTCCCACTCATGCGCCTCCGGAACGGCTTTGCCGGCCACTGTCAGCGCCTGAGCCGCCGCTCGCTTCAGATCGCTCTCAGGCAGCGGCCCCATTTGGATCGTCCGGCAGCGCGACCGGATCGTCGCGAGCAGCCGGCCCGGCGCGGACGTCATCAAGAGAAAAATCGTCCGCTGCGGCGGCTCTTCGAGCGACTTCAGAAGCGCGTTCGCCGCGTTCTGATTGAGTTCGTCCGCCGTATCGACGATGACGACGCGACGTCCCTGCCCGGTGGCGCTGTGCGCAAGAAAGTTTTTGACCTTGCGGACTTCGTCGATCGGGATGCTCTGCGGAAACCGCTTCGTCTTCTGATCATAGGGACGCCTGATGATCATCAACGACGGATGCGATAGGGCACGTACCTGCCGGTCCGTCCGCGAGTCGGGCTCTATGGCGAGACCTTGGCCGAACAGATCCCGCTCCTCGGGCTCCGCAAGGGCTGCACGCGCGACTTGATAAGCGAGTGTCGCCTTGCCAACGCCCGCCGGCCCCGAAAGGAGCCACGCATGATGCATGCGCCCACCGGCCAGCGCTTCCGCGAAAATCGATTGCGCGCCTTCTTGACCATAGAGCGCCCGCGTCTCTCTTGGATGGGGAAAGTCGTCCAGCCGATCGGCTTCCGGAAGAACCTCGGCGTCTGCGACGAGCGGCGCCCGCGCCATCAATTGGCCTCGGCAAGAAGGTGCGCTGAGACCGCCTGCCAAACGGCTGTCTCGACACTCGATACCGACAGACTGGCATCGATTAGCACACAGCGTAATGGCTCCGCGTCGGCGATCTCGAGAAAGCCTTGGCGCAGAGCCTCGTGCGTTTCGATACGCTCAGCGTCGTAGCGCGAAAGTGTGCCGCGAAGCTGCGCCCGCTCGACACCCGCGCTCGCCGGAAGATCGAGGATCAACGTCAGATCGGGATAATCCGGCGCGACCGTGTATCGCTCGAGCTGGGCGATGAACTCGGGCTCGAGACCATAAAGTTTGCCCTGATAGACGCGCGTGGAATCCATGAAGCGGTCCGAGATGACCCAGGTTCCCTCGTCGAGCGCAGGGCGAATGACGGACGTCACATGCTCGGCTCTCGCCGCAGCGAACAGCAGCAGCTCCGTCACGGGATCGGTCGGGCGATCCCTCATGATGAGTTCGCGCACGTCCTCGCCGACCGGCGTGCCGCCCGGTTCGCGCGTGACGACGACGGAGATACCGGCGCGCTCCAGCCGCTCGGCCAGACGCTTCGCCTGGGTCGACTTTCCAGCCGCTTCCCCGCCCTCGAATGTAATAAATTTTCCGCGTTTCATGGCTCGCCTCTATTGCCGGGGCGTAATCTAGAGCGCCAAGCGGCGCAAGGCCATCAGAACAAGCGAATCGACGCCTTTCCGCACGATGCCGCCATTGACCACGTCTTCTGTCGCGTAGAGGGGCACTTCGACCGACGCGCTACTGGAACTTGTAATTTTAAGTATCGCGACCTGGTCGCCCTTCTTCACCGGCGGCTTCAATGGCGCCTTATAGACGATTTCCGCAGAGAGTTTTTGCGCGGCCGGATATTTCGGCATCGTAAACATCACATCGCCTTTCGGCGCGAGCGGCACATACCAAGTCTTTCCACCCCACACCCGCGCCTTGCCGACGATCTCGCCATCTTCGAAGACCTTGACCGCGCTGAATGACCGGAAACCCCAATCGAGAAGCTTGGCAGCTTCATCCTTCCGCTGGTCTGCCTTTTCGAGGCCGCTGACGACGACGATCAAGCGCTTGCCATCCTGCACCGCGGACCCGACGAGGCCGTAGCGAGCGATAGCCGTGTGGCCGGTCTTCAACCCATCCGCACCGATATTCAAAAACAGCAGCGGATTGCGATTGATGAACTTGTGATTGCGATACAGAAATTCCTTCTGCCCGAAGACAGGGTAGAGATCGGGATATTCGTTGATGAGGTAGCGCGCCAGAATGGCAAGTTCGCGCGCCGTCATCAGATGGTTCGGAGCCTCCAGCCCCGTCGCGTTGGCGAACGTCGACTTGGCGAGACCGATGCGGCGCGCCTCGTCAGTCATCATGCGGGCAAAGGCTGCTTCGGACCCCGCCATCCCTTCAGCGACACACATGGCGGCATCATTGCCCGACTGGATAGCGATGCCTTGAATGAGTTCATCAACGGTCGCCTTGGTGTTCACCGGCACCATCATTGCCGACGTGCCAGATGGCGCGCCGCCATTACGCCACGCATTGACGCTCATGACGAATTCGTCGGTCTTGTTGATGCGGCCTTCCTTGATCGCGCGGAATAGAACGGCAAGCGTCATCAGCTTGCTCATGCTGGCGGGCGGCGCCAGCTCGTCGGCATTCTGCTGGAATAAGATCGCGCCGGTTTCCGCATCCATGAGGACGGCGCGCGGCGCCTTCGTCGCGAAAGCGGATTCTGCCGCGTTGGCAGGGACCCACGGTGCCAAAAGCGACATCACGATCGCCACAACGGCGAACCACATGCTGCGAGTTCTCAACATCGATCCGACCACGCTCGCCCAGCGCCGCCTTCAACAGCAGCGCCCTCCCTCATGAAGATAGGAGTATCCGGTCCGATCGTGACATGGTCAACGCCGGGTTAACGGCGGTTGGGTCTTAATCGGTGACGACCGCAGTATTGGCCACGCCATATGTCGCAATTCGGACCTGCGCGCGCGATGCATCGGCCTGAGAAAACGGCCCGACCCGCACCCGGTAGACTTGCGACGCGCCTCCGACTTGTAGTGGCGCCACTTCGACGGGTCCGAGTGATCCAAGTTCGCGCCGCAATCTCTCGGCGTTCGAGCGATCCCGGAAAATGCCAACCTGAACGTACGCCCTGCCCGCGCTCATGCGGCTCGTATCCATCCGGCCAGAGTACATTTGGCCGGAATCGCTCGAGGCCGCCGCGAACCGCTGCGGCACAAAGGGTTCCGGCGGCGCAGAAAGCGCCATGCGCCCGCTTCCCGTTTGTGGTTCCGCATAGCTTGCGGTCTGCACGAACGGGCGATCTTGGCGCTCCGCCGCTGGCCGCCGAACGCTTTTTCCTGCAAGCGCCGCCCGGTACGTCGTTGGCGACCAGCGGTCCGACGAATCGGCTGGCAACCCCATGGCCCTCGTCTCGGCGGAAGCATATTCGCGTTGAGGCTCCATCGGAGCCCACTGATCCCGACGCTGGCCACCCTCTTGAGACGCCAAATACTGTTTTTCGCGGGTATCGTCGCCGTTGAGCGGCGCCAAACCGGCAAAACGAACCCGTACGCGAGCCCGCCCCTTATCGAGGTATCCGAGATGCTTCGCCGCCGCGTACGACATATCGATGAGCCGGTCGTTCACGTAAGGCCCGCGATCGTTGACGCGGACCAGCACGGTCTTCCCGTTCTCGAGATTGGTGACGTAGGCGTAACACGGTAGCGGCAGCGTCGGATGCGCCGCGGTCAGGGCCTTGGCGTCGAAGACTTCGCCATTCGCGGTCTTGCGGCCATGGAAATCAGCGCCGTACCACGACGCTACGCCGTATTCTTGATAATTGGGATCTTCGCGGGGCACATACCAACGCCCAGCCACCTTGTATGGCGAACCAAGTTTAAAGTGTCCGCCACCCTTGGGTACGTAATCGGAAGAAGCCACCCGCGGGCTGCTTTTGACGCCGTATTCGTCTTCCGAGAAGACGGAGCGCGAGACGCCTGTGAGCGAACCCGGCGACGGGTTGCTCGATGAGCAGGCAGTTGTAAGGGCAGCCGCACTCACAGCGACCACCAGCCGGCACGCCGCCAACGCGCCGAATACACGCCTCTCCATTACGCAAACTCACTTGATACGCTACGCCCGCCCAAGCGCACCCTCGCGGCCTATCAAGCACGCAAAGGTAGGCCGAAGCTTGCCGGAATGATGTCAAATGCGGCTTAGGATCAGGTTAAGCGCTCAGGCACCGCACGCCCCAGCAGGCGGTTCATTGCGGCTCCGGCGATCATTGTTGGCCCGTTGCTCCTCATAAGTCGGCCCGGAAAGCCGGAAATCTTTTTGCGACCGGCTTTCCGTTCCGCGAGGCGGTCTTATTCACGCCCCATGCCGGACTCACCTGTACCGGCGCCCATCATGGCTCCGCCACCTTCTTCTTCCATCTGGTCGCGCCGGGCTTCCACGCCTTCCTTCATCCTATGAAGGACGAGGACGCCGAGCACGCGCATCCGCCGCTTCTGAGCGTCGTCCATGGTCGAATAAAGGGGCTGCCATGCGTCAGCGAGCTTTTTGAGCTCGGTGCCACGAGCGATGAGATTATCAGCTCGATTTTGCAAGACCTGCACGAAGTTCCGGTCAAATTGACCGTCTTCCATGCGAGACATCATGTTCTCAATTCTTTCGCGGCGTCCTTCCGCCCGTGCACGGATCGCGTCCTCGACTGCTGGCCAGTACTGCATTTGATCGGGCCTTAGCTGCAAGGCAGTCCTCACAATATCGATCCGATTAGTGGTGACGTCATCCCTGCCTTGGGTTTGCCCTCTTTGCATCCCTTGCATTCCCTGCATCCGTTGCATCGGCTGCATGCCCTGCATCTCTTGCATTGGCATCCCTTGCATTGGCTGGGCTGTTTGCGCGATGGCGAGTGATGGAGCGGCAGTTAGGAATGCCGCAAAGCCGTACGCAATACATCTCGACATGTTGAACTCCTGTTTCTATCGCGATTGTTAGAAGCTACGGATAAGCCGGCTGCAGGTTGGCCGATGCGTCGTCTTTATGGATCGATATCGAAGTTTGGAGTCTTGTCTCCGGCGAGGTGCCGATAGCAGTGTTTATGATCGCAGAGCTGTTTCTCTAATGTCTGTCGCGCTCACGGAAGACAACCAAGCGTCATCATCCGTTTTCACTGCGTGACGTTGGGGGGCTGCCCAAAATAGTGGAACGGGCAGTCATTCCCATCAGACCTGCGTCTTATCATCAGGCCAATGCATCGCTGCATAATATCCAACATGCCATCTCCCGGGTCAAATTACGATGACCGCCCATTTCGGAGATGAGGAATTTTGTGAATGGCGAGAGCTGTAGGTTCATCGCAAACAAGCATAATAGTTTGGGTAATGTCTAAAAATGTTCTCCTCTACGTCTCAAACGCCAACACTCTTTCAATCCATCTTCACGGTGCGGCTCGCCAACACCCAACCTAAACGCCCCCAGGCTCTGCGAGGGAAGCAACCAGACCCCGTCGCATGCAGAGATAGACGAGCTCAATGTCGGACCGAACGCCGAGCTTGGATTTGATTTGGTAGTGGTAGTTCGCGACGGTCTTCGGACTGAGGTTGAAGGCCGCCGCAATTTCGTCGGCCGATTTGGCGTCCAAGATCATACGAAGGATTTCGAATTCCCGCGGCGAAAGCTGATCCACAACGGACACTTCCTCGCAGAGCGTGTTTTTGGCGATGGCTTGATTGATCTCAGCGCAAAGTGCCGGGCGTCCAGCGAAGACTTCGCGGATTGCGCTCACCAATACGTCTGGCGGACTGCTTTTTGTAACGTATCCTCGCGCCCCGGCGCGAAAGGCCTGCTGCGCATAGCTCGCGCTGGCATGCATCGTGAAAATCAGCACGCGAGCAGCGGAATCCAATTGCCGTATCTGCCGAACGAGATCGATCCCTCCCCGCCCGGGCATTGAAATATCGATGACGGCGACGTCCGGACTGCTTTTCTTGAACGCCTCATAGCCCGATGCGGCGTCATACGCTTCGGCGATGATCTCGATGCCTTGATGCTTCTCGATCAGCCTCCGATAGCCCTCGCGGACAACGGCATGATCATCGACCAGAAGGACTCGGATGACCATGTCTCAGGCTTCCCTCTGCGCGGTCGGGAATTCTACGTGCAGCCCGAAGCCGCCGCTGGGAAGTGGTCCAGCGGCAAACTTTCCACTGAGAGCCACCACGCGTTCGCGCATGCCGATCAGGCCCCATCCCGTCGCAAGCGAGACTCTGTCGTCGCTCGGCGAACCCGCTCCGTCATCGACGACCGAAAGCCTGACGCGTTCCTGCTCCGCATCGGCAAGCTGGTTTAACAGCACCGTTACATTGCGCGCATTGGCATGCTTCGACGCGTTGGTCAGGGCTTCCTGAATGATCCGGTAGACGTGAGCGCTGGTCTCGGCGCGTAGCTGCTCAACATCGCCAGTCGTTTCGAACGAAAATCTCGTGACTCCGTGGGCGATCTTGTTGTGCTGATCGATCAGCTCTTTGAGGCTTTGTATCAAACCCAGGTCGTCTATCTCCTGTGGTCTGAGGTAAGTGAGTGTCCGGCGCAACGATCTCATTGAGCCGGAAGCCATGTCTTCGAGCTGCCTCGCCTCGCCGACAAGTCCCGGTGCATCGCGTTGCGCGCCGGTACGAATGGATGCAGCAAGAGCGTTGAGCGCGGCAAGCTTCTGGCCAATCTCATCGTGAAGCTCGCGCGCGATATGGCGTCGCTCCTGCTCTTGGCTGTCCACAAGCCGACGCGCAAGCTCGGCCCGCTCTGATGTCACTTTGCCGAGTTCGTCCGTCAACGCATTGAAGACTTCGCTGATACGATTGAACTCGGCCAAACGGAACGCCGGCAAGCGGCACGCAAGGTCCCCGGTTGCTAAACGATTCAACCCTGAAAGGATTTCCTTTGCTGGCAGAAGCGCTCGAGCGACGACGAGATATGTGACAAGACACAGCGTTGCGATCAGCACAGCCGATAAAAGCAGAAGCGGCGCGATCGTAGCCCACGCTTGCCCGGCTGTTGCGGCAGGGTCGAGAGACGCGGCCACCGTGCCATGCGATGCGCCTCGATAGGAAATCGGCCTGACAGCATCCAGACTCGGGCTGATGAATAACCGGTAGGCCTCGAAGAACCACGCTGGTGTCCTGATGGATGCGGTGTTCATGCCGCCACAGCTCGAACGCTGTGTCGTCCCATCGTCACCTCGCAATTCGACGCATTGGCCCGGCCGCAACGAGTACGTGGTGATGATGTCCCAATCCGGAAACCGCTTCGCAATGTCCGTCGACCTATCAATGCGCGATAGCTGTAGCTCGAGTTGGCGAGCGACGAGTTCAGCAAGCTCCGTGTTCTGCTGCCTTGCCGCTCGCGCGGTCTCGTAAAGGACGAATGCCGACCCGGCGAGGAAGCACGCGAGCGCCACCAGCGTGATCCGTCGAACCAAGAGCCACTTAAGATCCATGACGCCACCTCACTGCCGCCAAGCTAGAAGGCGCCGCCAAAGCTGTGAAGAGGCACAGCCGATGGCCAGGAAATTTGCCCAACGATCCTCGTGTGAACCGCCCTGTCGCGCCGGCAGGGCGCTTCGTACTTTCCTGGCGAACGCTGAGCATTCCCCCCCGTGATTACGGCAGGCTTCATAACGCCTCTGACGAAAATCCCGCCAGCAATGGAGTGAACGAATGATATCAAAAGCTCTGATGGCCGCCGCGTTGATCGCGTTTACAAGTTCTGCGTTCGCGGAGGAGGCCACGCATCATGCAAAGGAATTGACCCCCGCCGACGTGAAGTTTGAAGACAACGCAGCGTTTCCGAAAGGCATCCGAACCGTGGTTCTTTACGGCGATCCGTCGAAGCCCGGATTGTTCATCCTACGGGTCAAGCTTCCGCCCCATTCGGTCATCGCGCCTCACACCCATCCAGTTTTCGAATCTGTTTCGATCATCACCGGCGCCATGGGCAGCGGCATGGGTGAGAAGGTCGACAAGTCGAAAGGGAAGGTACTCGAGGCCGGGGCCTTGCTCCTCCTGCCTGCCAACCATGCCCACTATGTGTGGTCTGAAGACCAGGAAACGATCCTTCAGGTCGCGGCCATCGGCCCGTTCGACCTGACCTACATCAATCCGAAAGACGATCCCCGAAAGAAATAGATGAGGCCCCGATAGGGCAGTTCACACGCGCGTCGTAACGGCCGCGGGCCTAGCGCTTGGCTGCTCCCAGCGTGAACCCCCGTCACTGCCTGCTCCGGAATCTTTAAAATGCAGCAAGACGCCGCTGACCGCTCGCAAAGCCTTGTCGGCGAACTCGTTAGCAAGTAAACGGTCGCATTCGGCCAAAACGCCGGACCCTTAGGGCGCCGGCGATCACTATTGGTTCGGCATGCAAATCGGACGTCATTGATCTCGCATGTTTCTTTGGAAGGGTGGCCGAGTGGTTTAAGGCACCGGTCTTGAAAACCGGCGTGGGCGCAAGTCCACCGTGGGTTCGAATCCCACCCCTTCCGCCAGAGGCCCGAACATTCCAGGAGCAGCCGAACGCGTGGCGCCCCCCGGTCGCGTCTATCGGCAGATATTCGTTGTAAAAAAAAAACGGGCCGAAAGCCCGTTATGTTTCTCCTACCTGCCGAGACTTCCAGCAACCCTAAATCACACTGGCCTCTGCCCACTCATCCGCGCACCGGCCTCAGCATCGAACATGGATATGCTGGAAGCAGGCGCGAACAGCGAGATGACGCTCCCCGGCTCCGGCATCGGCTCCCGCCAAGCCGTGACAGCGACCAAGCGGACCTTTCCTCCGACCGTTTCCAAATCGACAAGAAGCGATGCGCCGAGCGGCTGCAGGGCGACAACGGTCGCCGGAAAGCGAATGCCCTCACCATCCGAGGCTTCCAGTCGGATATCCTCCGGACGGCAGCCAAGAACGAATTTGGGACTAGTCGGCAACACGCAGCCGGCGCTGACGTCTGCCAGCGCACCGCCAACGGTTATGCCCGCGCCGTCACGTTTCAGGTCCAGGAGATTCATGCCCGGACTGCCGATGAAACGGGCGACAAAGGTGTTGGCAGGCGTCTTATAAACTTCGCGCGCCGTGCCGATCTGCTGGATCACGCCTTTGCGCATAATGACGATGCGCTGGGCCATCGTCATGGCCTCGACCTGATCATGGGTCACATAGATCACAGTCTTCTTCTGCTGTTCGTGGAAACGGATCAGCTCGGACCGCATTTCCTCGCGCATGCTCGCGTCGAGGTTCGACAGCGGCTCATCGAACAGGAAGACGTCCGGCTCTCGCACCATCGCCCGGCCAAGCGCCACACGCTGGCGCTGTCCGCCGGAGAGTTGCCTGGGCTTGCGATCGAGGAGGTCCGCGAGCCCGAGCAAACCGCTTACCCGCGCCACCTGCCGCTCGCGCTCGACCTTGGGCATTCCTTTGACCCGCAGAGGAAAGGCCAAATTTTCCCCGACCGTCAAATGCGGGTAAAGAGCATAGCTCTGGAAGACCATCGCGATGTCGCGCTCGCTGGGACGCAAGCTCGTCACCGCGCGATCACCGATGAAAATTTCGCCGTGACTTGGATCCTCCAGTCCGGCGACCATGCGCAACAGCGTGGTCTTGCCGCAACCGGAGGGACCGAGAAGGACAGTGAATTCGCCGCTGCGAATCACAAGATCCAGCTCTGGAATAACATCCGTCGCACCAAAGCTTTTGGATACGCGGCGTAGAGAAACGTCGGCCATTAAAGTCTCACTGATGGTGGAGTGGGCCGGCATGAAGCCGGCCCTTTCATTACTTCTGATAACCGAGCGACTTCATCAGCTCGTCGAGATTTTTGTTGGCCGTGGTGATGGCTTCGCCGGACGAGGATTTTCCGACCCAAGCAGCAAACACTTGGTCGTAAACGGTCCGCTGCATCTCCACATACTCAGCAAGACCAGACGTCAGCGGCACAAGCACTTCGGTATCTTTGACCGGTTTCAGGAACGGAAATTTCTTCAGCCATTTATCCGTGTTGTAGATGTCGGCGCGATAGGCCCCTGAGGCACCGGCCTCAAGCATGATGTCTTGGCCTTCGGCACTCGTGACGAACGCGATGAACTGATAGGAAGCGTCCGGCTTCGGCGCATTGGCTGCAATGGCGATCTGGTAGCCGCCGATATAATCGGTCCGCTTTCCGTCGAGAGTCTCACGCGGAGGCAGCGCATAGGCGACCTTGCCGAGAACCTTGCTGGTTTCTGGATTTTCGATATCGGGGAAGAATCCGAACCAGTTGATGTACATTGCAGCGTTGCCCTGCATGTACGCATTGGTGGCTTCGGCGTAGCCCATCTCGTTGGCGCCAGGCGCAGTGAAAGGCCTGATTTCGAGATAGCGATCCAGCGCCTTCTTGCCGTTGCCGTCGTTCTCCAGCATCGGCTTGAAATTCTTGTCCCAGACGAACTGAGTGGAATTCGGCGGCATCGGAAGACTTGCGAGACGAACGGTCCATTCGGAATACCCGCCATCCTGCTCGCCCGGCATGCTCACGACGCCGTAGACGTTGTTGGTGGGATCGTTCAGCTTCTCTGCATAGGACTTGAATTCATCCCACGTCTTCGGCGGCTCCTTCAGGCCGGCCTTCTCGAAAAGATCGGTGCGGTATCCCATCACTTCAATGAAGAAATCGACGGGCGCAGCCCAACGCTTGCCGTCAATGACGTCGTAGGCATCCGCAATGCCCGGCAAGAAAGCGTTCCACTCGACTTTCTCTTTGGCTTTCTCCTCGAGGGGCTCGAACGGCTGAACCCACTTGTTCTTCACGAAAATTGGCAGCCAGATGCAGTCCAACACCATCATGTCGTATTCGTCGGACCCAGCGGTACCGAGCAAAACTTCTTTGTTGTAGGCATCCGAGTAAGGGAACTGGTCGACGGTGACTTTGATACCGGTCTTGGTTTCGAAAACCTTCGCAGCCGCCTTGAGGCCGAGACCGTAGGGCTCGCCAGTGGCAATGATCCTGAGCTCTTCCGCTTTCGCGACAGAAAGCGTTCCGCCAAGAGCTGCAGCCAGCACCGAGCTTCCCAACAGCACCGCGCCAGCATGCTTCGCCAAATTCCTAGAGCTCATCCCATCACCCCTTTTCAGGCCTGCACTTTCGTGACAGTAAAAGGAAATGATCACAAAACGCAAATGATATGATTGATAGTGATTGTTTTGTGCGCACCTGATCGATTATAATGCGGCAATGCAAAAATCGAAGCGAGCCCCCGGCGTGCGCCGGGCCGAAATCCGGCGCATCCTCCGCACGCAGCAATCTGCGACGGTGGAAGAACTGTGCGCGCTTTTGAATGCCTCGCCTGCAACAATTCGGCGAGATCTCGCAGCTCTTGCTGACAATGATGAACTTGAGCGGAGCCACGGCGGCGCGGTCGCACCGCTTCTCCGCGAAGCCGAACAAAATTTCGCGCAGCGCGAATCCATCGACGCCGGAGAGAAGCAAGCAATCGCGGAAGCGATCCTTCCCCTGCTCACGCCCGGAAGCACGTTGTTCATGAACGACGGCTCGACCGTGATGGCGATTGCGAAACTGATCGTCGAGAGCGGGATAGAGTTGTTCGTCGCGACACCGGCCGTCAACGTCGCCGCCAAGCTCTCTGAGAGCCGCTCGATCACTGCGTGTTTGCTCGGCGGATTTGTGCGTCAGACCTCGTTGGCGACGTCCGGTCCTTTTGCTGAAGCCATGGCTGCCCAGATCAACGCCGATCTCGCAATCATTTCGCCCGATGGCCTGCATCCCGAACAGGGACTGACATTCCTGAATGCGGAGGATGCCGCTCTTGCCCGAAGAATGGCGTCTCAATCGAAACGCGTTGCGGCAGTAGCGACCAAGGCAAAGCTCATGTCCGTCAAACGAGTCATCGGCGTCGCGATGTATGCGGTCGATCAACTGGTGTGCGGCTGCTCGCGCGCCGAAATCCCCTCGGCACTCATGGAGAGCGGCGTGAAAATTCTATCGCGATCGAAGGAAAAAGCATGAAGGGGCCTAATGCGCGGGCGGCTCGTCAGGGCCTTTGGTTTTTTCTCCCCGCTGGTGTGTTTCTAACCGTCATCCTGATTTATCCGATGTTGTACTCGCTCTATGCGAGTCTAACGAACATGCGGCTGACGAGCCCAATCACGCGTTTTGTCGGGCTCGATACATATGCAGGCGTGCTGACGAACAGCGCGTTCGGCAGTTCGCTCGCTTTGACTTTGATTTTTCTTGTCGCTGCAATCTCGCTCGAATTCCTGATCGGTTTCGCTCTCGCGCTGTCCTTTAAATCGATGCGGCATACGCATCCGATCCTGCGCGCTCTGCTCATGCTGCCGTTGATGGCGACGCCGGTCAGCGTCGGCCTGGTCTGGAAGCTGATGCTCAACAGTGACTTCGGAATCGTCCCCTATATCGGCCAACAGTTGGGCTTCGGTACGCTTCTCTGGCTCGCGGATCCCATTCTTTCGATGGTGTCAGTGATCATCATGGACGTCTGGCAATGGACGCCTTTCATGTTTCTGATTCTGCTCGCTGGGCTCGAGGGTTTGCCGGAGGAGGTCTTCGAAGCGGCTGAAGTTGACGGATCACGGTCATTCGACTTGCTGATCCACATCACGCTGCCACTAATGTCCCGGATCATTGCGGTGGCGCTGGCATTCCGCGTGATGTTTGCGATCGCGACATTTGACACTGTCTTCGTTCTGACGAAGGGCGGCCCCGCGCGCGCGACGGATCTCATCACGCTCCTCATTCAGCGCGAGGGACTGGTGAACCTCAACGTGGCTCTGGCATCGGCGATGTCGTTCCTTGTGTTGCTGATGGTCACGGCGTTCAGCGCATTCACATTCAAGCGAGTGCTGGCCAATGGATAAAAGCCGTCGCAAGAGCTGGCTCGAAGCCGCGCATCTCGTCGCGAACATCATGATCGTGGCGCTGTTCCTGTTCCCCCTGGCGTGGATGATCCTCGGCGCCTTCAAGGCGCAAGCGGATCTCCTGTCTCCAAACCCCGTATGGTTTTTCACGCCGACGCTCGAGCATTGGCATTTCATTTTCGACAATTGGAATGTCGAACGGCATCTGGTGAACAGCGTCATCGTCAGCGTGGCAACGACGGCCCTCACGCTTCTGTTGGCTTTGCCTGCAGCCTATGGGCTTGCGCGATTTCCGATTAAAGGCAAAGACGCGATCACATTTGAGATCCTGAGTCTCAAGATGATCCCCCCGATCGCAGCGGTCGTCCCGCTGTTTATCTTGATGCGACAGGTCGGGCTCTACAATACGCTGACGGTGCTCATCCTCCTCAACACAGCGTTCCAACTGCCTTTCGCCATTCTCGTTCTCAAATCTTTCGTTGAGGAAATCCCGCGCGAGATTGACGAGGCCGCGACGGTCGATGGTTGCCGCCCGTTTGGCGTGCTTTGGCGCGCCATCCTTCCGTTGTCTGTCCCGGGCCTGATTTGCTGCGCTGTGTTCGTATTCATCTTCAGTTGGAACGAATTCATGATCGCCAATACACTCGTCGGTGGCGACTTGCGGCCGCTGCCGCCAATCGTCGGCTTGGCACTGACACATCGCGGAATCCTCTGGGGACCAGCACTTGCGCTCGGCGTCGTTGTCCTGATTCCGGTCTTCGCTTTGACGTTCTCGCTATCGCGCTACATGGCGCGCGGGCTGACATTCGGAGCGGTCAAAGGATGACAGAGGAGGAAACCCTCGCTGCGCTGCCGATCTGGCGCAGCACGCCGACCCTGGTGCCTTTGGAGAAAGGCCGAACCAACCGAAATTTCATCATC
This sequence comes from Hyphomicrobium sp. 99, assembly GCF_000384335.2. Taxonomy (NCBI): domain Bacteria; kingdom Pseudomonadati; phylum Pseudomonadota; class Alphaproteobacteria; order Hyphomicrobiales; family Hyphomicrobiaceae; genus Hyphomicrobium; species Hyphomicrobium sp. 99. The sequence continues at coordinate 2,376,859 of NZ_KQ031382.1, forward strand.
CGCCACGGCGATGACCGCTATTTCGGCCGCATGGGAATTGACTTGCCGCATCACGACGTGTCGCGCTCGAACGAGCAGGCATGTGCGAAAGTCGCGGCCGACTTAGGCGTCTCGCCGGACGTTCATTACGCCGACAACGGCATCCTGATCACCACCTTCGTCGATGGCGCCACCTTGTGCGCTGCCGATATGCATGACGGCGAAACGATTGACGCGATCGCCGCAGTTCTTCGCCGCCTTCATTCACGGCCCGCGCCTCGTGCGATCACGGCACGCTGCGGCGTTGCGATCTGCCGTAGCTATCTCGAAACGACGCCAGACGACGAGCTGCCCATACCGCGTGAGACGATCATCCGACGGTTGGGTGAGCCAAATGTCGATGGCGATAGCCTCGTTCACACCGACATCATCCCAGAAAACTTGATGCGGACCACAAACGGTTTGATGCTGATCGACTGGGAATATTCCGGGCGCGGTGTCCCCGAAATCGATCTCGCATCGGTCATCGCCAATGGCGATCTTACGCCGTCCGCAACACAGAGGCTGCTTGCCGCGTACGGGCCTCATCGCGCCGACGTGCTCGAACAGCAGCGCGTAGCTCTCGTCGTACGCGAGGCCCTGTGGTGCCTTGCCCAACTCCGTCACGGCGGACCGCAGGGCGACATGGTCGCGTACACGAAGCACTGCCTCGACCGCATGCTGAGACTATTTTCATGAGTGTACAGTTCGATATCGCGGTCATTGGCGCGGGAGTCGTCGGTTCGGCGATCGCCCGCGATCTATCCCGCTACGATTTGAAAGTCGTTCTCCTCGAAGCCAACACCGATCTTGGCGATGAGTCGAGCAAGGGCAACTCCGCGCTGATGACCGAGGGGCATGACACGCCTGCCGGCTCGCTCGAGCGCGATCTCGTCGTGCGCGGATACCAACGCTATATGACGGAAGCGCCGCAACTTGGCCTGCCGATGCGCAAGACCGGCGCCATCATGCTGGCCTGGACAGACGAGCAGCGCGCGACCGTCGAGAAGCTTGTCGAGGAGGCCCACGGCGAAGGGTTTCACAACGTCCACTTGCTCGAAGGCGATGAAGTGGCGAGGCGTTGGCCACAGTTCCGCCCTGGCGTTCTTTGCGCGCAATGGATGCCGGATGAAATCATCGCCGATCCATTCTCGACGCCTTACGCCTATGTTCTTGAGGCTGTCACCAACGGCGTAACGTTCTTGCGGCCGTGGCGCGTCTCGCGCGCCGAACGAAACGCTCATGGCTGGCGGTTGCGTAATGACCGAGGCGACGTTCTCGAAGCAGGTCTTGTCATCAATGCAGGCGGCATCCGCGCAGATATAGTCGAGGGCCTCGTTGGCCATTCCGATTTCGTGATGCGGCCGCGGCGCGGTCAGTACATTCTGCTCGACAAGCCGGCGCGCGCGATCCACGACATCATCGCGTATCCGACACCGACTCCGGCATCGCGCGGCATTCTGATATCGCCGACGATATTCGGCAACGTACTCGTCGGTCCGACAGCGGAAGAGGTCGAGGATCGCGACGACCGCGGAGTCACCGAAGTGGGGCTCCGAGCGTTACGGCAAGCAATCGACGACATGGTTCCCGCCCTGCGCGACATGCCGGTGAATACGATCTATGCCGGCATGCGGCCTGCGACGAACCACAGCGATTATCAAATCATCCCGCGGTTCGGTGAGCGCTGGCTGACGGTTGCAGGAATTCGCTCGACAGGATTTTCAGGCGCCTTGGGTATCGCCGAATATGTGATGTCTCTCGTGTTCCCGAAAGTTTTCGATAAGCAGCCAACCAAGACCGTGCGCGGCGTACGCGTTCCGGATCTGTCGGAGACCAGCATTCGGCCGTGGGCCGATCCGGAGAAGATCGCAACCGATCCGGCGTATGCGGATATGCTCTGCCATTGCGAACGGATCAGCGTCGGAGAAGTACGGGACGCACTCAACTCACCGGTCCCACCGGCATCGATCAAAGCTCTAAAGCGACGTACGCGCGCAATGTTTGGCCGTTGCCAGGGATTCTATTGCGGCGCGCGCGTACAGGTCATGTTCGACGAAGCCAAGGTCAAACGCGATGCGTGATCCAGCGGTACTCATCGTCGGAGCTGGACCCGCAGGTCTGGCCGCGGCCGCCGAACTGATAAAACGCGGCGTGAACGACATCCTCGTCATCGATCGCGACGACGCGCCCGGCGGCCTGCCGCGCTTCTGCGCGCATCCCGGTTTCGGCATCGGCTATTCGGCAATTCCCCGATTTGGGCCTGAATTTTCCTCGCGTCTCGTCCGCGCCGTCGAAGACAAAAACGTGCGCATCCTCTGCAGCACCACCATGACCGCCCTCGATAATGGTCCCGCTGTTTCGATCACCGGGCCCGAATGCGGATATCGGATACTCAGGCCCCGCGCCGTCATTCTCGCCACCGGCATCCGCGAGGCAAACCGAGGCAACAGAATGGTGCCCGGAGACCGACCGGAAGCTGGCGTTTTGACCACAGGGTTGCTTCAGCAGATGGTCGCGCGGAAGGTCCCGTTCCCCGCTGCAATGAAATCGATCGTCGTTGTAGGCACCGAGCACGTATCGTTCTCGGCAATTTGGACCGCACGTCATGCCGGACTGAAAGTGCGCATGATGGTGGATGACCGCCCGCGGATCGGCTCTTTCCGTCCTGTTGGATGGCTCGCCCGAGCTATGGGCATCGATGTGCGCCTTGGCACGCGCGTCGCTGCGATCAAGGCGCGAAACAACCGCGTTTCAGGCGTCGTCATCGATGGACCGCGCGGAACCGAAACGATCGCCTGTGATGGCGTCGTATTCACCGCCGGTTGGATCCCTGAAGTCGCTGCGGTCGCGACCGGCCCTGTCAAAGTCGATAGCCTCACCGGCGGTATCGCAGTCAACGGCAACGGACTGACGAACGTCGCCGGCGTCTTCGCCGCGGGCAATGTTCTTTATCCGCTCAAGGCAAGTGGCTCATGCGCGATACAGGGCCGGCACATTGGAGCAGCTGTCGCGAAGTATCTAAAATCTCAGACGGCATAGTACGCCGGACACGCGCGTGCCCGCCAAATACGAAACGAGGCAAGTCTCAGCCGAGACTTGCCTCATTCTTAAAGTCGGCCTCAGGACATCACGCCGAAAAGCAGTGACAAGCCCACCAATCCGCCGATCACACCGGACACTCTCCTGAGCGTCAGCGCCATAGATGGTTTCAGCTGATCAACGTAGAGAGCCGAAACCATTCCCGTCACGTGCAGAAGCGAAGTCGCGGCAACGAACCCGACAGCATAGGGAAGAAAGGCGAAGCCCAGTCCAGCTCCCTCGTTCCCGTGGGCATGACCATGGAAAACCGCGAACAGTCCAACCACAGCCATCGCCGCAACAGTCGGCAACCGAACGCCGATGGCCACCGCCGCACTCAAAGCAACGACGGACAAGCCGATCCCTTGTTCGACCATCGGCAGGGGCCATCCCTCGTAGCCGAGCAAACCACCAAACATCATCGCGGCGACGAAAGCCGTAGGCACAAGCCACCGTGCCGACCCGCCCATGTTGAACGCAAAGAATCCCACAGCCACCATCGCGATGATGTGGTCAATGCCGCTCATCGGATGCAGAAAACCCTGACTGAACGTATGAACGGCACCAATCCCGACGTGAGCCGAAGCGGGTAGCGCCGCCGCCAACATCAGGAGCGAGCCTGCGCCGAGGGCTTTTAGAACGTGCTGTGCGCGTGAAAATCTCATCGAATGCTCTCCTACTTCATGACTCTGCTGCGATGGCCGAGCTTCCCGTTCGCCACCAGAGTTCCAAGCACATCGAGCACGACGCGGCATGCAAGCTGAGCCGTGTTGTCGTTGACGTCGTACGGCGGCGACACCTCGACGACTTCCATGCCGCATAGGCCTTCCGCTGCAATCGTATGGATCATCTCGAATGCTTCGCGCGGCAGGAGACCGCCGGGCTCGGGCGAACCGGTTCCGGGAGCAAACCCCGGATCGATCGAGTCGATATCGAATGACAGGTAGACCGCCTTGCAGCCTTCCCATGCCATTTCGAGCGCGATTTCCGCAGCCTTCTTCGGACCAAAATGCTGCACGTCGTGCATCGTCAGCACGCTCGTTCCACGGCGCTTAGCGACAGCCGTTCCCGGGCGATTGCCGTACCAGCCGCCAATGCCGATCTGCACGAGATTTTTCGGATGGCAGTTCGGCAAGCCCACATCGTGCATGTGGCTATGGTCACGATGCGACGCGTGCGTCCCTTCGTTCGTCGTCCAGAACCAAGGCGTCGTGTGCATGCGCTCATCCATATCCTTCTCTTGAATATCGATGTGCCGGTCGATGTGAATGATGCCGACGTTGCCGTCGATATGCGGAGCAATGCCCCGCACGTTGGGGAAGCCCAAGCTATGATCGCCGCCGCAGATGATTGGGAAAACGCCCGACGTGTAGATGTGCGAAACGGCCTTTGTCACCTGGTCGAACGTCTTCTCGATATTGCCCGGAATGACAAAGATGTCCCCCGCATCGCAAAGATCGAGTTCTTCATAGATGTCGACGCCGCCATCGAACCAGTAGCCGTCGTAAAGTGCCGATATCCGGCGAACAGCTTGCGGCCCAAAGCGTGTGCCGGGCCTGTAGGTCGTCGCCGAGTCGAATGGCGCGCCAACAAAAGCCGCCTCGTAGTTGCCGATCTTCCGAATGTCTTCGCAGTACGGCGCCTTCATGAAGGTGTTGATGCCCGCGAACGCCGGCTGGTGGCCACGGCTGAACAACGAGATATTGCGGTCGATGACGGAGTCAGCAGCTTCAAGCCCATATTGCAGTGATCGAGCGACTTCCTCGTCCTGCTTGGTCTGGGAGATGCGAGACAATGTCTCCATGCTCTTCGCACCATGCGTGTCTTCGCGCCGTACGCCGTGCGAATGGCCATGACGATGGGCGTGGGGAAAGTCGTGATCGTGATCTTTAGGACTGCGCACCATTTCGAAGTCACCTCTAATGTCAGATATCGAGTGAATTGCGGGAGTTCATGAGACCGGTGACCGCTATTGCGGGCCGAGTCTTCCGATCCATTTGTTCGAAGAGTATTTGGCCGCTAAGCCGTCAGCGGCGAGCGCGGAAAGAAGCGACGTATCGAACGCCTCGTTCGATTTGACTTTCTTTTGAGAAACCCCGGCCACGAAATACGTTTCGCTGAACAGATCCCAGGTCGACTCCGCGTAGCCTGCGACGCAATCGGGCCCGTTGAACAGTGAACCCCAACCCTTGACGTCGGCCGGAGCGCGAGGAGCTTCTGCGGGCAGGCTTTCGCAGAGAGGCTTTCCACCCTCCAGGCCAAGCGCGCCCAAGTTCTGATTGATGTTGAGCATGATCGCGCCGTACTGGTTGAGCTTCACGTCGGCCACCGGCCACGAAAGACCGGCAGCGACGATCGCATCACCTTCCTCCGGATTCTCCTTCCACCAATTGACCGCTTCGAACCACGCACGCAGCAGTTCCTTGGCAACCGCCGGTTTCTCGGCAAGCCACGCTTGGTTGCAGGCGATGGCATCGGAAATGAGCCCGCGCTCCCAAGTGCGGTCTGTAAGGCTCGATTTGAAGATCTTCGCCCCGTCGCGCTTCAACGACTGGGAGGCAAAGGGATCGTAATTGACGTCGATATCAATGCCGCCGCTCGCGAACGCAGCCGCGCTCTCCTGCGGAAGCATGACCGCGTGCTGCAGCTCCTTCACATCGATGCCCGCCCGCTTGAGCGTGAGCAGCATCCACATATGGTTGAGGAACCCGTAGTCGGCGCCGAACTTCTTACCCTTGAAGTCCTCGACGGAATTGATGTCCTTCGTCACCACCATCTTGTCGAGGCCGTAGGACATATCCGAGAACGCAACGACCTTTACAGGAAGGTCTCCGGCACGCGCCAACACCATACTGTCCATGGTGTTGTTCATGCATTGAACCTGCCCCGACGTAATCGCGGCATTCTTTTCGGTGATGCCCTCGATGATCTTGACGTCGAGATTGATATTCTTGGCGAGGCCCTTCGCCTTGACGATGTACCATGGCGCATAGGGCGAAAACGATATGATAGCGACACTGACATTTTCGGCGGCGCTAACTCGATGTGCGGTGACCGGCGCCGAGACCGCCACCAAGCTGAGCGCAAGCAACGTGTTCGTGAACGACTTCTTTTTCATTTTTTGCCGTCTCCTGAACGATCTTCGATCCTTCGGTTCGTGTCGTCGAAGCGAATTGGCTATTTGATTTCCTCGCGCATCATCGCAAACAGCTGACGCTCGAGCTCCGCGTATCCGGGCAGATCCAGCAGCTCCTCTTTCTGCTTGATGCGCCGCCCGCCTTTGAACGTGAGTGGGATATCGGCTTTGATGCGGCCCGGCTGGCGACTGAAGAAGATGATCCGATCGGCCAGATAGATCGCTTCCTCGATATCGTGTGTGATTGCGACGACCGTCTTCTTCTCACGCTCGATCAACTCGATCATGAGTTCCTGCATTTCCCAACGAACCTGAGCGTCCAACGCGCCGAACGGTTCATCCATCAGGATGATCGCCGGATTTTGCGCCAGTGTTCGTGCGAGAGCGACACGCTGCTTCATGCCTCCGGACAAGCTACGCGGATAGGCGTCGGCAAAATTCTCGAGGTGCACGAGCTTGAGAAAATTCATCGTGCGTTCACGCCGCTCTTCCGCCGGAACCTTGAGAATTTTCATCCCGTATTCGACGTTCTGCATGGCGGTCAGCCACGGAAACGATGTGTACGCCTGAAAAATCATCCCGCGATCAGGCCCCGGCCCCTGCACGTTCTTGCCGAACACTTCCAGCCGTCCGCGTGTGGGATATTCAAGACCTGCAATGATGCGCAGCATGGTCGTCTTTCCACAGCCCGACGGACCAACGAAGGCTGTGATTTGATTTTCCTGCAGCTCGAACGATACGTCGTCGAGCGCCTTGAACGACCCGCCCAGATACTCCTTGCTGATGCGGGTTGCCTTGAGCGGGGGAACGTTTGTCACCGGCTTGAAATCCTTTGCGGCGATATTCATCTTACGACCTCCGCTCGACGTTCCACGGGAACAGCGCGCGGCAAATGCCCCGGAAAATGAGGTCTGTCAGCAGACCCAACGCACCGATCGTGACAATGCCTGCCATGATCACGTCGACGTTGAGAAAACGTCCCGCACGCATCATCACGGCCCCGATCCCGTCCTGGGCACCAACGATTTCCGCAATGACAAGATAGGTCCAGCTCACCGCGATCATGTTGCGCATGGAGTCGAAGATCGCTGGAAGAGCCGCAGGGACGACGATTCCGCTCAGAATGACGCGGCGCGATGCGCCCATCGTCAATCCAGCTTCCACAAACTCCTTCTGGATGGCCGTGGTGTTGTCCAGAACCAGTGAGATGAGGAAGAAGATGACGCCGATGAAGAGCAGCGCGATCTTTGCCTGGTCAGTGGGTCCAAACCAAACGAGCAGCAGCGGAATGAACGACGCCGCCGGCAGATATCGCCAGGCTGTCAATGTCGGATTGAAGAGCGCGCGAATGTTTCCGAAGCTTCCCATCAGAATGCCAATCGGCACAGCGATCGCGGAAGCCGCCAGGAAGCTGACGAAAATTCGCCAACAACTCACCGAGACGTCGTGGAGGAAGTTACGCTCGGCGAACAAGACGTAAAGCGCGGAGCCCACCTCACCGATCGAGGGAAAAAACTTGCGGGCTGATGCCGGCGTCAGATAGTGGCCGAGCTCCCACAAACCAAGGAACGCCATCGCTCCAACAAACGCCAGCACCGAAGCTCGCTGGGCACTCGGCTGCCTTCTGAACTCAAGAAATCTTTCTTTCGGCGGAATATAAATTGGCGCGGGTTCCATGGTCTCGCTTGGCAAATTTCCAAGCGAAACGAGAGAACCATCGCGCGATTTTGTGATCGCACCTTCCAAGGCTCTACCTCCCGACAAAGACTGCAAAATCTAGCGTTTTGCTCGTTCTAAGTTGTCGTCATGAGGGTAGCGGCGCGGCCGTCTAATAAAACGCCCAAAATGGAAATGGGAAGCATTGACAGCATCTATGCTGCGGCGCGAACGCGCCCGACAAACAGTTCTCTGATTGATTGCGCAAACGTGCGATGGCCATGCGCGGCGACGCGACCGCCTCAAATCCGGCAGATGATCTTGAGGTGTCGCTATTCCGTTGTGGCGTCAGCGCAGACGTGTCCGCGCACCCGCTTCGCTTCGGAGATAGTCGCTTTCAACTCTTCGATGAAGAAGATGTGTGCGAGGTGCAAAGGCCGGTCTGGATTGGAAATGATGAAAATTTCCATGGCTGGTGCATGGCGCTTTCCGAGCAACGGCCATAATCGGCCGGAAGAAACGTCCGGCGCTGCGTAGCCCTCGGGAAGAAAGCACACGCCGACACCGAGGATTGCCAGTCGGCGCGCTTCCTCCAAATGTTGGGAAATTCCAGAGACCTTCTGCCCAATTCCGTATTTCAAGCGGAAGTCTGAAAGTTGATCGGGCTCGTCGGCGCCTGTCAGGATGAACGCCTCTTGCGCCAGCGCCCTAGGATCGAGAAGTTTTTGACCATAGAGACGATGACCTCGCCCACAATAGGGACGATGCGTCTCGCGAAACAACGGATGATAGATGAGATCGGCGCGTTTGCTTCGCGAAGGTGCAACACCGATGTCAATCTCCTGCCGAAGCAGAGAATTGATGACATCCGACCAGCTCGCAACATCGACGATCAATTCCGCATTCGGACACTTTCTGTGAAATGACAGGATTACATCGTCGAGAATTTCGCTGACGACATTGCTGATCATTTTGATGCGCACAGGCCCGCTGACGATGTTGAGCGTGTTCGCCATTGCGTCCGGAATTCCACGGACCAGCGCCTTCAGCTTCATGCACGTGTCGGCAAGAGCCCGACCCTCGTCGGTCAGCTCAAAACCACTCGGGCCTCGTTCACACAGACGCACATTGAGGTGACCTTCGAGCCGCTGCAGCGCGAGACTTATTGAGGGTTGCTTGCGACGCAAAAGCTCCGCCGCCGCTGTGACGCCGCCCGTTTCGGCGATGATGCAGAAGACCTTGAATAGGTTCCAATCGAGATTCCTGATGAAATCATCGTGGCGAATGCTGTTCGAAGGCATGTTGCACCGCGGTGTTGACTCTTAAGGGATCGCGCACGGAAAGAAGCTCTTCCCGGGAGAACGTTAAGTGAGTTCAGCAGCGAGTTGCAAGCTTAGGCTGACGTTCGATAACGCGCAGACGGATGTAACGCTTAATACCATCGCGTGACGGATACACGAGCACAACCTAAGAAGCTCAAGTCCCGTAACGACCGCGAAACGCAACGCACAATCAATTGTGCGCCTGCGCAGAGGATTTATGCCTCCACCATGGCGCTTAACTTAAATGCTCGGACGCAGCAACGAAGTCGGAGCTGATGAGCGTTTGCCGATTGCCAATAGAATTCAGCGAGCGCTCGGCAGAGTTGATCGTGTTGACGAGCAGCATCGTCACCGTCATCGGACCGACGCCGCCAGGAACGGGCGTGATCATGGACGCGCGCCGGCTCACACCTTCAAAGTCGCAGTCCCCAACCAGTTGACCGTTCGCTAAGCGATTGATGCCGACGTCGATCACGACGGCACCGGACTTGACCATCGGCGCCGTGATCAGATTGGGATACCCGGCCGCCACGATCAGAATGTCCGCAAGGATCGTGAACTGAGCCAGATCTCGAGTCTTTGCGTGGCAAACCGAGACCGTTGCCTCCCGCTGCATCAACATCAGCGCCATCGGCTTACCGACAATGTTGCTGGCACCGACAACCACCGCGTTGCGACCGGCGACATCCACGCCCGCATGATCGAGAAGCAACATCACCCCGTACGGCGTACAGGGTGGGAACACCGTATCTCCGATGACCAATCCGCCGACGTTGTAGAGATGAAAACCGTCGACATCCTTCCCCTGATCGATGGCGCCGAGCACAGTCTTGACGTCAAAATGTTTCGGAAGCGGCAGCTGCACCAGGATTCCGTGGATCGACGGGTTGGCACTAAGTTCAGCAATTTTCTCGATGACGACTGACTGATCGACATCGGCAGGGAACAGGAACTTTCGAGAATCTATGCCGACGTCGGCGCAGGCTTGAATTTTCTTTCGCACGTACACGGCCGAAGCCGGGTCTTCGCCGACCATGATCACGGCAAGGCCGGGCGACACACCAAATTGTTTTTTGAGAGCGTCAACCCGTTGTCGGCACTCACGACGAACACCGGCTGCAACGGCCTTACCGTCGATAATTTTGGCTGTCATTGCGTTACTCTCTGAAAGGCTGCAGCGCTCCGATGGGAACGCGGCAGCTCATCGACAGAATGATCGAGACGTTCCTGTGTGACCGGCGCAATGCCGGTGCGCTTTACGTTCTAGAACAGCCCCTGAATTTGGCCCTTGTCGTCGAGACGGATGGAATCGGCCGACGGCACCTTCGGCAAGCCCGGCATCGTCATGATCTCGCCGGTGACGACGACGATGAACTCGGCGCCCGCGGACAGCCGAAGCTCACGAATGGGCACGATGTGGCCCGTCGGGGCCCCGCGCTTCGTCGGGTCGGTCGAGAACGAATACTGCGTCTTTGCCATGCAGACCGGGAAATGCCCGAAGCCCGCGGCCTCGAAATCCTTGAACTGCGTTTCAACGCTCGCATCGCACGAGATGTCGGCGGCGCGATAGATTTCCGTCGCGATCGTCTTCACCTTGTCCCGCAGTTTCATGTCGTCCGGATAGAGTGGCTTGAAGTTCGCCTTGCCTTCATCGATGACGTTGACGACGTGCTTGGCGAGCGCCTCCGTGCCCTTGCCGCCGTCGGCCCAGTGCGTGCACAGGAACGCCTTCGTGCCCATGCTTTCCGCCGCCTTCTGAACCTCGGCGATCTCGGCGTCGGTGTCGGTGATGAACTTGTTGACGGCGACGACGGCCGGCACGCCGAACTTGTTCACGTTTTCGATGTGGCGCTTCAGGTTTTCGCAGCCCTTAGCGACGGCCGCGGCGTTCTCATGCTTGAGGTCATCCTTGGCGACGCCGCCGTGCATCTTGAGCGCGCGCACGGTGGCGACGATGACGACGGCGGACGGCGAAATGCCGGCCTTGCGGCACTTGATGTCGAAGAACTTCTCCGCACCCAAATCGGCGCCGAAGCCGGCTTCGGTGACGACGTAATCGGCAAGCTTCATCGCCGTCTTCGTCGCCAGCACCGAGTTGCAGCCGTGCGCGATGTTCGCGAACGGACCGCCGTGGATGAAGACCGGGTTGTTCTCGAGCGTCTGCACCAGGTTCGGCTGCAGGGCGTCCTTCAGCAGCACCGTCATCGCGCCGTCGGCCTTGAGATCGCGGGCGCGGATCGGCTTCTTATCGCGCGTGTAGGCGACGATGATGTTGCCGAGACGGTTTTCAAGATCTTTCAGATCCTTCGACAGGCAGAGGATCGCCATGACTTCCGAGGCGACGGTGATGTCGAAGCCGTCCTCGCGCGGAAAGCCGTTCGAGACGCCGCCCAAGGAATTGACGATCGAGCGCAGCGCCCGATCGTTCATGTCGAGCACGCGCTTCCAACCGATGCGGCGCTGATCAATGCCGAGCGCGTTGCCCCAGTAGATGTGGTTGTCGATCAAGGCCGAGAGCAGATTGTGGGCGCTCGTGATGGCGTGGAAGTCGCCGGTGAAATGGAGATTGATGTCTTCCATCGGCACGACCTGGGCGTAGCCGCCGCCGGCCGCGCCGCCCTTCACGCCGAAGCAGGGCCCTAGCGAGGGTTCGCGCAGCGCCGCGATCGCCTTCTTGCCGATATAGTTAAGGCCATCGCTCAAGCCGACCGTCGTCGTCGTCTTGCCTTCGCCGGCCGGCGTCGGGCTAATGGCGGTGACGAGGATGACCTTGCCGTCACTGAAACTTTCAATGTCTTTCAGATAGTCGAACGAGATTTTTGCCTTGGTCCATCCGTAAGGAATGAGCGCGTGCGATGGCACACCGACCTTGGCTGCGACCTCCGCAATAGGTTTGAGCTTTGCTTCGCGGGCAATTTCGATGTCGGACTTGACGGACATTCTGATGCTCCCCTCAGGACGCGAGAACACGACTCAATCCGCGCAGGCGACGGCCCGCTGTCCGTATTGGCGGCGATATTCGCGTCTCCACTTTCGGGCGAGTCTACTATCACGAAACTTTCGTTCCCTCCAAGCAACTTTCGAGGGATGGCTTCATTTTTACAGTGTCAGCGTCCTTTTCCGGTGCGCGCAGACAGCAGGACCAGCCCTGCCAAGAGGGCTTGGTCCTTGTTAAAATACGTGAATGTAAGGCGCGCTAGGCCGATCCGGAGAGAACGGCCGTCCCTACCGCGATCATCGCGACGGCGAGCCACTGCTGGTTGCTGACGGGCTCTTTCAGAATGAACCTAGCCAAAACAACAGTGACGACACTGAACGTCGAGGCGACCACCATTGTGATGTGTGGGCTCGCAGTCGTCGAGCCCGCGAGAAATGCCATATAGCCGATCGTGTCGAGAAGACCTTGAGCGCCGACGAACGGAATCCAGCTACGCGGAATAGCTATGCTGCGGCGCTGCGCGGCAAGTATGATGCCGACCAACAAAAAACCACTCAAGCGGCCAAGCCACAACGTTTGCGGCTCGCCAATCCGCTGCGCCGACGCCTGCCCCGTCGTGACGAGGACGACGTAGGCGAGACAGGCGCCAAGTGCGATGGCAATCGTCTTGCGCAGCTCCTTGCCATCGGTCTTCGCAAATTGCGGATGCCCTTCAGCGCTTCGCGCGATGAGAATGCCGCCGAAAATGATCACGGCCATCGCGACCCACTGGTAGACGGTAGGCCGAAGACCCATAGCGACGTTGACGACGAGTACAAGGGCCGGATGCGCCGCAACGATCGGGGCGACGATCGCGACCGGGCCGCGCGCCAAACCCGCATAAAGAAGCATGCACATTGCGGCGACGCTTAAACCGTGCACGATGGCAAGACCACATCCGCCAGAGGTCCAGATGAGTCTCTCGCCACTGACGGCGATCCACGCTGACGATGTTATCACGCCGATCAACAGCACAACGGCGTACGTCAATGTCGCCCCGAGCGCGCGCGAGCTGAAGCGCGCCATGAAATCCGCAAGACCGAGGCTTGCCGAGGTGGCAAGGCCAAAGACGACTGAGATCATGGGCTGGCCCGCACCGTTTCGCGGTTGCGCGCACACCTTCCCGCACAGTGCTTAGGCCACGCTGGCCACGCTCGGCCAATCAATTTGTTTTTCCGGAATGAGGACATGACTATGGGCAAGGGCATTGCTTCCTTCTCGCGAAACCTGGACTGGAATCTTCTGAAGACGTTCCACGCGATTGTGCAGTCCGAAGGTCTCAGCCGCGCGAGCGGAACGCTCGGCCGCAAGCAGCCCGCATTGAGCTTGGCGCTCAAACGGCTCGAACAGCAGCTTGGCGTCAAACTCTGCGAGCGGGGACCTGGCGGCTTCGCGCTGACGGACGAAGGCCTGCTCGTCGCCGACACCTGCGGATCGCTCAATGGGCTCGTGCAGCGGTTGCCCAAAAAGATCGCCAATGCCAGCGATGAGGTCGCCGGACGCGTCTCTATTCAGGTTGTTTCCTGTCTCGTATGCGACCGCCTCGACAGCGCAATTTCGCGCTTCCACGGCAGTCACCCGAAAGCCGAGATCATCATCGATATCAAGACATGGGACTCGGTTGCTGGCGCGCTTCTGCGCGACGAGATCGACATCGGCGTGGCGCCCGCGAGTTCTCTGCGCGCCGATCTCAAATACGACTTTCTGTTTGACGAGGTACACCGGCCGTACGTAGGCCCGTCGCACCGCCTCTTCGGCCGGACGTTTGACGATCCGGGCGCTCTCGCGTCGGAAGCCTTCATTTTGACGGGCGCCGACGAGTCGGACGCTTTGACCGAGTTCAGAACGCGTCATGGTCTTGGCCGCGTAGTTGCCGGGCTGTCCGAACACCTCGATGCGGCAAAGCGGTTGACCTTGTTGAACGTCGGCATTTGCTTCCTGCCCGAGAGATTTGCTGAGCCCGATGTACAGGCCGGACGGCTCTGGCCGGTCCTCGCAGAGAGCGAGCGGCCGTCGTCACCGATTTTCATCATCACCAACCCGCACGCGCCGAGAAAGCTCGCGCGGCAGCTGCTGCTATTGGAAATCAGCGAGTCGCTTGAGGCTCATTGAACCTCAGCGCATCATTGCGTGCCTGCGCGAACGGGCGACTTGCCGTGCACTGCACCATTGATCTCGGCAATGTTCAGGATTGAGATTTTGGGCCTTTTACGCGGCGGAGTCGGGCACGAATAGCGCCCACTCATGCGCCAATCTGGCCGTCCGCGATTGACACTAAATCGCCGCGCTTGTGGTCTTCGCCGAAGCAAGAAACGCGTGCAAGGCCGCAACCACTTGCGCACCTTCACCCACGCCTGCCGCAACGCGCTTGATCGACCCTGCCCGAACGTCGCCGATTGCGAAGACGCCTGGAACACTCGTTTCCAACGAATTGCATCCGTCACGCACGTCTGTGCCGGTCAACACGAAACCTTTCGCGTCGAGACCTACGCCAGATCCCGAAAGCCAACCCGTCTCGGGGTCAGCCCCAATGAAAAGAAACAGGTGCCGAATGTTCCGGCGAACCACCTCGCCTGAGGCGGTGCGCCAACTGATGGCATCGAGAACGCCATCATCGCCTTCGAGGCTCGTAACCTCTGCCCCCGTTACGACTTCGACATTTGCGAGGCCCCGAATACGGTCCACCAGGTATTGCGACATGCTCGACGCGATATCGCCACCACGAGCGAGAAGCCAAACTTTGGCGGCCTGGCTCGCCAAATAGACCGTGGCCTGTCCCGCAGAATTGCCTGCACCCACGAGAACGACTTCATTCTGGGCGCAGAGCTTTCCCTCCAGCGGAGAGGCCCAATAATGAACGCTGCTGCCTTCGAATTCGCTCACTCTATCAATGCCAAGACGCCGGTAGCGGACACCGCTCGCTATGACGACAGAATGCGTGTTGACGCGCTCATTATCGGCCAACAGCAAAGTGAATCCGCCACCCTCGCGCGTCTCCAAGCCGACAACCTGTGTTGGGATTGAAAATTCGGCGCCGAACTTCTGCGCCTGATTGAACGCTCGCGCCATCAGGGCCATCCCGGTAATTCCGGTTGGAAAACCGAGATAGTTCTCGATGCGCGCCGAGGCGCCTGCCTGCCCTCCGAATGATCGGCAATCGAGCACCAGAACGGATAGTCCCTCAGACGCAGCATAGACAGCTGCCGCCATTCCGGCCGGTCCCGCGCCGACAATGGCAACATCATAGACCCGTGCTGGATCAATGGGCCCGACGAGGCCGATGCACCGCGCAAGCTTCATCTCACTCGGGTTCTGAAGAAGCTGGCCGCCCGGACAAAGAACAATAGGAAGCGCAGCAGGTTCGATGTGAAGCCGCTCGATGAGTGCCTTTGCATCAGGATCGCTTACTGGGTCGAGCCTGAGATGCGGATGCCCGTTTCGGGAAAGAAAGTTTTCAAGGCGCAGCACATCGCTGTTATCGGCGGCGCCGACAATGACTGGCCCACCTCTGCCCGTCTCGAGCAAACCAACGCGGCGCAAAATGAGCGCGCGCATGATCCGCTCGCCGAGATCAGCCTCCGCAATCAACAACGAACGAAGCTTCTGCGGAGCAATCACGAGCGCCTCGACGGCGGTCTTGGCATATGCGTCCACCAATGCAGGACGGCCGGAAAGCTGGGCCAGCTCTCCCATGAAGGAGCCCGGCCCGTGCGTGACGATGCGATTGCGACGTCCCGCCTGATCTCGTTGCGTGACCTCGACGTTGCCGCTCAGGATGATGATAAAGCCCGCGCCAACTTTTCCGGATTCCGCGAGGACGTCGCCGGCCTCGAACCGCTTGATCTCGCCGAACCGCCGCACGCGATCGATTTCTTCCGGCCCTAGAATTGGAAACATCTGGTCGTGGCGACTGGCGATGATGGATTGTGGTTCGGTCACCTTATCACCCTCAGCTCGTCCTACGGAAACCCGTCAGTATGGAGGTTGTTTCTTGGTGCGTTGATTTCTTCCAGCTTCTGTCCACCACGCAAGGTCGTCAGCAAAACGCGGAAAGGCTTTGCTGAGCGACGCTCCAAGTTCCCCGGTGGGCTTGCTGTTCGCGTCCAACGTTTGGGCGATTGGCCCGACGGCGAGTGTACTCGAAACAACGACCATTCCCATCTCGGATAAAGTGCCGTGCCACGTAAAGCTCGATCGCGCGCCGGATAGTCTTCCTGCAGAATAACTCGCAACCGCAGCGGGCCTCCAATACCATTCCTCGAGAAAATGATCGGCGAGGTTTTTGAGGCCCGGCTGCATCCCCCAATTGTATTCGCCAGTCACAAAAATGAAAGCGTGGGCGGCCTTTATCTTCGTCGCCAGCGCTTCCATTGCGGGAGGCGCCGTCCCAGCTGGAAATTCCTTGTACATCCGATCGAGCATCGGCAGGCCGACCGCCTTGGCATCAATGAGTTCCACGTCGGAGCCTCGAGTGCGCAGTTCTGAGACGATGAAGTTGGCAAGCCGGATGCCCAATCGATCGCTGCGATACGATCCGTAGAATACGAGGATCCGATCAGCCATTCTGCAAACTCCTGAACACAGAACGCTAAAGATATAAAATGAATGCCCGATTGTTGCACCCAGTCAGCCCAAATGCAAAACTTCAGTGGTGCATGCCGATGTGATCGAGCAAAGCGGGCGGCATCGTTCCCAAAGCGGCGACGACGCATAAAATGAGCAGTCCGAATGCCGCTTCTATCAACGCGTTCCGCCGTAGCGTCGCAACTGTGCCGCTCTCGGAGAGACGCGGCGTAAGTGCGAACCGGTTCAGCGTCGCAATCATCACCATCACGAGAAAAATCGCCACCTTGATCGATAGCATCCGCCCATAGGCGCTATGCGTTAGCAGCTCGGCACTCCCGACAAGGTTCGAGGCATTGATGAGCCCGCTCGCGGCGATTGTCAGGACGGCGGCAATCCCCAGATTCGAAAACCGCCTCGTTATCACAGCAATGTCAGCGATCGTTTCCGGGCGGCAATCTTCTGCCGGCGCCCAGAGATATAACGCGTAGGGCAGCAAGCCTCCGAGCCAGGCGCTTGCAGCAAAGATATGGACGACATCCGCCGCAAGGTGAACATCTCCTTTCATCCCGGGCCCGCTTGCGGCGTGTCCGGCAAAAGCCAGCCCGCCGGCGAATATTGCCGACAACACCAGTTCTATCGTTAAGGCGAAAAAGCCATTCGCCTTCCAAAGGAGGACCACGGCGGCGAGCAATGCTCCGGCGACAAATCGGACGATCCACGCGTTGCCGAATTGCGTATCCATGAGAACCGTCGAGCCGGTGCCATCAATAATCGACGACACCCATGAGGCATCGTCTATCGCGGCGGTGACGGCGCAAAACCACGCCACCCCCGACAAAAACGCAACGGCAAGGCTGCACCAGAAAAGCAACCGCAGCGAATATCCCAAGGAAGCCGGCAAACGTCCGCTCAAAATGAACGCACGAAAAATCAGGACGCCTGCGACTTGTATCGTCGCAACGAAATGCAACGCTCGCCAGAAAATCAGTGTCGTGTCCACTGAGCGCCTCGGATCATTTCCCAACTTGGAACGAGAAGCTTCCTTGCGTCTTGTGCGTGTCGACCGATAAGGCGTGCCAATTCACTGAGTAACTTCCAGGCTCGAGCGCTTTGACTCCGACGCTCATAGTACTCCCCGATGCACTGCTGCCTGTGTCCACGCGTGCGCCCGCCGAGTTATGGACTGTCGCGCCACTAAATTTGGGCTCTAGCTGCTCGGTGAAATGCAGCGTCACTTGGCCCGGAGACGCGGCGACCGTGCTGCCGGCCGCTGGGCTCGCGCTATCGAGCCGTGCGTGAGCTTGAGCGACGGAAGGAATAGCAAACAGAAAAAAAGCAACAGCTGCGATTGCAAGATCGTGTGACCTGAACATCGAAGCTCTCCTTATTGATTTGAGGCGGCAAAAGCGGCTGCCCGTATGTTTTTGGGAAAATGTCATTCAGATACAAATACAGCTGGGCGATACGGCCAGCGCCATCTGGCGCGAGAGGCACTGCACACGGAAAAAGGCTAAAAACGAGCGCTGAATGGGTGCGCTCTAAGCAGCTTCTTTATTGCTCTTCCTGAAGCCAGCCAGCAGGAGACCTGTCAATATGCAAATGCCGATGAAAATGAGTAACGTCTTAAGGGGATTGAACGGAACACCGGCCCACTCGGGCAAAATGATCTCTCCCGTATTGAGAGGCGCTGCGCCGTTACTGCAAATCTGGAGCGCCGTGTTCTCCCGCAGCATGTCGGATTGAATTCGGGATGCTAGCTCATTTGCCTTCGCCGGATCCCCCGAGGAGCGCTGGAGCTGATCAAGCAGCGCTTTGCTTCCCGCAAGATAAGCGTGTGAACAACCATTGAAGGGATTGTCTTCGTTGGTGAGAGCCCCGGGGACCAGACCCCAAAGGCAATAGGCGAACTGGAGGTTGACAAAATTATAGAGCGTTCGGGTCTCGACATCCGGACTGACCTGCCGCGCAGCGAGATCGACGATCGCATTCCTGTATCGATCCATCACGTGCAACTGCCCGTGCGTCAGATTGGCGATGGGCAGACCCGATGTGTTGAGCGGCGCCCGTGAGTTGTGGGCATCTGCAGGTCCGGCGAACGATGCAGTAAAGACGCATAGCAGTAGCGCCAGATTTCGCGGAACATCGCGAAGGCGCAAGTTAATGCCCCTTGCAAAGCTAAACCTTCGTGAACCCATAAGAATTGGCTGCGCCTCCCACGCCGTCGAGAACATAACTACGTTCTCGACGCGAAGCGCAAGCCGTCCAACGAAGCTTGAACTCGTTCTAGGCCTGAACGGGCGTTACTCGCCATTTCACTGAGATTAGGCAGGGGGCCGCTCGCCTACTTCCGGCGGCGGGCGCGTAGCTTCTGATTGAACCAACCATATTCAGCGCGCGGGTTGTTATAGTTTCTCAATCGCCCGGGATATCGGGACCCGGGAGACGAATCAGGGCCGGAAAAATTGCTGCTGCCAGGAGGCATCCGGACGATCGGAGGATCCATAGCCGAGGGATCGGCGCGGACCCTAACCTGCGCATCAGCAGGCGACGCAAAAGCCATCGCAGCCATCAATAACAAAGCACCCTTGAGCATCACAATCGCTCCACTCTCCCTCCTCTTCGACCGAAGATTTGCATATGGTACCGCTCGCAGCTAGCGGCAACCGAAAGCTTGGATCGTTGAGAATTCGCCGCATTCAGCGACAGAGGAAATCTCAACCGCATCTTGCAAGCGCAGCTTCAGCAAAGCCGACCCGAAAGATGAGCCCGACCGGTTGCGACGTACGCGTCACGTTTTTGCCGATCATTGGTCGTTCACCCACCTGTCGTGCCATTCACGAGCGAAGCGTAACCTTTGCGTTGATGGTATCGTCCGGATGGGGTCGCTCCCCCTTGAGGTAGGCCTTCAGCCCTTCGAAAAGATATTTGATGCCTTCGGCACTGCTGTTGTCCCAGTATTCGGCCGACTTCGGTAAGACGTGGATCAGCACCAGGTTCGGGTCATCTTTTCCGCCAGGAAACCAGACGCGCCAAGCCTCATTCCAAACCCGTTCGACCACCGCCCCGTCACGAACCACCGACGCCGTGCCGTACAACGTCGCAAACTCCGACGAGCTTTGGAACGTCACCAAGACCTCGGGATGAGCTTCAATTTCGGCGACTTTGGGGGACCTCCCGTCCGTCACGAAATACGCATCCGCGTCTGGCTTCAGTTCAGCGACGGCCATCGGCCTGGCATGCAGGGAATTGTCCGGCGTGCGCGACGCCAGCATGGCTGTCGAGAAGCCCGTGAGAAGGTCATAGAGATGCTTTTTCTGTTCGCTGGGGGTCATCGAAAAACGTCCTCGCTTATTCACTCCCGGCAAACACCCCCGGCGGTCGGATGTTCCCGGCCGCGGTGCGTCTCACGCAGGCAAATATAACGGACGAGTTCCGTGACGGATCTCCCGGCTTATCCATCCAATGAAGCCACCCTCTGTCACGATCCTTTAATCGGACTGGTTCATTCTCCGAACCGGCGACGGCATGACGACCCTGCGGATGAAAATTTTCGACGCGGCGGAACATGCAGCGTCTTTCGACGTTGCCATGCCGACCTCCGGAGAATGACTATGGGCTACGCTTTTTACGCTGTGCTGAATTCGCTGCCGCAGATCGCGGTTGCGGCCTTTATCCCCGTTGCGGCCACCATCGCGGTGAGCTTCGTCGTGAAGTCGCTGCGCCGGCGCTCGGGCGGCCAGCCCATCGGCATAGACTGACCTCTGTCAATCATCCTGCCCTTACAACGCTCGGCCCAGGCCGGGTGATCACGCCGCGTTGTCTTCCAAGCCCAGACGTTGAACCGCACCTGAGGACGCTTGGGGCGGAAACATCCAGCTCCGAAACCAAAAGCGCGTCTACCCTAGCCCCGAACGGGAGGGTCTGCCGGCGTCATAAAATTGAACCACCGAGCTCCCACCACAGCTTAGCAATGATACCGGCTGCCTTAGAAAAGGAATTGCTATGAAAATCACGCGCAGCGGCGCCCTACCGTCCGCCAAGGGCCCAGCAGAGTACTTCACCGGGCACACCAGGATCGACCCGCTTATCCAAACGGTCGAGCCCGCGCGCGTTGCTGGCGCCCTCGTGACCTTCGAACCCGGCGCCCGCACCGCCTGGCACACCCACCCCCTCGGACAAACTCTGATCGTGATGACTGGCCTCGGATGGGTGCAGCGAGAAGGCGGGACGATCGAGGAAATCCGGCCGGGTGATGTGGTCTGGTTTTCACCCGGTGAGAAGCATTGGCACGGTGCCTCGCCGACCAACGGCATGAGCCACATCGCCGTTCAAGAAGCTCTGGATGGCAAAGTCGTCGACTGGCTCGAGCACGTCACCGACGAGCAGTATCGAAAGTAACGGTGGCCAAGTCTCTGCCGAGCGAGACTGGGCTCTCTCAGAAAATTTCATAGCTTTTTTTAACGGGATCATCACACCGCAGGCCGCAGGATAGCCTCCGGACGGCTAAAACGAGTTGCGTGAGCATCGATGACGATCCAGCAGAATTTCAAATACCATCCTGACCGAGAGAAAAAGCACCTAGGCCTGACTCTCTTCGTCATATGTCTCATGACATTCGCTTGGATTGTATTTGCTCTCGTCCATTGAATGGCTAAGCGGGGACTATTTTCATCAATGAAGACGCTTATCGCTCTGGCGGCCTTTGCGGCCGCGAGCTTCACCTCATCGTTCGCGTCGGCGGCCGATTTCGGGGGCGGTTACGAGACAACGGACGACGCCTATTTGCTGGAGGTGCTACCTCCTCCCGTGCTCATAGCAACCCCGTACAACGACCTGTACGAAGCCAACGGCGTTTACTACGCGCCGCCTTACCCGCTTCCCTACTTCGGCCTATTTCCGAATTGGCGACCGCGCTACGGTGCCCCCGAAGTCTATGCGCGCGCCCGCTGGGACGGACCCAGAGGGCACCGACACCGCCGCTAAGTTCGGGTGAGCGTAGCAACTGCTAAAAGCCGTTTCTAAGCGCGCTTTGCCAAAGCGCTGATGGCGTCCATGAACAGATCGATATCGGTCCGCGTCGTCCGATGATTGAAGACGGCGCAGCGGATCACCGTCTCGCCGTTGATCGTCGTCCAGGAAGGCGCCGCGATCCCGGATTCTTGAAGATCTAAGACGAGATCCCGGTTGACTGCGCCGCTCGCTCCTTTCACACCGAAACAGACAATATTGAGAGCGACCGGAGCCTTGAGCTCGAAGATGGCGCTCTCGCGCACCTTCTCCGCGAGATAGCCCGCAAGCTCGCACGTGTGGAGAATAGCGTCGCCAATCCGCGCCGTACCGAGCGTCTCGATCGTCATCCAGGTCTTGAATGCGCGGAAGCCGCGCGAGAGATCAGGGCCGAGATCGCATGGCCAAGTCTCGCCCGCCGCGAGCCCACGGTCAGCCCGCTGCAGATAAGCAGCCGCCGACGCGAATGCCTGCTTGTGAGCCGCGCCGTCTTTCACCAACAGAAACCCGGCATCATAGGGAACATGTCCCCACTTGTGGAAATCGAGCGCGATGGAATCCGACATCTCGATCCCGGCCGTGAGGGGCTTGAGCGATCGCGAGAAAATCGACAGCGCCCCAATCGCTCCATCGACATGAAACCAGAGATTTTCTTCGCGTGCGATCTGCGCGATCTCCGAGAGTAGATCAATCGCTCCGGTGTTCACCGTCCCGGCGGTCCCAACGATAAGAAACGGAAGGAAACCCGCTGCTTTGTCGGCACGGATGCTGTCCTTCAAGGCATCGACTCGCATTCGACCCAGAGTGTCGGCGTCTATCTTCCTTAAATGCGCTGACCCGATACCCGACAGTTGCATCGCCTGCGAAACGCAGCTGTGAGCCTCGCTGGACGTATAAGCGACAAGTTGGCGGTCGGCGCGCTGCAATCCGGCTTCCCGGCTCTCCGCACCCGTCACGTTTGTCTTGGCGACGATGACAGCGAGAAAGTTCGCCATCGACGAACCCGTAAGGAACAATCCGCTGGCACCTTCCGGATAGCCGAAGGCCTCACTCATCCAACGAACGATCTGGCGTTCGACCTCGATGCCGATGTGGTCGCGGCCACCGCAATTCATGTTCAACCCGGCGGCGACCATTTCAGCGACCATACCGAATGGCGTCCCGGCGCCCTGCGCCCAACCCATGAAACGCGGATGCAAATTACCAGCGGCGAACGGCACGACGTGCGCACGCACGTCATCAAGTACGTCGCCCAGCTCGCGGGCCTCTACAGGCAACGACCGCGCAAAACGCTGCCGCGTTTCGGCTGGCGGCTGCTGCCAGACAGGCTTCTCTCGAATCGACTCAACATTTGAGATGACCTCGTCCAAAGCCGCATGCGCGAGCCTTCGAAATTCGGACCAGTCGGAAGGATCGAGATCGCGCGATCCCGTGGATGCCACGTCTTCGCCCTCCGAATCACTAACGCCGTTCGCGTCGGCGCAGGACATCATGAGCCTTCAAGATGCCGGTCGATCCCCGACCACTTTGAGAAGACCGCATCTAGGTCGTTCTCGATCGGCTTGCATGCATCCTCGAGCGGCACGCCTTCGGCCATCCGAGCGGCAACACCAGCAATATCAACCGCCGATGCACCGATCCGGAGAGCAACGCGAGGACCGATGCGCACCGCCTGGCCCACATGGCAAACGGGACCGCCAGCAGAACTCCTCAAGGCCTGTTGGATGCTCTGCGCTTCCTCGAACCTCGCGAAATCTCCGCGACTGTTGAGGACCGTCAGCGGAACGATGCCACGCGATGACAGATATTCGCCGTCGTCATCAGGATGCAACCCGACGCCCTTCACATCCCGCGCCCGGGCCAGCACTGCTTTGACGAAATGCCGCCTAATGCGAGCCTGAACCAATTCATCGACGCGCGCGTAAGGCGCGAGATTCGCCAGCGCGGCGACCCACCTGAGGCTGAGCCCGATATTCATCTCGGATTTGAACTTGAAGTCGTCGCGTGCACGAAGTGACTTTGGCCAGTCCTGTGCAGCCGTATATTCGGCGAGACCGGCCGGAACCTCACCGCACTGAGCAATCTCATCCGCCATGGCTGCCGGGATGAGCAAAGCGCCCGCGAACGGCGGACCCGCTACAAGCTTCGAACCGGTCACCGCTACGAGGAAACCATCGGCGAGGTCTCGTTGCAGCTGACTGAGCGGACAACGCAGCTGGCAAGCGTCGATAACGATCCGAACGCGACCGGGAGCAGCAGCGGCGAGCTGCCGGGCCGTCGCGCGCGTTACGCCTTCCAAGCCCGTCTTCGACGTATCGAGCACGTGCACGAGAACGTCGCGTCCTCGTCTCAATTCCTGCTCGACCAGAGCAGCGACGTCGTAGTCGATCGCCTCCGGACGGCGCTGCGCGCCAGCATCATTTCGGATAGGAACCGTGCGAACATCAATCCGGCCAGGCGACAGGCCCTCAAGCAGTTCGCCGGAATCGACCATCCGGCCAAGCGCCGTCAGATTTGAGAAATGACGTCCTGCAGCGGCAAGCGGTATGCCGTTTCCTGTCTCATCTGGCGCGATGAAAATGTTGGTGATCGGCCGCGGCGATAAAGCCGCAACGAGCGAGAGCGCCAGTATTTCTGCGTCCGTTCCCGACGCCGCCAATATGACTTTCGTCCCGCTCGCGCCGAGGAGCTGACGCACGCCGCCGCGAACTTCGTCAAACCAATCATCATAATGAATCGCAGTGATGGAAGCCGTTCCGACGAGCCGCTTCAGCGCGTGGTCGGCCGCGGCAAAACCCGCTGCGGATATGTTGCTCGCCGTCGTGGACGAAAAAGATATTTCGTCGACGGCAGGCGTTACCAGCGTTCCGTAACGGTTGCGACCTGTGGAGGCTTCCGCCCAAATGCGTCTATCACCGCCGCTTGCTAGCAGCAGTGACACTGACGAAAGCGGTTGCTCGCGGTAAATCTCCGGAGGGCAATCCAAACCGGTGTTCGCAAACTCTTCGCGAACATTGAGTCGCGTCGCGACCATCAAAATCTCCGAAAGTGAAAGTCGCTCATGCCGCGCTGATCATCGGTTCGATACGCCGTTGCAATGCATCCTCGAATGCATCGAACAGCTTGCGCATCGCGTGCTTCTTGTAGGGAAACGTAACGTCTGAATCCATCGAGTGAACGATCATTGCGACGTCGGCTTCGAAGAGCAACAGGCGCCCATCAGGAAGCTCCGCGCAATCGATGGCGAAATAGTCCAAACCCAATCGGCGATGCAAAGCTTCGAATGCCGCCGCGTGCCGCACGGCGAAGTCGAAATCGAAATCCTGCATCCACGCGGCTTCTTCGGCGCGCCGGTCCGCATACTTCGCCATGCCAGCACTGAGGTAGTGCACCATCCAATGATCGGAAACGGCGAGATGACTGGCAAAGGCCTTCCCGTCAATGAATGCAATCCGCTGCTTGCGGAATTTGCCGTCCGGCCCGCTGTAATCGACGAAAGGAGAGAGATAATATTCGGACTCACTCCGGCTCTCGAGGTATCGAACTAGCTCGGCTTCGTTCGATATCTTCTCCATCGAATGGCCCGCATGCGTACCGACCGGCCGCACGATGATCGGATAGTTTGCTCCGGCAATCACCGAACCAAGCGCAAGGTCATTCGCCGCCAACTTTGCGAGCGTCGCACGAGACACACTCACTGTCGAAGGCGCCAAGATCATCGGCTCGTCGGCAAACGTGTCAGACACCCCATCCCTTGTGAGACCCGCGATCCGCAGAGGCGCATTATTCATGACGGGCCCTGCCCACCCGGTCAAAAGCCCTTGCAGCGTCTGAAGGACCGGCCGGTTCGCGGGCGACTCACCAATCGCGACGAATGCTACGTCGTGTTGCGGAACGTTGGACAGATCGGTCGTTGCAGCATCGACATAATGCAGCAGAACGTTCGCGTCCGAGTTCTCCAAAAGAAACTCGATCGGCGTGTTGGCCATGAAATCGCCGGCCGTGACGAAAACCAGAACTCTCGGTCCCGTGCCTCGCCCATTTCGGATGTGGAAGGTTCGGCGAATGTCGAGAGCCGCCGTCTCGGCGAGCGCCGCTTTATCGGCGTGACCCAACGTACGTAAAATCGTTGAAAGATCCAGGAACGCCGCAGCATCGTGCGAGTCGGCCGAAACGCGCTCCATCAGCCCGTTCCATATGGCCGAGATATCTCGCCCCTCATACAGATGCCGCACGAGCGGCGCCTTGCCGATGATGAGCGCCTGCTCGCTTTCGGCTGCGATCTCAGCAGTCGCTCTCTTCAGCATGTCGTAACTTGTCACGCGGGCTTACATCCCTCATTCCGCGCGAACGTCCAGAACGTTGCTGCGAGCGGCTCATTTCCAAGCGCCCAATGTCATGAGATGGCCTTGTGCCAATCTGACTACGATCACGGAAACAGCGTTTTCGAAGCGCCGGCCAACTTACGAGCCACAGAAAGGCGCAATCCGATTCGCGATGACAGCCAAGCCGTCTAGGCCACTTGGCCTAAAACAACGTTCTCGGACCATCAGCACCTCTGAGTTCAATTCCGATGCCCGTGCAAATTGGCGAAGCTCATCTGCGCGCATTGCACCGAAGCCGCCACGACCGTGTCGAATTTGCACAGAATTGATGGGTCCATTGTGCAGATCGTCGAAGCCGCATGTCGCGCCTCTTTCACTTACGCTAGCGTCTGCCCACTGCGACTCGCACATAGACGAATGCTCAGGCGTGAAATTTGATGCGAATCCTCCAACTGACGAGAGGTTTGGCACTAGCTGCCCTCACGGGGGCTGCCCTCATTTCAGGGCTCGTCTGCGACGTCAGCAACGGCTGGGCCAAGCATTACAAGGCACCTGCATCGTCAGCTTCGAGCGATCCCTGCGCCGCGCCGACGGCCTTCGTCAAACAGCACATCGATCAAATACGGCAACTCAAAGAATCGCTCGAGTCAGGTTCCGACAACGTCGTCAGCTGGATCCAGCATCTCCAAGGGCAAAAAAGCGACGATCCGGACAAAGTCGCTAAGATTTCCGAACTCCACCGCGACGCCGACAGAGTGAACGACCTGCTTCGAGCAGGCGGATGCCCAACGGTCGATATCGACCACGAAGTGAATTTACCCGCCGCCGACAATAAATGACGGCCGCAAGGTTCTGAGCCGTCACAGCAGATCCGTCGGTAGCCGAGGCAGGCCGGTTTAGAGCGGCCGGATATTACCGCCATCAGAACCTAAAGTTTCGAATGGCCTTGGCCCCTCTCCACCCAGCACGCACTGGCACCTAACGTGCATCGTCTGAGGTTCCTCGGTTCGCCGGGGCGCATCTTTCCCTCGGTTCGGATTTACTCTTTTGCCCGCCACCATCATTTCCGACATTTCAGTCGAAATCGCCTCATCTTGGGACGCCATTTCCGAGCGCTGGCAGGTGCTCGAGCTGGAGGCGTACGCATCACCGTTCCAAACGGCGCATTGGATCGGAAATTGGTACGAGACGCTTGGCAGCACCGACGCCGTCGAACCCCTCATCGTTTCCGTTGTAGAGAAAAGCTCGGGCCGCGACCTCATGATGATTCCGCTCGTGCGGCGATCTGAAAACGGCGTCAAGCACATTGAATTCGCAGATCTCTGGGTGACGGATTACAACGCACCCCTTCTGCGCTCAGGCTACAATTTCCATGGGCGGTTTGAGCGAGAGATTTGGCCCGCCATTCTTGCGGCGCTACCACCCGCAGATCTACTGACGCTCCGCAAGATGCCGGTATCACTCGGATCCGCGATGAACCCGCTGACCACGCTTTCGAGCGTCGCAAGCAGCGATCTGACCGGCCATATCGTGGATCTCGGCGAGGATTGGGAAGCATATCTATCGACGCTGAGCAAATCAGCCAGGAGAGAGTTGCGTCGTCGCGCCAACAAGTTTGCCAACGAACACGGTGGCAAACTTCACCGAATCACGACGCCGGATGAGGCGCTTGCGGCTTTGGACGTGTTGCAGACCCAGCAAAGTTCGCGGCTGGCTGCGCGCGGGGCCAAGCATGTATTCGATAATCCGATCTACCAGGAACTCTATCGCCGTCAGCTCTTGCGCGGACTGACCACAGGTCATGCGATCATGTTCGTTCTCATGGCTGAGACCGAAATCGTCGCGACATTCCTCGCCCTCAACAACAAGGGCCACTGCACGCTCGTACGAATGAGCCAATCGCAGGACCTTACGTGGAAGCCGCTCGGACTGGGCAAGATGATCATCTATCAGGCCCTCGAAGCGCTTCATGTGGAAGGCTGCCGAACCTTTGACCTATCGATCGGTTCGAACAGGTACAAAAGCGAGTTTGGCGTATCTCCCATCCCGATGGCCGAACTGACGGCTCAGCTGAGTTGGCGGGGTGCGCCCTTCATCGCTCGCAGAAAAGCCATCACCTATCTCTCGCGGAAACCGCGGCTCATGGCCTTCGCGCGTTCGATTGCCGGTAAGTTTCAAGGCCGCGCAGCTTAGCTTTCGACGATCCCCACTCTTACCATCGACTGTAAGCTGACGGCGAAAAGCCGTCAGCAGAACAGCGAAGCAAACGATGCCTCCATCACGTTGAAGCGCGATCGCAGAACCGTCTTGATGCGCCGGAGATCCCAGCTGAAGCTGCGATCCGTCGCAAACCGGCGCGCATAATTCGCCGCGTGCGTTGCTTGGGCATCGAGCGATGTCTTCAACGGATCATTGTAGAACGACGCGAGCTTTCCTTTGCTCATCAGAGGTGATGCGAGCCAGCCGTCAATATGCTCCGACAATCGGAGAACGTCATTCATGCAACGCGTTAATCCCGTGCCGGTCGCGGGACATGACGTCTGAAAGGCGTCGCCAATCAGAACGACTCCGTGCTGCAGGTAATTACGCACCTTGTCGAGATCCGCCATTCGTATGCGGACGTCATCGGTCTTCTCGAACGACCCCAAATATTTCTCAAGACCCGGCAGCGCGCGATAAAGCGCCGAAACGGGATCGTTCCGAACCTCCGCGACGAACGGGTCGTTGTAATCGTGATAGGTGAAGAGATTGGCCCGCATAATATCGCCCATCGGGAAGAGCGTTATGTAAGCGATCCGGCTCTCGAGACACTCGCTGTAATAAGTCAACGCCGGAAAATTGAATTTGTGTCCATCTTTCGGACGAAGCGAAAAGCCGACGCAGAGCGAATGCTGATCATGGACGCAGTCACGCCCAATGCCGAGGTTTTGACGGACACCTTGTGCAAGCCCCGTCGCCAATACCACAAGCCTCGTCGAAAGAACTTCGCCACTCCCC
This sequence comes from Hyphomicrobium sp. 99, assembly GCF_000384335.2. Taxonomy (NCBI): domain Bacteria; kingdom Pseudomonadati; phylum Pseudomonadota; class Alphaproteobacteria; order Hyphomicrobiales; family Hyphomicrobiaceae; genus Hyphomicrobium; species Hyphomicrobium sp. 99. The sequence continues at coordinate 2,405,944 of NZ_KQ031382.1, forward strand.
AGCACGATCGTCTGCGTATCTTCGCTGTTGCGGATCTCCGAAACGCGCTCGTTGACAAACCGCACGTGTCCCGACAGGCTTGCCCGCAATGAATTGACAAGGTCCTGATAGCTGAATCCAATTTCGGTGGTTGTCTTCAGTTCCTCAATCTTGCCGGAGCGGACGACCAGCATCTGATCGACTCTGGTCCCGATCCGCTCAAAGACATCGAGAAGACCGAGCTGCTCGACGTATTCGAGCTGCTCATCGACGATCTTTTCGCATCGAAATTCCGCAGGATGCTTGGCCCGCATATCGACGAGCGTGACGGACACGCCCCGCCGCGCCAGCGCTATAGCGGCCATCGATCCCGCCGCGCCTGCGCCAACGATCGTGACGTCTGAAATTTGATTGCTGGAAGTCGTTCCCGGACGCGGTGAGACAGTGAGATTGGACTTCATAATTTAGTGCCGCCCCGAATTCGGCAGGTCCGTTCCAAAACGAAACGCGATCGTCGAAGAGTTGCCCCGCGCGATCGCGGGCTTTCTTCATTCAAAGCAAGGACAACGCCAACATCGATCGCTTGGCTCTTGGCCATTGGCCGCGCCCGATAATCCGTTCCAATGCCCAATTCACATCGTCATCAGGACCGCATCGTCCGCCCCGACGTTCGCGGGCCCAAATCATCGCCGCTAAAGTAACGTCACAGAACAGATCAGCTCCAACTGGCGGCAGGTTTGCAACGGCATGCGCCATAGGCCCGAAAACGATCATCGGGTTGAGGGAGCATCACCGTTGCAAAAGAACCGGTTTCATTTTGGGACATCGCGCAAGCTTTCCCTAACCGAGAGGCTCGAGCTAGCTGGTGGGGGCGCTTATTCGCCAACCCGTAACCGGTACTTTGCAGGCATCCAGCGGCGCAAAACCTCCGTGTTGCAGCTCGTCCATAGCAACGAAGGCGGCGGCGTCGAAGCGCTGGCGGAGATGATTTCTGACGGCCTTCGGCAGAGCGGAGCCGACGTCGAGACGCGGTTCATCTACCCGAATATCAGTGCCACCACGGCACAGAAGCTGCGCGGCATCGCTAGCGCCATCTCGGCGATTGTACGAAAGCGGCCCGACACGCTCATCGCCTATCAATCGACGGCTTCCGTCTTGGTTGGCATCGTGGGTACCATCGTCGGCTGCAAGAAACGCATCGTACATCAGACCGCCATGCCCGGCGAAATTCACCCCGCAGTCCGCGCGATCGACACGGCTATGGGCTCAGCTGGGCTCTACAGCGTCAACATCGCAAACTCGGCGGCAACAGAACACGCATTCGGCCATTATCCGCGCGCCTACCGGAAATACCTTCGCAGGATCGACCACGGACTCGATGCGCCCGTAGCGCGCTATCCCCGTGCCGCCGTCCTCGCTCGATACGCCATCCCCGACGACGGCCTGCTTTTGCTCAACGCTGGCAGGCTTTGCGATCAGAAAGGTCAGGATCAGATCATTCGCGCACTGCCGCATGTTCGCGCCGCGCGTCTCATCCTTGCCGGCGGCGGGCCAAACGAAGCTTCCCTCAGAGAATTGGCACGATCCCTTGGAGTTGCAGATCGAATCCACTTCCTCGGAGTTGTATCTCGCGATGCCCTGGGCGATCTGCTCGGCGCCGTCGACATGTTCGTGTTTCCCTCCAAATGGGAAACGTTCGGGCTTGCGGCAGTCGAAGCAGCGATGGCTGGCGTTCCGATCGTGGCCGCGGATCTTCCGGTATTGCGCGAGGTCCTCTCTACCGGCGGCGAACAGCTTGTCGGATTCGTCGGAACCGATGATCCGCGGGCACTCGCCGAAGCGATCGAGAAACAGCGCGCACTCAACCGGACAAGCGACGCAATCCGCGATTTCACGCAATCGATCCGCGCCAAATATTCACGAAGCCGGATGCTCGAGTCGTACGCTGAACTGGTCACCGGCACCGAATATCGCCGCGCCGGATGAGCCCACAACCGATTAAACGAGCCGCAGAGCGGAGAGCTTCCGAAATGTGAGCTTCTGGGTCCAAATCCCAAGGCCGAAGATGTCATAGGCCTTGATGATCAAGCACGCTCCGAGGCTGATCAAACCGAACCTCATAACAACCAAAGTCACGTAGCCAACCGGTAGGAGAGCAGCGGCATCAGCTAGGAAAGCAGCGATAGCCGCAACGCCGGCTATTCCACAAAGATCGAGAACAGGAAGCGGCATAGCCCGCCACCGTCTAGCCGCCAAGGCAGCTACAAAACAGCCCGCAGCCTGAGCCGAGAGCACCGCGAGCGCCGCGCCGGTCGCCCCATAAAGTGGAATGAGCAACAGCGCCGCAACCGCACCCGCAGCCACCGTGGCTGTCGAGGCATAGAGTTCAGCAGATGAGCTTTCCAGAAAATAGATCGCCTGACCGAAGTAGAACGCGCGGAAAACGTAAAATGCCGTTGCCAGCGTAAAGTACGGCACGAGAGATCCCGCAGCGTCCGCGTAATGCGCGCCAAACAAAATTTTCACGACGTCCGGAGCAAAGCACAGAATAAACGCCGATCCGAATGCCGTTATGAAGGCATATGCCCGGAACGCCTCGGTAAGGATGACTCGGGTTTGCGCGCTGTCGCCGTCGCTCGCGGCCCGCTTCGCATGTGGCATGTACGATCCGGCGACCGCCTCGGATACCACGACCAGGCTTTGCTTAATGAGATCGCCGACAGCGCCGTAAGGTCCGACGGCACCGACGCTATCTAATCTTCCCAGCAGCAATCGATCGCCACTTTGGCCGACGGCGTTGATGCCGAAAGCCAGGATCAACGGAGACCCATATTTTAGATACTGACGCGCGACGTCGGCCGAATACTTCGCCCAAATCCCTGACCATCCTTCACGGATCAGCGGCACGGCCGCCAAAATGTGAGCGGCAGCAACGCCTCCCGCGAGGCCTGTCGCGGTCCCCGTTAACGCGAATGCGGCAGCGCCACCAAGCGGGACGAAAAGCGCACGGAGCAGCACGGCTAAGCCGACCAATTCCACCTTCAGCCGCGCGCGCGAAATCTCGTAGAACGTTTCGAATACCGCGAGACCAATTGTCGGCATGATGGTGCCGGCGACGACATCGGCGCTGTAAAGTCCTGCCCAAACAGTTAACGCCGCGATGAGAACGACCAGGCACACGAACAGGCACATCGTGCGAATGAACGTGCCAACAATCGAGAGCGAGTGATCCGCCGTATAGACTGCGAAGAACGACATCCGCAGCCATTGGATCGCGAAGCCGTAAATGATGTAGGCCGATGCGAGATAAAGCAGATAGGCGCCGAACGTCTCCGGTCCCGCGAGGCGCGCGAAGAGCGCTACCGACAACAGGTTGAGCGCGGCTGCGAACACCCGTGACCCGATATAAATCGCGGTGTGGCGCAAAATCATTCCGGGAATGCCTTACACAGGCTGCATTGCTCGATTTTGGGACGCGTTGTCATTTTCACTTTCGCGGAAGGGCAGCGGATAGGTGCCGATTTAGGCATGCTTTTGGCATGGGTCGGTCCCATGATGCTTCACGAGACAAACCTGAAATCCACTTTCCATGCCAAGCTCGACAGAGACATTGGCGGCGCGTCGGACATCGCCCGGATCGCTCGTGCTGACTCCGAGCCGCGTCAGCCGCACGTCGCATTTTTCATTCGCGCCCTTGATGGCGGAGGCGCTCAGCGCGACGCAATTCTGCTCGCAAACAGTCTCTCCGAGACCGGCATGAAGGTCAGTATTCTGACCCTCGTTCCCGAAGGTAGGCTGAGACGCCTCGTGACCGACGGCGTGGCCATTCATCACGTTCCGGCGAAACGCCTCGCAACGGCAGTCAGCGCTCTGAGCAACGCGATACGTCAGCTGAGACCAACTGAGCTCCTGAGCTCCGAAGCAGCGGCCAATTTGGCGGCCTTCGCCGCGGTCCGATTGCTGGCATCGAAAATCCGCCCCCGCCTCGTGCTGCGAGAAGTGACAGCACCTTCGATCGCGAAAAGACTGGATCCCTACTTTCAAAATCGCCTCGCGTTCCGCCTCGCCGCATACGTCTACAGTCGGGCAGATCGTGTCCTCACGCTGACGGACGGCGCCCGCCGCGATCTCATTTCGAACTTCGGCGTGCCGGCCGAGCGGATCACCGTAATGAGGTCGAACGCCGTCATCGATCCGCAAACGGTCGAGCGTTTGGCCCTCACTGAAGCAACCGACGAAACTCGTGAAAAAGGCCTGCTCGTTGCTATCGGTCGTCTTTCGCCGGAGAAAGACCATCTGACTTTGATCGAAGCGTTCGCTCTTCTTAGCGCACGCGTCCCCGCTCACCTCGTCATCGTTGGCGAGGGTCCGATGCGCCCGGCGCTCGAAGACGCCATCGCACGTCTCGGCCTCAAAGATAGCGTCACCCTGGCCGGCGCGACGAACGATCCCTTCGAATGGCTCCTCAAAGCAGAAGTACTCGTCAGTTCGTCGAAGTTTGAAGGGCTCGGCAACGTGCTGATTGAAGCACTTGCCTGCGGTACCGCCGTTGTTTCCACCGATTGTCCGTATGGGCCTCGCGAAGTTTTGGAAGACGGCCGGCTGGGCCGTCTCGTTCCGGTGGGAAATTCAAAGGCGCTCTCAGAGGCGATCGAGCAGGCATTAATAACGCCGACAGACCGTCCTTTACTGAAACTCGCCGCCGAACGACATACAGCGCGGCAAGCAGCCCGCTGCCTCATTGCCAACCTGCAACTCGGGTGAGACCATGAACAGCATCACGGCGAACAGTGAATGGGTTGGCGCAAGAGGCTCAGAGCGGGCGCCGAAGCGACTGACAGGACTTTGCGCAAGTGGCTCGCGCTATCTCGCGCGTATCGTGCCGACCAAGCCTGTTCGCGCGAAAAATGCACACCCCATCGTAAGTTTCACATTCGATGATGTTCCAGATTCTGCGCGAACGAACGGCGCCCGCATTCTGGATCGGCATGGCGTGCGTGGAACCTTCTACGTCGCGCCCGGAATCTGCGGAACGCAAGACGAGCATTGGACCGTCATCGACATGCGTGGTGTGGCGGACCTGGCTCGTTCAGGGCACGAGATCGGTTGTCACACTTACAGTCACGTCAAGGTTCAGAGCCTCACGCAATCGGATCTCGCGCGCGAAACACAACGATGCTTCGAGGCGCTGCGTGACGTTGGCGGAAGTGCAGTCAGCAAGAATTTCGCTTATCCGTTCGGCAATGTTTCTTTTCCGCGGAAGTTCCAGCTCGACGCGCAGTTCACCAGCTGCCGCAGCATCTACACGGGACTGAACTCCGGCCTCATCGATCTCGCGATGTTGCGCTCGGTCGAGCTTTACGACCGCACAAGCACCGAGAAATCGATCAACGCCATTCTCGATCACGCAATCGCAACGAACGCCTGGGTCATCTTCTATACGCATGACGTCACGCCGAACCCAAGCTGGATCGGCGCCTCACCCACGCATCTCGATATGGCAGTGAGGGCCGCGAAAGCCCGCGGAATTCAGTGTCTGGCTGTGGACGAAGCACTCACCGCCATCGGCGTTCGCGCCTAGGAGGAGCGATCCTCTTCGGCGACCGGGAAGCGCGCCAGCAAATGCATCCCGACAATGGCCATCAGGGCCATGAACCAGACCGGATTGTTGCGCGAGACCAGCACCGTCTCCAGCGATGCTGTGTAAAGCACGTAAATCCATAGTCTCAGGAAATAACGGACAAGCGCCGGACTGTTTGAAACCCGGAGCGCCGTTCCGAAGTCGCGCATCGGCTGATAGATCACGGCAAGCAGCAGCAATACCAAGCCGGGGATGCCGAACTGCAGTGCGGCTTCAAGATAGCTGTTGTGGGAGTCCGTTCCGAGTTCCTCCACCCACCCGGAGATATCCTCCGGCTCAGCGGGAAGCTTGTCGCGGTACATGAGTTCGTTCGTACGCCAAGGGCCCGTGAGCCCATATCCGAAGATCGGATGCTCGGCCGTCTGCTCCATCGAGAAGCGCCAGAGATCTGTCCGTCCAGTGAAGCTCGCATCCGGCAGAACGAGCGCAACGAGCGACCGGACAGGGCCTGGCCAACTCGATCCGACGGTCGCCACATTGAGAAGGACGAGCGGCAGAAGGATGAGCACTGCCCTTAGCCAACCGCTACGCGCCCGATAAACCAATGCCGCCAGCGCAAGCGTGAACGGGACGAGAGCAATCGAGGTCTTCGATACCGAGAACAGAAGAAATACCGATGCGAGGCCGACGATCAGCCAGCCCGCCCATTTCTTCCCGGCATCTTTGATGAACAAGCCGGTGAAGATAAGCACAACCATCATCGCGCCGGCTTCATTCTTATGATTGAAAAAGCCGCGCCAATTTCCGGCGAGTTCCTTCTCCAAGGTGTCGCCCGTCGAATGGATTGAAAGCGACGGCAAGAACGCAACGCCGAAGTAACAAAGGGCGAGGACGGCGAGCGCTGCAATTGCCAACTGATTGGCGAACTGACGGGGACTTTGCGGCAGCCCGACAGCCATCGCTGCAATCGTCATGGAAATGATTTCGAACAGACCCCGCTTTAGGCCTGTTGCCGGATCGGCCGAAACGACATTCGTGATCAGCAGCCAAATCATGAACGCAACGAACGGCAACGCGGCAACATTGCGAAAATGCGCCGGCTTCGTCGCCAGCGTGAAGCCGGCCAAAATCACGAATAGCAACGGGAATACGATCTGATTGGCGATGTTGCCGCCTCCGAGCGGACCGGCAAGATCGGCGCCGGAACGGTCATGGAACGGCTCGAACGAAATCCAATAGACGAGCAGCACGATCAGCAAGAGGAACGGACGAACCGCACTTGCCAGATCGCTTTCGCTCTGCGCGCCGGGTTGCCCTATCGCTTTCGTCGAAATCATATCTGCCGACCCTCGGGTTAAGTCTGAGGCCGCCATGAATGTGCCAGATAGTCTTTAACGAACGCACCATACTCAGACGGCGTTACATCATCCGGTGCGAGCAATCGCGGTGTCGCGCCCGAACTGAAGCACCATGCCATTGAGTGGAGCTTGAGCGGCTCTAGAACATCGCGGGTGAACGGAATGCCGAAGTTTTCTGGCGTTCCCCGGATCGCATCGTCACCCTCTCTGGTGAAACCCCATTCGGTCACGACCACCGGTTTGACAGCCGGAAGGCCGCCGAGACTGTCGAGCCAGCGCGAAGCGACTCCCCGATCCTCATTGGGATAGCAATGCCAGGAATAGATGACGCGCGGATCATCGATCAGATCATTCGCGACGCCCTTGAGATCGTGAGCCCATCGCCCACCGGCTACGATGATGATCGCATCCGACCGCGATCTGATTTCAGCGATCAGACGGATCCAAAGGGCCTTGAGGAATGGCCAATGCTCGCCCGTGCTCCGCCACAGCTTCCCGTCATAAACCGGCTCATTCCAGAGTTCGAAAAGGATTCCTGTGTCCCCACCAAACCGCGTGGATATTCTGCGCCAGAAATCGAGCGCCAACGCTTCATCGGAAGCGAAGGCATCGAGAGGCAAACCCCAACTCGGATCCACGGGCTCCGCATAGCGGCCTGGAAAACCGATCGCGTGCCAATCAACGATGACGAAAAGACTCGCCGCGCGGGCTGCTGAAACATCACGCTCGAGCAGCGCAAAGGCATGGTCTGGGTCGTGACGCCAATGTCCCGGATGAATGCTGATCCGAACCGCTGAACACTGCCAGTCCCGCACCAGAACTTCGTAATCACTAAGCGGCCGCCCGCTGCGAACGTACACCGGATCGCCAACTCCGACGCCCATCAAGCGGATCGGCCGGCCACCAAAATGCAGCTCGTTGCCGACGACGTCGAACTTCAATCGCTCGTCTGCGCTGCCACGCTTCGAAGCCAGCAAAACGCCAGCGGCAGCCGTCAAAGTCAGCACTTTCCGGCGGCTGAGTTCAGACGGCATGTGCAGCGATTGCCGCATGCGAACTCGTAAGCCCCTTGGCGGTCAGAATGGTTCCGCAAAGCCGCGGAATGTCTTTCGTCAGAGCGTCGACGCCGAAATCCGAAACCGATTCGTTGGGACGATTGGATGAAACGAAGAGAACGGAGTTCGCCGCACCGAGATCTGCAGAGAGCGCTTCAACCCGCGTATCGACGACGATAATTTCATAGATTTCTTTTGCCGCCTCAAGCGCGGCTAGGAGCGAAGAAGCCTGGGGATCGCTGACGATCAGCACGTCGAGGTTCGGCTCGCGCGTCTTGTTGATCCGTCCCCTCGCCTCCTGCGCATCGCGCGCAGTCAATTCACCGTCCGCAACCAGCAAACGCGTGAGCCCTGGTGTCCGCACATCACCGTCGACGATCAAAACCTTTTTGCCTTCCGCAGCGATTGTGTGAGCGTAGGCCAGCGCGATGACCGGCTTGATAGGCACACTATGATTGGCGACGAACCAAACGATCCGGCCCGAGATACCGCCATTACCGCCGCCATTTACGTATGCTTGCAGCGATCGAATGTGATCTGCGAAAGCCGTATCGGAAGACTTCGCGGCACTGCGTGCCAGCAACCCCATCGCCGAAGTTCCTTCACGCAGCCAAATGCTCTGCGCCGCACGAGATGCCGCGCGCATGTCGCTGACCAACCGGCGCGATGCAAGCGGGATAACCTCGCTCTCCTCCGATACCTCGGCGTCCGCTTGCGCGAGAGGCCCCGCTGTGTCGACCGCCGTCTTCCGCCCCGATAAATGAGCTGCCTGCACAATCTCCACCGAGCTGACCAAAGCGTTCGGATGAACAGTTTCGCTCGTGACCGAATTGCCTTCTGATACATTCGCATTGGTGGAATTTTTCGAGGGCGCTTCAACCGTCCGCCTTAGATGTTCGGAAGAAAACGTTGGCGAAATCGCAGCAGACGCCTCGCCCGCGGTCCCTTCAACTTTCTCACGCTGTGGCTGACCGCCAGTGCGCGCGCTTGCGCTCCGCGGAGCAGGAGCATCAACGGGGACATGCGATCCGATAAGGCCGCGAACAAGCGGAAGCACCGCAGTCACGGCGCCGAGGGCCACCCCGATCAAGAAGCCGAGAGCGGCCAAAATGACGCCGCGAGGCGGAAACACGCGCGCCGACAGCGGCATCGCCGAAGAGATGATCCTCACGTTCGTGGTGTTCAGTCGGGACTGCTCCCGCGTCTCGCGCGAACGCGCGACCGACTGCTGGTAAAGCGTCTGCGTAACCTCAAAGTTGCGCTCCAACTCGCGCAGTTCGATTTGCGCCTTCGCGGCCTCGTTCATCTGGCCATTGAGACGCGCCACCGAATCCAACAGCGATTGCTCGTTGGCTTTCGCTCGTTCGTAGTCGTGGCGGATGCTTTGCAGAACGCGAGCGATCTCGCGATCCATCTCTGACCTGACCGCCCGCTCCTGCTGAGCCATCGTCACCATGACGGGATGCTTCGGCATCAATTGAGCGCCAAATCTCGCCCGTTCCGCGGAAACGGTAGCAAGTTGCTTCTTCAGATTGATCAGTGTCTGCGACGCCATGATTTCCGGCATGGATTCAGGCGTGGCGCGCGATCTCTCGATATCGTCGATCTGCGCCTTGATGCGGTCGGTATTGGCTCGGGCCAGTGCGAGCTGATTATTCGCATCGGAGAGCTGCTGTTCGACGACGAGCTTGCCGCTCGCAAGTCCTAGATTATGCGCAGCTTTGTAAGACGCGATTTTTTCTTCCGCAGCGTTGACCTGGTCCTGCATGGCCTTGAGGCCGGAATCGAGCGCCTCGGCCGCGCCCTCGTTGCTGGATGACCGGTATTGCGCTTGATCTTCCAGATAGGCCGCAATGATGGCGTCGCCGATGCGCACCGACTTATTCGGATCGTTAGAGCTGACGGACAACTCGATCACAAACGTGCGCTCGGGACGCTTGACACCGATCCGCTGCTGCAGCGTCTGCAGGGCCGCCAATTCCAAATCGCCCGTCTGCGCGGAACTCGATTGCCCCGTCAGACGGGAAATCGCAGCCGACAAAGCGTTGCTCGCAGTCCCGTTGAATTCCGGATCATTCTGGAGCCCCAATTTTGCAATGGCTCGTTTTAGAACACTGTTCGACGAGAGCACCTGAACTTGGCTCTCGACGACCGTGATGCCGGAATCGGACTCCCCGGCGCGCGGCATCACCTCTTTGTCGAGCAGACGGAGGTCGCGCGGATCAACGAGCAGTTCGGCTGTCGCGACATACCGATGCGGAACGAACTTGGCAGCCGTGACGGCCAACCCCGCGCCTAACACACCGCAAATCAGCAGGAAAAAGCGACGACGCCACAGAGTTGCCAAAACCGCTGCCACATCGAAATCACTCGGCGCCGGTGAGGAAGCTGCCCGTTCACGAACGGCCTCTGCGTGGGGTTTATCCAAAAACACGTCTGTCTCCGCCCGCATCTCGATAGGAAAAAACCGATGATCCAGCCCCATCAGGCGAAGGGCCAGTTGCCTATCACGAGCAAACGACGTGCCACCCCAGTTATTGGTTAATATCGATTAAGACTTGGAGACGCGAGGCCCCGCGCCGATCAGAAAAAAGGCCCCGAAAATCGGGGCCTTGAAGCAGATTACTTCGAAGTATCGCCGGGCTTCTTGTTGGACGGACCGTTGGTGCTGTCTTGCGCACCCTTCACACCGGTCGCATCCTGAGAGGGGGACATGCCCTGATCGCCGGTGCTCGCGCCACTGGTCCCCGCTGGACCGTTAGCATCCATGGCGGGACCGTTCTTACTACCCGGCGCGCCCTTCACGCCAGGTCCAGAACTTGTCTCGGAAGCCGGCTTATTATCGCTCGAATAGTCGGCTGCGAGCACAGGGGCGATACCAAACAGAGTCGCGATAGCACAGGCCGCAATGATCTTCTTCATGGCGTTTCCATCCTCTTTGTCTTGTTGACTTGCGAGGTTGGAACGCACCCGCGATTGCAGCGTTCCGCTGCTGCAGCTCACTTCGCGATCACATTCCTGATCAGTTTGCTTTGCGCATTAACCGCATCGCGCCGCGGTATAGAAGCCACACGGCAAAGAACGGAGCGAAAAGAAGAAGGACCAGCAGATCCGACATCAATCCGATGCCGCGCCGGATCAGCGCCACCGCTTTTGATTTCGGAGGCTCTGGATATTCGCCCGGAATGTATTCTCGAACTTGTCGAGGCTCCACGGGAAGCTCGACGCTTCGCAGCGTTACGCGGCGTTGCATCCAAGCGCGACGCCGATAACGGTCAATCTTCCGGGCACGATCAGCCCTGCCCAGAATTACTGATTTTGTCTGACGCATAACACTCCCGTTCATACGAACGGAACGCACGGAACGCTCTGGCGTTCCGGCGTCACAATACCGCGAGGTAGCGTTAGAAAACCTCCAACAAAGGCCACATTCTACTGGCGTTTCAGCCAGCACGCCCCTGATGGCCGAACTCGTCTTATCTCGACGTACGCTTCAAGATCGACCGGCCCGCGTAAACAGCGACCGCACCAAGCTCTTCCTCAATGCGGATGAGCTGATTGTACTTCGCCAAGCGGTCTGAACGTGACAGCGATCCTGTCTTGATCTGTCCGCAGTTCGTCGCGACGGCAAGATCGGCAATCGTTGAATCTTCCGTCTCACCCGAACGATGCGACATGACTGCGGTATAGCCTGCGCGCTGCGCCATGCTCACCGCATCAAGCGTCTCGGACAGCGAACCGATCTGATTGACCTTCACAAGGATCGAGTTCGCGATGCCCTTCTCGATACCCTCTTCGAGGCGTTCGGTATTCGTCACGAAGAGATCATCACCGACGAGCTGAACGCGCTTGCCGATCAGATCGGTCAACAGCTTCCAGCCGGCCCAGTCGTCCTCGGCCATCCCGTCCTCGATCGAAATGATGGGATACCGGTTGACGAGATCTTCGAGATATTTCGCGTTGCCCGCGCTGTCGAGCGTCTTGCCTTCGCCAACAAGCTGATACTTTCCGTCCTTGAAATACTCGGTCGAAGCGCAATCGAGCGCCAGCATCACGTCTTCACCCGGCTTGTATCCGGCCTTCTCGATCGACTTCATGATGAAGCTCAACGCTTCGTCGGCGCTCTTGAGATTAGGCGCGAAGCCGCCCTCGTCGCCGACGGAAGTGCTATGACCGGCGTCCTTGAGGTTCTTCTTCAACGTGTGGAAGATTTCCGCGCCGACGCGGATGGCATCCGAGCAACTCTCTGCCGCGACGGGCATGATCATGAATTCTTGGATGTCGATCGGATTGTCGGCGTGCGCACCGCCGTTGATGATGTTCATCATCGGCACGGGAAGAATGTGCGCATTGACGCCACCGATATAACGATAGAGCGGGAGATCGTTTGATTTCGCAGCCGCCTTTGCGACAGCCAGAGAGACACCAAGAATGGCGTTCGCCCCGAGGCGGCTCTTGTTCTCCGTTCCGTCGAGCTGGAGCAATGCGGCGTCGATCCCGCGCTGCTCTTCCGCATCCATGCCGGAAAGCGCATCGAAAATCTCGCCGTTGACGGCATCGACCGCCTTCCACACGCCCTTGCCCTGATAACGCTCCTTATCGCCGTCCCGAAGCTCGATTGCTTCGTGAGCTCCCGTCGATGCTCCGGACGGAACAGCAGCGCGGCCCTCAGAACCGTCTTCGAGGAGCACATCCACTTCGACCGTCGGATTACCTCTGCTGTCGAGGATTTCACGGGCGATGATGTCAACAATGGCGGTCATGGGCGTTCCTGGTCTGTTGGTTCTTATGGTGGGACGGTCATCCGGGGGGAGTTTGGCGCCCGGTTATTAAACCCTATTGTCAGTGCCGCAAAGTCCCGGCGGGCGGGGTTGCGCCTACCCTATCGGTCAGATCATGCTCGAGACGAGTGGATTGGGTCAGTTTGTTCCTGCAATAGAGGAGAAACCCGCCCAAGATGCCTGGGTTGCGCTAAAAAGGCGCTGACCGGGCGCTCGTTCACGCGATGAGCCGAATCAACAGTGATTTTAGGAAAGAACGTTCACACCGTGCCGGAATCTTCTGCTCTAGTTCTCTTTTCGGGTGGCCAGGACTCGACTGTATGTCTGGCATGGGCGCTTGACCGCTATGACCGCGTCGAGACGGTCGGATTCAGGTATGGCCAGCGCCACGGTGTTGAACTCGAGCAGCGCGACGTCATTCGCTCGAAACTTCCGCGCCTCGGCCCCTATGGACATCGCTTGGGCGGCGATGCCCTCCTCGACTTGCCCGCGCTCCAAAGCATCAGCGATACGGCGTTGACGCGCGAGACCGAAATCACGTTCGCGGCGACCGGCTTGCCGACGACTTTCGTCCCAGGTCGCAATCTTCTCTTTCTCACCTACGCGGCAGCCCTCGGCTATCGGCGCGGTATCGGCACGCTCGTCGGCGGCATGTGCGAAACGGATTTTTCCGGCTATCCGGATTGCCGGAACGACACGATCCAGGCAATGGCCCAAGCCCTGTCATTGGGATTGGCATCGCCCGTCACCATCGAAACACCGCTGATGTTCATCGACAAAGCCGCGACGTGGGAACTCGCCTCGAAACTCGGCGGCGAAGAGCTTATTAAAATCATTCTGGAAGACACCCACACCTGCTATATGGGAGACAGAACCCATCGCCACGAGTGGGGCTACGGCTGCGGCAAGTGCCCCGCCTGCGATCTTCGCGCCAAAGGTTGGACGGAATGGCATACCCGAACCGGCGATATCGCTGAGGCTGAACATTAAACTTTGCCACCTTCGGCAGTGGCCCGAGGATGACCAGTTCCTAAAAAGGAAAGACCAGACACGTCGTCGTTGCGTGCGCGATCAGCCGGCCTTTGCTGTCCGTCAATCGCCCTTCCGCCGTCGCGCCGCGCCGGCCGCGCGCGAGCAGCGTACCTTCGGCTCGCACGGTTCCTGTGTCTTTCGTCATCGGCCGAAGCAGCGAAACCTTGAACTCCATCGTCGTGAAGCCCGTGCCCTTGGGCAACGTCGAAAGCACCGCGCAAGCCATGCAGGAATCGAGCAGCGTCGCAGTATAACCCGCGTGCACCGTTCGAATGGGGTTGTAGTGGTCTTCGCGCGGCTCGGAGATGAACACCGTCCGCCCCTGCTCTACCGCGGTCATCTGGAAGCCAAGCAGCTTGGCTATCGGCGGCGCAGGCAGATCTCCCCGCAACATTCCGTTGAGAAACTCCAGCCCGCTCATTGAGGTCAGCGTCTCGAGATCGACGATGCCGAAATTGTCGGTCGCGGATGAGCTTGGCTGCATGGTGAAATCCCATTTCAGGCGTTTCGCAACGTTGATCGCGAGGAGGAACGACGGCGAACGCGACCATTACGAGGTTGAAATTGCGGTATGAACGCGCGCCGGTCACCATTGCCGTCCGTCGGACTTGACTTGGCCGTCCCGCTTCGTAGGTATCCGGCATGTACGCGATCAAGGAGATTTTCTACACGCTTCAAGGCGAAGGCGCTAATGCCGGCACGCCCGCCGTATTTTGCCGTTTTGCAGGCTGCAACCTCTGGAGCGGCCGCGAACAGGACCGCGCCAAGGCTGTCTGCCAGTTTTGCGACACCGATTTTGTCGGCATCGACGGAGAAGGTGGCGGCCGCTTCGAGACGGCTGATGCTCTCGCAGACGCCTGCCGCTCCGCCGCACCACAATCCAATCACTCCGCACTCATCGTTCTGACCGGCGGCGAGCCGATGCTGCAAGTCGATCAGGAACTGGTCGACGCCCTGCATGCCCGCGGTTTTCGCATCGCCATCGAAACCAACGGTACCCTGCCTGTGCTCGACACCATCGATTGGATCTGTGTCTCGCCGAAGGCCGGAGCAGACCTGAAGCAGCGCCACGGCAACGAGCTCAAGCTCGTCTTTCCGCAAGAAGGCAGCGACCCGGCCCGCTTTCTTGAACTCGACTTCGAGGAACGCTTCCTCCAGCCGATGGATGGACCCGAGCAGCACGCCAACACCCTGGCCGCCATCGCCTACTGCAAAGCCAATCCGGCATGGCGTTTATCCGTACAAACCCATAAAATCCTGGGAATTCCTTAACGGAAACGCGCCTCCGCGCCCGTTTGGCGCGGTTTGAGCCCGGAGGCGGGGGTGGCGCCTCAGGTCGAAATCCCTTATTGAGCGGCCATGCAAATTTACAAGGAATTCAGGTTCGAGGCGGCCCATTTCCTGCCGTCGGCAGCCCCCGGCACACCGAATGCGCGCGTGCACGGTCACTCGTTCCGCGCGCGCATCGTCGTCGAAGGCGAGCCGAGCGAAGCGACTGGCTACATCTTCCATTTCGATGAACTCGCAGCGGCAATCCGCGAGACGGAAGACGCGCTCGACCATCGCATGCTCAACGATATCGACGGCCTCGCCGCGCCGACGCTCGAACGCATCTCGATGTGGATTTGGAACCGGCTGTCGAACCGCATACCTGGCCTTGTTCAAGTCGAGGTCCATCGCGACAGCTGCAGTGAAGGTTGTATCTATCGCGGCCCTTCCCCGGACGCTCGTCGTCTGGCGGCGGAGTAGCGTGCGATGACAGCGGGAAAGCCGGGCGTAACTCAACTCGGCAAGCAAGTCGGCATACCGGACAGCCCCGAAGCCGCCGAGCTTGAACGCGTCGCCAACCCACACGCCGATACAGATTATGTGGCCCGCTTCACCGCGCCCGAGTTCACGTCACTCTGCCCCGTGACGGGTCAGCCCGATTTCGCGCACCTCGTCATCGACTACGTGCCGGGCCAATGGCTGCTCGAAAGCAAATCTCTGAAGCTTTATCTGGCGTCGTTTCGCAACCATGGCGCATTCCACGAGGATTGCACCGTTGCGATCGGCAAACGCATCGCCGGCCTCATCGAACCGAAGTTCCTGCGGATCGGCGGCTACTGGTACCCGCGCGGCGGTATCCCGATTGACGTCTTCTGGCAGACGGGCACGCTCCCCAACGACGTCTGGCTACCCGACCAAGGCGTGCAGCCTTACAGAGGACGAGGCTAAGCCCCGCCCCCTGTAGCGATTTCCGTTCAACCTCATACGGCTGAGCGAATTACCAGTGACGGCGGTGGTGGTGCCGCCAGTAACGGTGGTGGCGATAGGGACGATAGTAGCCATACCCGTAATACGGACGGTAATAGGGGCGTCCGTAATAGTGGTGACGATGTCGCCAACGGCGATAATGCGTCTTCTCCACGACACTGTTGCCGCTCTTCGCAACCGATTCAACAGCAGCAAGATTGCCACTGCCAATTGCAGCGGCCTGAGCTCCGGTCGCGGCAAAGCCGATCCCGAGTCCCAGCGCCACCGCTAAAAGTAGATTTCGCATTTCGGTCTCCCAAGCTTATTGCCTCCCAGCAATTCCCAATTGCTGGTTCCGGCTTTTGAAAGTTTAGGAGCCCTTGACTGAACGGAAGCTGTACGGCGCGCACAATCTCCAGGCGAATTGGACTGAATGGAATTTGGCCTTGGCGGCCGGCTCTCCGAAGGTGAGTCGCCAAGGCCACGCAAAAGACGAAATCAGGATTAGCGGTTCTCGGGCAACGGAATAAATTCCGTTTCATCGCCGGGCACGATTGCAAAACGGCCCTGTCGCCAATCTTCTTTGGCGCTATCAATTCGCTCTTGCGAACTCGATACGAAATTCCACCAGATGTGACGCGGTCCGTCCATCGGTTCGCCACCGAGCAACATCAATCGCGCGTTCGTCTCCGCGAGAATTGAAATGCGATCACCGGGCTTGAAAAACAGAAGCTGACCACCCTCGAAAGTCTGCCCGGCGATATCAATGCGACCCGAGGCGAGATACACGGCGCGTTCCTCATAATCCGGATCGAGAGGCAGCACCGCACCCGGCGCGAGAACGGCCTCGGCATAGAAGCAGGCATGCGGAAATGCCGCCGGCGATGTCTCACCGTAAAGGCTTCCGACGATGAGCCGAACGCGTTTCCCCTCACCCTCCAATCTCGGCAACGCACTCACATCATGATGCGCAAATTCCGGTGCGCTCTCTTCATGCGATTTCGGAAGCGCCATCCACGCCTGGATTCCGAACATATCCTGACCGGACAGTCTCATCTCCGGAGCCGTTCGCTCCGAATGAACGATGCCACGTCCGGCCGTCATCAGATTGACCTCGCCCGGCCGGATCGCGAGAGATGACCCGAGGCTGTCCCGATGCATCATCTCGCCTTCAAAGAGATAGGTGACGGTCGCGAGTCCGATGTGGGGATGCGGCCTCACATCGATGCCTTGTCCCGATAAAAATTGCGCTGGTCCCATTTGATCGAAAAAAATGAACGGCCCGATCATCTGCCGCTGCGCCGATGGCAGAGCGCGACGCACCTCGAAACCGCCGAGATCACGCGCGCGAGGCACGATGACCTGCTCGATCGCATCGCAGGATTGTCGATCGCCCGGAATGGGATCGTTATCTTTGAGCCAACTCATCGATCGCATCCTCCGCTTCTGACATCATCGGGGCCACACCGTCAGCACGAGCTAGACGACAAGAAATCTCGACGCCTCGGCAGTACTCGGACGCCGGCACACATCCCGCCGGCCGAACCAGCTTATTCGGTTGCGTTGAACCCAATCGTAAATTCGGTCCCCGATAACGCCCGGTATAAATCGGCCCACGAACCCCAGGCCTCGCCACGGTTGCGGCATGGTCCGCGCCGCGGCCATCACGCCAGCCCACCTCGTGTAAGGCAAACCATCGCGCAAAACCATGAAGGTGTCGAACGCGTCTGCGTCGAGATTGTAATGCCCGTAAAGGGCCTTCGGCAGCGGATCCTGGATCGCTGCAAATTGGCTCCGGCCAGCCGGGTCACGATCGAGCATCCACTGCACACCACTCGAACAGAGAACGCAAAGTCCGTCGAAAATGATCAACGGCCGAGTGTCGTCGAAACTCGGAACTGACGGATCATCGCGGTAGCTATAGGCCGTGAATGGCATCGCGACTCATTTCCTGTCTCAAAGCGGTAGACCTGGCGCTATCATGCTGCAAATTATGCTTCCGTCCCAATTCCGAAATATACCGGATAAAGCCTACCGGCGGCGGCGTCCGCCGCGTAGAAATTTGCGCACGTCATTCTCAGCGCCTCTTGGAGTCCAGATCGATGATCCGCCGCGCAGCACACGTACCGTGCCTTCTCCTCTATCTCGGCCTTGCAAATGTATGGACCACCGGACCCGCGCGCGCCGAGATCGATTGCGCCAATGCAGTCTCAACAGTCGAAATGAACTTCTGCGCTGACAAAGACTATCAAGCAGCAGACAAGGCACTCAATGCCGCATACGCGAATGCGGTTGCTTCCATCCGAACGGGCGGCGACCAGGAAAAACCGTACGACGTAGCTTCCTTCTTAGAAGCGATGCGCAAGGCCCAACGAGCCTGGGTCGCGTACCGGGATGCCGACTGCAAAGAGCTGGTGGCGCAGGAGTGGTCAGGCGGCAGCGGAACGTCGTCTGCAATCCTCGGATGCATGACCGAAAAGACGATCCAACGCACCAAAGAGCTGAGAGAACGATATCGGCAGCAGTGAACGGCGCCTTCAACCATCCCAAGTTAACCCTGTGGCCATTGGCAACTGCCACCGAACCGTCGTTTTGGGGCATTAATTCTCGCCGCTGCACGAAGTCGGAACTCAACAAAGGTGCTGAGTTTTGCTCGCCGTGCACGAGCCCGGAAGTGACCGCGCACGAAAGTCGACGTCAGGAGAAAGAACATGATTTCACGAATTAGCATCCGCGCATTAGCCGGATGTGCAGCACTCGTCGCGGCAGCCGCTGCGCAGATCTCGTCCGCAATGGCCGATACGCCGAAAATCGCAATCGGCACCCTGACGTGTTACGGCAAGGGCGGCGTTGGGCTCATTTTCGGATCGAAGCAAAACCTGCGTTGCAACTTTGAAACCCCCATCAGCGGACGCACCTATCGTTACGCCGCAACGATCACCAAGGTCGGCGTCGACATTGGCGTCAAAGGCGACAGCACGCTGATTTGGACAGTGCTTGGACCGACGACTAACATCCCGAGCGAAGCACTCGAAGGAAATTACGGCGGCGTCACTGCCGGAGCGGCCGTCGGAATTGGCGCCAACGCCAACGCGCTGCTCGGCGGCTCGGGTAGCTCGATCATTTTGCAGCCCGTGAGTGTCGAAGG
Organism: Hyphomicrobium sp. 99; assembly: GCF_000384335.2. Classification (NCBI taxonomy): domain Bacteria; kingdom Pseudomonadati; phylum Pseudomonadota; class Alphaproteobacteria; order Hyphomicrobiales; family Hyphomicrobiaceae; genus Hyphomicrobium; species Hyphomicrobium sp. 99. The sequence continues at coordinate 2,425,113 of NZ_KQ031382.1, forward strand.
ACAGACGGGATTGAACCTCTCCGCGGGCGTCGCGGGACTGACGATTTTCAAACCATAAGTCACTAAGGGCACTACCCGGCGGCGCGTTGCGGACAAAAACGCAGCGCGCCGATTTTCATTCCATAGTGTCACCTGACCCATAATTCAGATCACCAAACTTCCTCACTCACGCGCCGCCTACCGCATCTTCCGAGCATAACGGCATCACTTTTTAGCCATGAGAATCGCACGCTATTGACGCTCTAGCCGCGAGGAGAAGAACAATGGCCGCACTATCGAAAAACGTCGAAGAAATGCTCATTCGCCTTGCGGAAAATGCGCGCACAGAACAGGACTTTGTCCTGACCCTCTCCGACGCAATCCGCAGAGTGGACGAACAGTTGCTCCGCGATGTTCGCAACGTCGCGCTTCAGCATGAATTGAGACGCGAAGCGATCCTCGGCGAACTGCAGGACCTCGCAGGACGGCTCTGCGCACTTCCTGCACGCGCTCCAGCGCAACCCGTTACCGCGATCGATCAGCAGCAGGACCACCAGGCAAGAGCAGAAATCGAGGCTGCCCTAAACGGTCAAGCTGGCGATTGGCGTCAAGCTGCGCAAAACATGCACGATGAGTTTGAATTCACTTTCAACGGCCAACCGCGGCAACACTAAACGAAGGCGACGCTATCACCGCCCGATATATCCGGGCATCCGCGTCGCCTCTTGCGAGCGGGCAAGCCACATGGCGCGATCATGCGCATATTCGAAATCACGCCGCACGGTCGATCGCGGAATGCGCGTCCTGAAGAAATCGGCCCAGCGAAATTCTGCGAACGGCTTGCCGGACTTCGCGAAGCCGCCCGCCTCGCGAACCGACCACGCGAGATCGCGATAAGGATCGGCGCGCAGATCTTTCAACGACTCGGGCAGTTTGGTCGGACAGACCGGCTGCCCACGCCCATCATAAGCGTGCAACAGACCGAGCGTCGTCATGCGGCGAAGGAACTGCTTCCGTGGAAGAAGCGAAAGATCGGCAACCACGTCAACGAAGGCTTCCTCCACGTCGCTCTTCAACAGCGCGAGGCTCAGGTGATGGTGATCGATGATGAAGAAGTCATCGCCCGGCCCAAGCACAGCCGGTATCGGACGCGCTTCGAGATAGCGTCTGAGCTTTCGCCGGCTCCGCACGCGCCGCTCGACTTTCTCACGCTTGGCCGCGACGGCCCGCATGCCGACCGCCATTTGCGTGGGACGTAAATCTTCGAGTGGAACCGTTTCGAGCTTTTGCTCCCCACGGAGCCCAGGCCGCGCAGTCGACAAATAATTTTCTATTGAAAGAGAACCGGCCACCGGCTCACGCCAAACATCAAGCAGCGGCATGACTTCCCACAAAGCCAATTGAACACCGCTTAACGATTTGGCCTTTATGGTTAAGATTAGGTTTAACGCCGCCCCAACCCGTCGGAAATCTTACTTCGCAGCCGTCATCGAACCGCCGCGCCGGCGCGAAACCTCTGCAACAGAAACTTCGCCCGCAGCGATCAACGCATCGACGCAGCCTTTCGAAAGACTGAGGCCGACCGCGCGCATGCACGATCTCACCTGCGGGCTGCTCGGGCTGTACGCGCTGCAGTGCGCATAATAATCGCTCGCGCACGCGATCTGCACGCGCAGGCTGACGGCATGGGCATTGCCCGCCATCAGCGTGGCGCCGGTGAGCGCTACGATCGACGCGTATACGGCGCGGGCAGCATTCCGGTGGATCGCAACAAAGTCAGTCATTGCAGGTCTCCATCTCTTCTGGCGATGCAAGCCCGTCTCGGGCAGTTGTTGCCGGAAGAAATAACCTCACCCGAATGCTTCCCGCTGTTCCGGCGGGAACTGGACCTTGGGCATCGCGACCGGTGTTACGTCACGATGCTCTTTGCCCATGTCCTATCCGGGAAGAATAGGAAAGCGATCGCGCGCCATTCATTCGCGCAACACGGCAAGCCTGCTCATAAACCACAGTCGCCGCCGCAAGCGCCGTGATGCCCGCCTGATCATAAGCAGGCGCGACTTCAACGACGTCGCATCCGACGATCCGAAGTCCATCGAGGCCGCGCAGCATCGCCAGCAGCTCTCGCGGCGTCAGCCCGCCCATCACCGGCGTACCCGTACCCGGCGCAAATGCCGGATCGAGACAATCGATATCGACTGTCAGGTAGCACGGAGCATCCCCCGCAAGCGCTTTCACCATGGCGATGATCTGAGCGGGGCCTTTCTCGGCAACCGCCATGCTGTCGAAAATGTTCATCCCCATCGGATCATCGACCCACGTCCGGATACCGATCTGCGACGATAGCCTCGGATCGATCAGACCATCGCGAATAGCTTGCGCGAACATCGTGCCGTGATTGATTTCGACTTCACCGCCGGGGCCGGTGCGCGGCGTCCACGTGTCAGGATGCGCATCGAAATGGATGAGCGCCAGCGGCCCGTACTTTCGCGCGTGTGCTTTGAGCAGCGGATAGCTGACGAAATGATCACCACCGAGCGCGCATAGAAACGCACCGGCAGAAACGACATCGAACGCGGCCTCCTCGATCGCTGCGGGGATTGTATGCGGAAATCCAAAGTCGAGCAGCGCATCGCCGAGATCCACGATCCGGACATGCGAAAGCGGATCGAAACCGCCAGGATAAGACTTGAGCTCAGCGAGTTGAGCGGAAGCGGTCCTCACCGCATCAGGGCCCATCCGCGCCCCAGGCCGGTTCGACGTCGCAATGTCGAGCGGTACCCCGAGAACTGCGAAATCGCCCGCCCGCGCCCGAGCGACGCGCGGCGTCCGCAAAAAAGTATGCGTACCCGAATAGGTTTGTTCGGAAGCGATGGAAGAAGGAGAAAGCGCACTGCACCTATGTTGCGCATGCACGCCCGTTGTGGGGCCGGAAAGCATGACGACCTCGATTGTTGCGATGTCGTCCGGCCGACACCTTCACAATCAACCGGGCAATCCCGGTGCCTCCGTTTCGCGGCAACACCAAGCATGCCTAACCAATTACGACAGTCAAGCCCCGGATAGCTTGCCGCAATGCAGCGGTGAACCCGGACCCCGTCCCGCGCGTTACCAAGCTCGACACCCACAAATTGGCTTGAACATGTCAAACCTGGTAAAACTCGCGACTGAAAAGGCCGCTCGATCCGAAAGAAACGCAGAGCTGATCCGCGAAGACTTATTTGAAAAATGCACCGAAGCGGTCGCCGGTCTGGGCGGCGACGTTGTCGGATATGCGCTGGTCGTCTGGGGAAAGGGAGGCGATATGCGAACAGCATACAACGCCGCTCAAGGTCCGATCGGACCGGCACTCGTTCCAACACTTGCCGCTGATGCTTTGAACCGCCATGTCGCGGTGATGCTGGCGCAAAAGGAAGATCCCGACGTCCCCGGCTGATCACGACCGCCGGATCGAAACAGAAAACCCAGAGCTGATGCTCTGGGTTTGCGTTTTGATTAGTGCAAGAAGCCGAACAGATGCAGCCCGATGATTACGACGAGCGGAACGCCTGCCAGCCAAAGAATTACGTCGCGTGCCATGGTGATCTCCTCAATGTTGAATTGTCGGTGGGATGCCGGAGTCGGCTGTCGGTTCGGAGCCACTCTCGTTTGCCGCATCGGACGAACGAACAAGGCTCAGAAGTTCATCGAGATGTTGCCGCGCTTCGGCCAAGTGCTGCTTGGCCTCCTCGCGTCGAAGAACAACACTGTTGCGCGCAGCGTCACGTAATTCGTTTTCAAGATCCCAAAGGGTCTTTAAAACCTTCGGAACTGTCTCTCTGATGTTTTCGGACATCCGAGCCTCGCCAGTTTGAACTGTCTCCTGAACGCATCTCGTTGATTTCCGGTTCCGCTTCTGCGTTTGGCCGTAAGGGACAATTCTGCGAGGACTGCGTTACTGTCGGCACAACAAAATCGGACCTTCAAGCCACATGATCCCAAAAGCAGTATTGCCCATCGTCCTCCTGACGATGTCGAACGTCTTCATGACATTCGCCTGGTACGGCCATCTCAAATTCACCAACAAGCCGCTTTGGCTCGTCGTAATCGTCAGTTGGGGAATTGCCTTTTTTGAATACTGCCTGGCAGTCCCGGCAAATCGCTACGGCGTCGCGGTTTATTCGCCGGCTGAATTAAAGACGATGCAAGAGGTCATAACGCTGAGCGTATTCGCGATCTTTTCCGCGACTTATCTTGGCGAACAGCTCACCATCAACCAAGGCGTCGGCTTCGCCTTCATCGCGCTCGGCGCGTTTTTCGTATTCAAGGGGCCGCTGTAAAAACGGCGCGCCGTCACCTGAGCGGCACGCTCAGCTGAAATTTGCTGCTAAGGCTTTGCGGCTCGGTTGACGCGCCAAGATTGTCGACGTCGGCTGTCACGCTCAGCGAATAGGCGTCGGGCTTCGTGTAGGTAACGCCCGCGCCCGCTGACGTTGTGTCGAAGGACGTATCCGCCGCCTCTTTGCGGCTCGTCGACAAATCGAATGCCCGCTTGTAGGTGACGAACGGCTCGAGCGTCGTACCCCCTTCGAGGGAGAAGGAATGATTGACCTTCGGCGCGAGAATGATCGCGCTCTTGTCGGACGTCCCCGTACTTGAGGCAGAACCGCCGTTAGCTTCCCATTCAGTGCGCGCGTCGATAGAGAACATCGGCGCCGCTTGCAGCGTCACGTACGCGGCCGCCTTTTGATCTTGCGCCACACCCGATGTCGAAGACGACCGCGCGTCACCTCGTTCGAGCGAAAGCCCAACGCTCGCCTTTCGACTGATCTTATAATCTGCTCCAAAGCCGACGCGGCTCGACTGACCGGAAGAACCGTTCAAGCCGTTCAGATCGATGTTGCTCCAAACGTCGACCGGAGTGGTTGGCGCGGATGCAGCCTTCGGCAGCTTGATCGTGTAGGGATCGGCGACGGCATATTCAGGTCTCTGCACGGATACCGTCTGCGAATTGTAATCACGCAATGTACCCAAGCTCGTGCGCACCGACACACTGCCGTCGTTGGCGTTGAACTTCGAGGGCACGGTACCTTTGCTCAGCGCGATCCACGGCAACCCATCCGTCGGAGCTGCCGTTGCGGCAGGTACGCTCTGTTCTGCAAGCGCCGCATCCAAGTCGAACTGGATCTCTTGATCGCAGCCCATGAAGTCGGGCTCTGCTGTGCTCGACTGAACGTCAACACAATCCTCGGCCCGGACGCCGGACGCGACGCAGAAAAGAACCGCCAGACTGGCAATACTCGCACGCGTGACGCCGCGATCGCAGATAAAACGGATTTTTCGAATGAACATAAGCGCCTGTTAGCCTTGAACTTTGATCATCATGTGGCGATTGCATGAAACGCGCCGAGCGTGACCCACCTATGCAGTTAGCCAAAACCTAGATTCACCGGCCCGCATTTACGGCGTTGTCGCTGAAGCCTAGTATCTCTCCACCCGATTTCGCGCGGACTCTGCCCACTCACTGGCTGAGTTTCGTGCAACATGGGTGACGCCCGCACGCCGCGGTCGCCCTAGATGCCGGTCAAAAGCAATCACGCTGATGACGAGCCGAACAGAGAAGGGCAGAGCATGAGCTGGAGCGATACACTCAAGGGGGTCGTGGGCAAAATTGTCGGTCAGGCCGAGGAAGGAGCCTTGCCGGATCTTCTGAAGGGTGTCCTCGGAACCGAAGGTCTGCAAGCGATCCTCACCAAGCTCCAGGACGCAGGCTTTGGATCGCAAGTGTCTTCGTGGCTCGACAAGAACAAGAGCAATCTGCCGATCACACCTGAGCAGATCCAAGCCGCGCTCGGCGACGAACACGTTCAGCAGATCGCCAAGACGCTTGGCATTCCGGTGGATTCAATTCTCGCCGCGTTGGCGAAAATGCTTCCCGAACTGGCGAACGCAGCTGGCCCCGCCGCCGATCCTCAGAAAGTGCCGCCGGCGCCTGCGCCTTCCGACCCCAAAGCCAGCTGACCGCGGGGTCTTGTCCAAAGGTATCAATTCAACGTTGGAGCGGCGCGGTCGATGATCGCTCGCGCGTTCGTGCCTCCTGGAAGAAGCCCGAATGCTCCGCCATCGCCCGATAATCGCGTGGCGCAAAACGCGTCCGCTACATCCGTCGTCGCATGGCGGATCAACAATGCAGCCTGTAACCCAACGACCAGATCACTGACGAACGAACGCGCCTGAAACTCGTCGAGTTGCTTCGATCTCTCGTGCAGTTTCAGAACGTGCGCGCAAAGCCGCTGGTCGGCCTTGGAAGGCTCATTCATCTCGTCCAAAAGCATGTCGATTGCAGCGGGCGTTCTCCCCAACGCACGCAGAACATCAAGACACATGACATTGCCTGAGCCCTCCCAAATCGAATTCAGCGGCATTTCCCTGTAAATACGCGCCAGATCGAACTCTTCGACATAGCCATTCCCACCGAGCACCTCCATGGCTTCGGCGGCAAATGCAGGCCCCCGCTTGCAAATCCAAAATTTCGCAGCCGGCGTCACGACCCGCCGAAACACTAAGGCGGCCTCATCTTCTTCGTCATAGGCGCGCGCGAGACGCATGGTCAAAATCGTTGCAGCCTCCGATTCAATGGCGAGATCGGCAAGAACGTTCATCATGAGCGACTGATCGATCAGCAGCTTCTGAAAGGCGCGGCGGTGACGCGCATGATGGACGGCCTGCGCCAAACCCTGACGCATCAGTCCGGACGTGCCGATCGCGCAATCGAGACGCGTATAATTTCCCATCTCGATGATGGTTGGAATGCCGCGCCCCTCCTCGCCGACAAGCTCGCCGTGAGCGCCATCAAGTTCGACCTCGCTCGATGCATTCGAACGGTTGCCGAGCTTGTCCTTCAGGCGGCGAATGTGAATGGCGTTCCTTGTTCCCTCCTCAGTCCATCTCGGAACGAGGAAGCACGATGGTCCAGCTTTCGTCTGCGCGAGCATCAGAAACGCATCGCACATCGGCGCCGACATGAACCATTTGTGCCCGCGGATCCGATAGAACCGGCGGCCACCGGATTCGGCATATGGCTCGGCGCGCGAGACGTTGGCCCTTAAATCCGAGCCGCCCTGGTTTTCCGTCATACCCATGCCGATCAGAGCAGATGTCTTCTGCGCCGCCGGTTTGAAACTGGGATCGTAGTCACGCGAATAAATGAGCGGCAGCCACTCGGCAGCGGCTTCTGGCGCATGCTTGAGCGTCGCGACCGCAGCGTAAGTCATCGAAACCGGGCAGTAGGTCCCGCTTTCGATCTGCGCCAGCATGAAGCAACCGCCCGCCCGCGCGACGTGCGCACCCTTTCCCGGTTTCACCCACGGACTGCTATGGAGACCATTCTCCAACGCCAGCCCCAGCAGCTTGTGCCAGCTGGGGTGAAACGCGACCTCCTCGACCCTGTGACCGTACCGGTCGAATGATTTGAGGACGGGAGGATTGCGATTGGCGTCCGCCCCAGCAGCGATCATCTCCGCCGTCCCGAGCCGCCGCCCGAGCTCTTGAAGCTTTTCCAGAGCCCACCCGGCCCCTTCACGCTCCAGAGCTTCATGGAGGATCGGATCGCAGGTCAGCAGATTATAGTTCTGAAGCGGCGGCGGCTGATTGGATACTTCGAGCATCCGGCCCTCTTTTTCTCGCAGATCTCCACTTTAGAACGATCGCGGCCCGGCGGCGAGCGCAGGCTGCCCGCCAAGAGTAGCCCGGCGCGCTGGCGCCGGGCGCGCGGAACGCCAATAGCCAACGAGAAAGCGGGCCCCGCGCGGGCGGCCGGCGCGCGGAACGCGTTTCGCCCGCGCCAACGAGAGAGTCTGTCCCGTTGACAGCGGCACACCGACCCACAATGGTGGCGCCCTCATCCAAGCCTTTGAACAGGATAGTTGCCGATGGCTTCGACGCGCACACCCGCCAAGCATTTCTCGCCCCTCGCCATCGGCGCCCCGGAACCCTATCGGGCACTTCCCGTCAAGCTCGAGCGCATGATCCACTTCGTGCCGCCGCATAACGAAAAGATCCGCGCCAAGATCAAGGAATTGGCGTCTCAGGTCGATGTTGTCCTCGGCAACCTCGAGGACGCGGTGCCCCTCGATCAGAAGGAAAACGCCCGCAAAGGCTTCATCCAGATGGTCCGCGACAACGAATTCGGATCGACCGGAGTTTGGACGCGCATCAACTGTCTGAATTCACCCTGGGTGCTCGACGACATCACCGAAATCGTCGCGAACGTCGGCAACAAGCTCGACGTCATCATGCTGCCGAAGGTTGAAGGGCCGTGGGACATCCACTACCTCGATCAGCTTCTGGCCCAGCTCGAAGCCAAGCACGGCGTCAAGAAACCGATCCTGATTCACGCGATTCTCGAGACCGCCGAAGGCGTCAACAATGTCGAGGCGATCGCCGCCGCTTCCCCGCGCATGCACGGCATGAGCCTGGGACCCGCCGATCTTGCGGCCTCCCGTGGCATGAAGACGACCCGCGTCGGCGGCGGCCACCCCGATTATGGCGTCCTCGCAGACGCTCAGAAGGATAACGCCAGCGCCGCCCGCGCCTTCTATCAGCAGGACCTCTGGCACTACACCGTTGGCAAGATGGTCGATGCCTGCCTCGCATACGGGCTAAAGCCATTCTACGGCCCGTTCGGCGACTTCTCAGACCTTGCCGCCTGCGAGGCCCAGTTCCGCAACGCCTTTCTACAGGGCTGCCTCGGCGCCTGGTCGCTGCATCCGACGCAGATCGAAATCGCCAAGCGCGTGTTCTCGCCCGATCCGGCCGAGGTCAAATTCGCGAAACGTATTCTCGACGCCATGCCCGACGGGACGGGCGCCGTCATGCTCGACGGCAAGATGCAGGACGACGCGACCTGGAAACAGGCCAAGGTCATTGTCGATCTAGCGAAGATCGTCGCCTCGAAGGATGCTGAGCGCGCGGCCCTGTACGGCGAACTCTGATCGCCGCAGGACTTGCGCCTCCCATTGGGCTGCCACACATTAGCGCTATGAGCGATATCAAGCACGCCAAGTTCGCGATCGGCCAAGTCGTCCGGCACCGGCTTTATCCGTTTCGCGGACTGATCTTCGATATCGACCCGGAGTTTGCAAACACCGAGGAATGGTGGCTATCCATCCCCGAGGAAGTCCGGCCGCGGAAAGATCAGCCCTACTACCACCTCTACGCCGAAAATTCCGAAACGACGTATGTCGCCTATGTCTCCGAGCAGAACCTGCTCCCGGACGACACAGCCGCGCCGCTCCGCCACCCCGATATTTCCGAGCGCTTTCTCAAAGACGCCAATGGCGCTTACCGCCTGCGTCCCGGCGCCACGAACTGAGCCCTCAGCAAACTCAACGTCGCAACGGCCAATAAAAAAACCGCCCCGGATTTCGCAATCCGGAGCGGTTCAATACGTCAAACGGGAAGCTTACTGCTTCGGCTTGGCCGCAGCCGGAGCCTTCGTCGAACCGGTCGTGGTCGGCGGTGCGCCCGGCGCATCGAGCGGCAGGTTCTTCAGCTGGTCTTCCTTCCACTTCTCGGCCATCTGCTGCTGACGCTGACGGATCTGCTGCATCAGTGCGCTGCGAGCCTCGGCGTACTTCTTGTTGTCGACCGGAGGACCGGCGGCAGCTTCGTTATAGCCGTCGAGAGGAACCGGGAAGCCGATCGGCTGAGCCGCGGCGTTCATAGCAAGCACCATGAGGCCGCCACCCTTCGACATCTGGTCGAGGATTTCCGGAGTTGCTTCCGTTTCAGCCGTGCACCCAGCCGGGTGGCAAAGCGCATACTTGAGTTCGATGGGCTTCAACGTCTTTTCATCGATCTTCTCGTTCTTCGAAGCAGCAGCCCACTGCTCCTTCGTGTAAATCGCGGCGCGGACACCCGGCGGGATCGCCATTCCGAGCGGCACCATGATCATCAGAGATTTCTTGTCGGAGCCCTCGACTTCGCGAATAGCCGCCGAAACGAGAACCATTCCGGTATTGCCATCCAGACGCTCATGATGGGTGAGGCAGAGAGATTTCTCTTCCTTCACTTCCTTGCCGTCTGGGCCCTTCTTCTCAATGGGTGCTTTCTCACAAAGTTTCACCCAGGCGCTCTTAGGAGCCGCCGCAGCAGCGTTGGCCGCAGGTGCAGCAGCAGCTGGCGCAGCCGCCGCCGGCTTCTTCGCTGCCGGTGCCTTCGGCGCTTCTTGTGCCCAAGCGGAAGCAGCGGACATCACTGCCACCACCGCCACGGCCGATACGAGGGCCTTGCCGCCCGCGCGCAATAGTGCGTTTGCCATCAACGTAAAAATCCTCGCTTTGTTCGTTGTGCCGGCCTTACCGGCCCATACCCCTCACCGTCGCCGTGCGTCAAAAGCTCGCCACCAAGCCTGCGCAGACCCGGCACTGTACCTGCCGTTCCGGCGCCGAGTAAGGCTCGGATTACGGCAATCGCGTGGCCGCCGCAAAGGCCAATTGGGGGCCACGACTCACCGTCCACCATCGTTGCCCGCAAGCAACTGCGACAAGCTGGACAGGGCCCACGTGCTCCCCTTAGAAGACCTCCAAGGAGGCGGCCGAATGGCGCCACACTGCCGGGATTATCGCGTGTTAACAAGCCGGTGAAAGCATTTCAGGTACCGGCAATGTCATTCGGGAAGTTTATCCTCAGCATATTGGTAGTTGCGGCGGCGAGTTTACCGGCCGCGGCCGCTCCGCGGAGCGCGATCGCCCTGCGCGGCAGTCCGCTTTTGGGCGAAAGCTTCACGGAATTCCCGTACGTAAACCCATCCGCTCCCAAAGGCGGTACGCTGACCCTCGGCGTGCTCGGCTCCTACGAGAGCGTGAACCCGCTCATCGTTCAGGGAACGCCGGTATCGGGCATCCGCGAGTTCGTTGTCGAAGCACTGATGGCACGGAGCCTGGACGAACCGTTCACGCTTTACGGCCTATTGGCCGATTCAATCGATGTCGCGGACGACCGCAAATCCGTGACCTTCACGATCAATCCCGCGGCCCGCTTTTCCGACCGTCAGCCGGTCACGCAGGACGACGTCATCAACTCGTTCGAACTCCTGAAGGAAAAAGGCCGCCCGAACCATCGCACCTATTTCGCAAAAGTCACGAAGGCCGAAAAGATCGGCGACCGCGGCGTTCGCTTCACGTTCCAGGATGCGGCCGACCGGGAACTTCCCCTTATCCTCGGCCTGATGCCCGTCTTCTCTGCCCGCGCGATGACGCCGGAACAGTTCGAATCCGGAGGCATGAAACCGCTTGTCGGATCGGGTCCCTATACGGTTTCCAACATCGATGCGGGCCGCTCGATCAGCTATCGGCGCGATCCCGACTATTGGGGCAAAGACCTTCCCGTCAATCGCGGCCGCTTCAATTTCGATGAGATCCGCTTCGACTATTTCCGCGATGCTTCGGTCATGTTCGAGGCCTTCAAGTCGGGCAATATTGACCTGAGGCTCGAAGAAGATCCGGGCCGCTGGGCTGGCGGCTACGACCTTCCGCCCGCGCGTGACGGCCGCCTGATCAAAGCCGAATTCGAAATCGGACTTCCGGCCGGGATGACTGCTCTCGTCTTCAATACGCGCCGCCCGATCTTCGCCGACCCGCGCGTGCGCCGCGCCCTGATGATGCTTTTCGACTTCGAATGGAGCAATCGCGCACTTTACAACGGACTTTTCAAGCGCACCGAAAGCTATTTCGAACGCTCATACCTTGCCTCGACCGGACACGCCGCGGATGCGCGAGAGCGTGCGCTGCTCGCGCCATTTCCCGAAGCCGTCCGCCCGGAAATTCTGGAGGGAGCTTACCGTTTTCCGGTGAGCGACGGCAGCGGCCAAAACCGTCCGAACCAAAAGGCGGCGTTCGCGCTGCTGACCGAAGCGGGCCTCGTTCTCAAAGACGGCCGTCTGATCGATCCCAAGACGGGCCAGCAGCTCGCGTTTGAAATTCTGGCGAACAGCAACGCGCAGGAAGCCCTGCTGCTGAGCTACGCTCGCAGTCTCGCACCGCTCGGTATTGCCGCGCGCGTGCGTGTTGTCGACAGCGCCCAGTATCAGCAGCGCCTGTCGAGCTTCGACTACGACATGATCCAGAACACGTGGCCGTCGTCGCTTTCACCCGGCAACGAGCAGCTGTTCCGGTGGTCGGCCAAGACGGCGGACTCCAAGGGCTCGTATAATTTCGCAGGCGTCCGCAATCCCGCTGCCGACGCCATGATCGACAGTATGCTGGCGGCAGAAACCGAACCCGATTTCATATCGGCCGTCCGCGCGCTCGATCGCGTGCTGCTGTCGGGCGACTATGTCGTTCCGCTTTTCTTCACGCCCCGCCAGTGGGTCGCCTACTGGGCGCGACTGAAGCATCCTGATAAGACCCCGCTCTTTGGTTATGCGGTGGACACGTGGTGGACGGAAAGCAAATGACGCCGGTTTCGAAAGAGCCGTTCAACATGGCGCAATACGCCATCGGCAATGCGGCGCGGCAAACTCCGTCGAAACCGGCCCTTCTCGTCTACGATACCGGAGCCCCCGACAGGCCATCCGAGACATGGACCTTCGCCGATCTCGAAGACGCTATTCTTCGCCTCGCGGCAGGGCTTGGCGAGAGCGGATTGAAGCCCGGCGATCGCGTCGCCATTCGCCTCGGAAACTCCAGCCAATCGGCACTGCTTTTCTTCGCGGCCATCGCCGGTGGTTTCGTAGCGCTACCGCTGTCCGATCAGCTGACAGCGCCTGAACTCAAGACCTTGCTCGACGATAGCGGGGCATCGGCGATCGCGACGTTCGAGCCATTGGCTGATGACATCGCACCTGGCATCAAGGTCCTCACGCCCGAGGACATTACCTCCCTCATTCAAACATCGAAGCGCTCCGATTACGCGCGGGTGAACGCGAACGACCCCGCATTCCTCATCTATACCTCGGGCACCACTGCGAAACCGAAAGGCGTCCTCCACGCCCATCGCTCGGCCCTAGGGCGGAAGCCCATGTATCAAGGCTGGTACGGGATCAACGCCGATGACCGGATGCTTCATGCTGGCGCCTTCAACTGGACCTTCACACTCGGCGTTGGCCTCACCGATCCGTGGGCGAACGGTGCGACCGCTATCGTCTGCACAGGCGAAAAGTCGCCCGAGCTTTGGCCGCGTCTCATCGCAGCGACCGGCGCAACGCTCTTCGCAGCCGTTCCCGGCGTCTACCGGCAGATTTTGAAATACGCGCGACCTGAGCCCGGCTCTCTCGGGCAATTGCGCCACGGCCTGATGGCCGGAGAAACGCCACCGCCCGGTCTCGTCGAAGATTGGACCGCAGCGACGGGTCTGCCGCTCTACGAAGCCCTCGGCATGAGCGAAATCTCGACCTACATTTCGACGGGACCAGAGGTTCCGTATCGGCCGGGCACCGTCGGAAAACCCCAAGCCGGACGGCGCATCGCAATCATCTCCGCCGACGATCGGGGCGAGCCACTGCCTCCCGACAACGAAGGCCTCATCGCCGTCCACCGCACCGATCCGGGCCTGATGCTCGGCTATTGGAACCGCCCTCAAGAAGAAGCTGAAGTCTTTCGCGGCGAGTGGTTCGTCGGCGGCGATCTCGGCTCTCTCGACGCTGATGGCTACATCACGCACCTCGGCCGCGTGAACGAGTTGATGAACGCGGGCGGGTATCGCGTGTCGCCGCTCGAGATCGAAGCAGCACTTGGCCCCTGCCCCACCATCGCAGAAGTTGCCTGCACGGAAATCCGCGTTCGAAGCGGCGTTTCCATCATCGGCGCTTTCGTTGTCCCAAGCGACGCCACGAAGAAGGACGCGGACGCGATCAAGGCCTTCGCCGCCGAGCGGCTCGCCGCCTACAAGGTTCCGAGAGAGATCATCTTCGTCGATCGGCTCCCGAGGACACCCAACGGCAAGATCCAGCGCAAAGCCCTGGCTCCGCTCATCGCTTCCAAATAACCGTCATCCCGGCGAAGGCCGGGATCCGTCCAAGACGACAGCGAACACGTCGGACCAATGCTTGGACGGATGCCCGCCTACGCGCGGGCATGACGGTGGGTGAAGATGCCTAGATAAGCGAGGCTAAGCCGCCTTCTTCGTCTTCTCGGCAATGTCCGCGAATTGCTGAATGAGCGCGCGCACGCCCTTCAAACGCTTCTCCGGTAGATCCCAATCGGCGCGATAGACGAGACGTTGATCGGGCTGAACCTTGAGCGCGCCGCGCGAATTCTGCACGAACGCGATAAGCCCCTCCGGATTAGCAAACTTCGCCTTGTGAAGCGTGATGACGCCACCCTTCGGCCCCGCATCGACCTTGGCGATACCGGCCGTACGGCAGAGGCCCTTGATCTCCATGACGTCGAAAAGATGTTCGACCTCGGTCGGCAACGGACCAAAGCGGTCCACGAGTTCCGCCGCGAAAGCGTCGATATCCGATCTCTTTTCGAGACCCGAAAGGCGCCGATACAGTCCCAACCGGAGTTGCAGATCGGTGACGTAAGGCTCCGGAATCATGATCGACGTGCCGAGCTGGATCTCCGGGCTCCACTTGTCGCCGGCTTCGAGATCGCCGCCCTTCATCGCTGAAACCGCTTCTTCCAGCATCGACTGGTAAAGCTCGAAACCAACCTCCTTGATGTGCCCTGACTGCTCTTCGCCGAGAAGATTGCCACCGCCGCGAATATCGAGATCGTGCGAGGCAAGCGAGAAGCCCGCGCCCAGCGTATCGAGCGACTGCAGAACCTTGAGCCGCTTTTCCGCGCCTTCCGTCAGCTTCTTGTCGGGCGGCGTGGTTATGTAAGCATAAGCGCGCGTCTTCGATCGACCGACACGGCCGCGAAGCTGATAAAGCTGCGCCAAGCCGAACATGTCGGCCCGGTGAACGATGAGCGTATTGGCGTTCGGCACGTCGAGGCCGGATTCGACGATCGCGGTCGAAAGCAGGATGTCGTACTTGCCCTCGTAGAACGCGGTCATCACGTCCTCGAGTTCCGTCGGCGTCATCTGCCCAGTCGCACGCGCGAACGCGAGATCAGGAACGGACTCCCGCAGGAACTCCGCGATTTCATCGAGATCGGAAATTCGGGGCGCAACATAATACGTCTGGCCGCCGCGGAAACGCTCGCGCCTCAAAGCCTCTTTCAGAATGACCGGATCGAACGGCGAGATGAACGTCCGCACCGCCAATCGATCGACGGGCGGCGTCGTGATCAGCGAGAGCTCCCGCACACCCGTCAATGCGAGCTGCAGCGTGCGCGGGATCGGCGTCGCCGAGAGCGTCAGCACATGCACGTCTTCGCGCATCTTCTTCAGGCGTTCTTTGTGATTGACGCCAAAGTGCTGCTCTTCGTCGATGATGAGCAATCCAAGACGCGCGAAATCGATCGATTTTCCGAGCAACGCATGCGTTCCGACGACGATATCGATATCGCCGGATTTGAGGCCAGCTTTGACTTCCGCCAACTCCTTCGCGCTGACCATCCGCGATGCCTGCGCGATTTTGACGGGCAGTCCTTGGAAGCGCTGGCTGAACGTGCGGAAATGCTGGCGCGCGAGAAGCGTGGTCGGAACGACGACGGCGACCTGCAGGCCGTTCATCGCGGCGACAAACGCCGCGCGAATGGCAACTTCGGTTTTGCCGAAGCCCACGTCGCCGCAAACGAGCCGATCCATCGGCTTGCCCGACGCCAGATCGCCAAGCACCGCGTCGATGCTCGCCGCCTGGTCCTCGGTCTCTTCATAGGGAAACCGCGCAACGAATTCGTCGTAGGCGCCGGTCGGCGGCACGAGCACAGGCGCTTCCCGCAACGCCCGCATCGCCGCGATCTTGATGAGTTCGTTCGCAATCTGGCGGAGGCGCTGCTTGAGCTTCGCCTTCCGCGTCTGCCAGCCGACGCCGCCGAGCCGGTCGAGCTGCGCATCCCCTTCGTCCGCTCCGTAACGCGTCAGAAGCTCGATATTCTCGACGGGCAGAAACAGCTTATCGCCGCCAGCATACTGCAGCTCGAGGCAGTCATGCGGAGCGCCGAGCGCCGTGATCGTCTGCAAGCCAGCGAACCGGCCGATGCCGTGGTCGCTGTGAACGACGAGGTCCCCGACCGAAAGGCTCGTCGCCTCCGTCAGAACGTCGGCAGCCTTCCGAGCGCGCCGGCGCTGACGCACCAGCCGATCGCCCAAGATGTCCTGCTCGGCGATGACCGAAAAATCCGGCGTATCGAAACCTTCTTCGACACCAAACACGGCAAACGCCGTCTCGCCCGGACGAAGCGCCAGCACTTCCGCGAAGTTCTCGACTTTCGCGACGTGATCGAGACCGTGATCTGCGAGCAGCGTGATCAGCCGTTCCCGTGCACCCGGAGTCCAGGCCGCCAGAATGACCCTGCGGTTTTCCGAATGAATGCGCCGGATATGCGCCACCGCGGCATCGAAAACATTGGCATCGGGATTGGCGCGTTCCGCAGCGAAGGTGCGCCCGCGTTTGCCGTGCATCGCATAGACGTTGGTCGCGCCGGGATCGTCGAACGGCGTCAGCCGCGAGACCGTGCGCGCGTCGAGCGCGGCGGTCCAATCCTTAGGTTCCAGGAACATCTGATCTGGCGGCACAGGCTTGTAAGGCGGCGCGCCGAAGCGTTGACCCTCAAGTGAATCGACGCGCGCCTCGTAGTGCTCGCGGATCTGCTCGAACCGGCGCTCGATCGCTTCGTCATCGTAATGATCGAAACTGACGCCGACACCCGGCAGATAGTCGAAAAGCGTCTCGAGGTTCGGATGAAAGAACGGCAGCCAGTGCTCCTGGCCGACATAACGCCGGCCGCTCGAAACCGCCTCATAAAGCGGATCGTCACCCGTGTTGCCGCCGAAAAGCGCGACGTAACGCGTGCGGAACAACGCCGTCGCCGCTTCGCCAAACGCGACTTCGCTCACCGGCATAAGCGAAAATTTCGGAACGGCCTTCAGCGAGCGCTGCGTCTCGGCGTCGAACGCCTTGATGGTCTCCAGCTGATCGCCGAAGAAATCGAGACGAATGGGATTGCTTCGCCCCGGCGGATAAAGATCGATAATGCCGCCACGCTGCGCGTATTCGCCAGGCTCCATGACGGTGCTCGAACGGTCATAGCCATAGGCTTCGAGCCGCTTGATGAGATCGGCCGGATCGAGCCGCTGGCCCGGCGCAATCGTCTTCACCGCGCCGCGGATGAAACTCCTCGGCGGAACGCGCTGCAAAATCGCATTGATGGTCGTCAGGACCAACGTCGGCTTCTTCCGCCCGCCGACCGCAAGCCGCCCGAGCGCCGTGATCCGCTTCGACACGATTTCGGGATTGGGGCTGGTCCGGTCGTAGGGAACAGTATCCCACGACGGGAACGGCACGATCGCGACGTCGGGCGCGAAAAAGGCGACTGCGGCCTGCAGCTCATCGAGCCGCCGGTCGTCGCGTGCGATGTGGAGATGCAGCCCGGGCTGATCGTCCGTGCGCGCAGCCTTCGTAATATCGGCGACGACGCGTCCGTCGAAACCTTCCGGCACCCCCGAAAATACGGCGCGAGAATTTTGAACCTTTGTGGTCATCTACTGCGTCTTATCTCGCCTCGGTCTGAAGACCGTGAAAGGCGCGGATATCATTCACGAGGTCCTCGAATTCGATGCCGTTGTAGCCCTGGCCGGAAAAGATCCACTGCTGGAGCGAGGGATCGGGAATTGTCAGAAAACGCTCGAAGCGCTCTATCTGTTCAATACTATAGGACGCGAGACGGTCGTCAGCATAGCGGCCGACCAGCAAGTCCATTTCTTTCGTTCCCCGATGGTGAGCGCGGTAAGACGCACGCCGCCTCTTCGCCTCGAGATCGTCCGTCATTTGCAGTCCGGGTTGCGTGAGCCTAGTAAAAGCTTCGGCGGCAGCTTGACTGAGCGCCGGCCGGCGGTCACGGTGCGCCATCCGCGAAGGTTTCCTATACCGTCCGGCGCTGCCCGCGCCTAGCGCACTAGGCCGATGCTTATTGCCGCGACCAACGGTAGCGGTCCCCGCGAGACCTGCCAACGGCGAGCCGAATTCTACGATGCGTCCAGCTTTTCTGAACCCGCTTTTCGCATCGGCGCAAACCCTGACCGGGATCGGGCCGCGTCTCATCCTGCTTTTGAAGAAATGTCTGGCCCTGCCGCCCGGCGTCTCCGAGCCGCGCGTCGTCGACGTGCTGTGGCATATGCCGACCGGCGTCATAGACCGGCGCAGCCAGCCCCAGCTCGCAGCCGCCGTGCCCGGAACGATCGTCACACTCGAACTCCGGGTGGTGAAGCACAAGCCATCGCCGCGCGGTAATACCAAAGCCCCCTACAAGGTGACATGCGAAGACGACACCGGCCGTATCGACCTCGTCTTCTTCCACGCCGAACACAAA
This sequence comes from Hyphomicrobium sp. 99, assembly GCF_000384335.2. Taxonomy (NCBI): domain Bacteria; kingdom Pseudomonadati; phylum Pseudomonadota; class Alphaproteobacteria; order Hyphomicrobiales; family Hyphomicrobiaceae; genus Hyphomicrobium; species Hyphomicrobium sp. 99. The sequence continues at coordinate 2,443,493 of NZ_KQ031382.1, forward strand.
TTCATCGAGCGCCAGCTTCCCGCCGGAGAAATCCGCTTCGTCTCCGGCCGCATAGAACGCTATGGCGACAAGCTTCAGATGTCGCATCCCGATTACATCGTCTCTCCCGAAGCGCGCGATGAGATGCCGTTGCTGGAACCGGTCTATCCGTTGACTGCGGGACTCTCCGGAAAAATCGCGCTCAAAGCGGCGCGCCAAGCCGTCGACCGCGTTCCCGAACTGCCCGAATGGCAAGAGCCGAGCTGGCTCGAAGCGCGCTATTGGCCGAAATTCAATGAAGCCGTCACCAGAGTTCATCGCCCCGGCGACGCGCAAGACGTCTCGAGTGGCGCCTTGCCCTGGCAACGCCTCGCCTATGATGAGCTCCTCGCCGGGCAGCTCGCGTTCGCGCTCGTTCGGCGCAACCTCAAAACCGAACGCGGTCGGCGCCTGACAGGCAACGGCAAAATTCGTGGCAAGATCGCCGATGCACTCCCCTTCTCATTGACGGGATCGCAAAAGACGGCGCTGGCCGAAATCGCGGACGACCTCGCAGCACCTCATCGCATGTTGCGTCTGCTGCAAGGCGACGTCGGCTCGGGTAAGACGGTGGTTGCGTTGTTGACAATGGCGGTTGCCGTCGAAGGCGGAGCCCAAGCCGCCCTGATGGCCCCGACCGAAGTGCTCGCCCGCCAGCATATCGAAACGATCGCGCCGCTCGCGGAAGCGGCGGACCTGCGCATCGCGCTGCTGACGGGACGCGAAAAAGGCAAAGCCCGAGACGCCGTGATATCGCGTCTCGCAACCGGCGAAATCGACATCCTGATCGGCACGCACGCACTCTTTCAATCGGACGTGCAGTTCAAGGACCTCGCCGTCGCCGTCATCGATGAACAGCACCGTTTCGGCGTCCATCAGCGCATGGCGTTGCAGTCCAAGGGATCGAACGGCGATACCAACGTTCTCGTCATGACGGCAACGCCCATTCCGCGAACACTTCTGATGACGCACTACGGCGACCTCGATGTATCGAAACTCACCGAAAAACCAGCGGGCCGCAAACCCATCGTGACCAAGGCCGTGCCGCTCGAATTGCTCGAACGTCTGATCGATCGCGTCCGCGTCCAACTTGCAGAGGGCGCGCAGGTCTATTGGGTTTGCCCGTTGATCGAAACTTCCGAGACGACCGACCTCGCCGCCGCGGAAGAGCGCTTCGCATATCTGCGCCAGATCTTCGGCGATGGCGTCGGCCTGTTGCACGGCGGGCTATCCGGCAAGGAGAAAGACGAGACGATGTCGGCATTCGCCGCCGGTCATCTCAAAATTCTCGTTGCAACGACCGTCATTGAAGTCGGCGTCAACGTCCCGAACGCCAACATCATGGTAATCGAGCATGCCGAGCGCTTCGGCTTGGCCCAGCTTCATCAGCTCCGGGGCCGCGTCGGTCGCGGCACACGTGAATCGTTCTGCATGCTTCTCTATAAGGCGCCGCTCGGCGAGACCGCCGAGGCGCGGCTCAAGATGATGGAAGAGACCGAAGACGGCTTCCGGATCGCCGAAAAAGATCTCGAACTTCGCGGCGGCGGCGAAATTCTGGGCGCGCGCCAAAGCGGAGCACCGGGCTTCCGCATCGCCGAAGTTCCCGGCCGCGACGCGCTGCTCGAAGCCGCCCGCGACGACGCCGAACTCATCCTGCAAAAGGACCCGAACCTCGTTTCGCCGCGCGGTCAGGCGCTCCGAACGCTGCTCTATCTCTTTGAATGCGACGAAGCTGTCCGGCTGTTCCGCGCCGCCTAGACGGGAGGCTTCTCCGCTCCCACGCGAAAACGCGAAGCTTTCTTCTCTGCCGCAGCCGCAAGCCGCTTCATCTTCTCTTCCATGTCGGGCATCACGATGCCGCCTGAGAGAATGATCTTCGCCGCTTCCTCGACCGTCATCGTCAGGAAGATGACATTCGATCTCGGCACGAAGCAGATGAAGCCTGTCGGCGGCACGATACCCGTCGGCATGAAGACCGTCAGCAAATCCTCTGTGCCACCGGGCTTTACGTCCTTGATCTCACCCGTCGTCTCGCCCGTCACGAAGACGAGGCTCCAAATCTCCTTCGACGGAAATTCGATCATGCCGACTTTTTGGAAACTCGCATTCGGGCCCGTCGTCGAAATCACACTCTCGAAGATCTGCTTCAGCGCCCCGTAGACGTTGCGAACGATCGGCGTCCGCGACAGCATGAGCTCGCCCGATGAAACGAGCGTCCGGCCGAGCAGGTTCGCAGCGAGCGCACCGATCAGCGTCAAGCCGACGATGGCGATGACGAGACCCAGTCCCGGCACAGGAAACGGCAGATACGTGTCGGGATTGAATGTCGTCGGCAGAAGCGGCTTGATCCAGGCGTCGATCCAATGGATCACGCCCCACATCATCCAAAGCGTGATTGTGACAGGTCCGACAATGACGAGACCAGTCAGAAAAGCGTTGCGGATGCGTGATCCGAGATGCCAGCCGGTTCTGCCGTCATCACTGACGAGCCGTTTGAGCCCAGCGGTTAACTGCGCATCCGTCTTCGCGTCGACACCCGAAAGCTTCCGGGGAACGGGATCGTGACCAGGCGGTGCAGGGGCCATTCTCTCCCACTCGAGCTTCAGCCCGATGGAGACCGGGCGAACCTCAGTTTGTCACGACCAGACAATCAAGGCCACTGCTTCTGAGTTTGTTGCAGAGACCACGCGGCTCATCTTGCGATGCATAGCCTCCGATCCGCACGCGGTAAAACGTCCCCATCGTGCCGATGACGGCTTCATCGACGGTCGGAACGTGATTGGAGAGATCAGCGCCATGCTGCGTGACGAGACTTTGCGCCAACGCCTCGGCCTCGGCGCGCGATCTCAAAGCCGCGATATGAATCTTGTACTTACCCTTCGTCGCGACGGCATTCGATTTGGGCGTGGCAGCGAGTGCAACCTTCGTTGACTTCGCCGACCCACCATCCGCAACCGTCGTCGCGTTGCTCCAACTCGACGTTTCCGGCACGGTCGCCGCGGTCGAAGCAGTCGTCACCGTGCCGCTACCCGCTGGCGGCGGCGGAGCGGAAGCAGCTGACGAGCCGCCTCCGAACATATTGGAGAAGAAGCCCGTCACATTTCCGGGAATCGCGCTGACCGTCTGCCCGAATGAGGATCCACCCTGCGCTTCGGCGGGCGCAGCTCCATTCGATGCGGGCGAAGCAGCTGCCTGGAGGCTCGAGCCCTCCTGCGCGTTGCTTGCGTCCTGGCGCGTAATCGATGCAGCCGTCCCGTCGCCCGACCCCGTACCGCTAGAATTCTGATTGCCTGCGGCTTCGGCAATCGCCGCTGCAGAAAGCCCCGCCGAACCGGCGTTGGGCCCGGGCGCAGGATTAGCAACGATGTTGGGTCCCGGCGCAGCCGGTTTAGCGACAACGGCCGGACGGTCAGGCGTCGTGCCGGTGTCCGCGAGACCTGCCATTCGATAAGATTCCGAGCGCTCGGCGATGGCCGATTTCTGGTCGCTCGGGCTAAGTCCGTTTTTCAACCAGATCGCGCTCGTCAGGTCGGAGATCGCGAGTCCCGGCTTGTTGTCTCGTTTGTAGGCAAGGCCGCGCGTATAAAGGGCTTTCGCCATTTCCGAGGTACCAAGCACGCCTGCCTTGACGGCGATCGTCAGCTGACCGATGGCATTTTGATAGCGGCCGGCGGCATATTCCTTCAGCCCGGCGTCGTAAGCCTTCCGGCCAGCTGCCTTAGCGGCCTCTTTTTGATTAGCGTCGCTATCGTCGCCGCTTTGACCAGCCTGCGGCCCCTGCGCCGGTTGCGCTGCTTGGCTTCCAGACTTGGCTTTGCGAGCTTCCCCAACCGATGGCCAGCCGGCGAGCGCGCCAGCGAACACGCACGTAACGATGGCAGCGAGCGCCAAAGGGCGCGCCAACACCTGGAACTGCGTCATTGTCCGTACCTTCCCCAATGGTCACGTTCTAGATTTGCGCAACCTCCCCTCAAGGTATTGCAATCATTCGAACGAGGCAAATTGTGGGCCCCCGCCCCTAAATACCGGCTTTTTTGCCGGATTATTCCAGTGTGCCGCCTATTCCACAGTGACGGACTTCGCCAAATTCCGCGGCTGATCGACGTCCGTCCCCATCAGCACCGCCGTTTGGTAGGCGATGAGCTGAGTCGGGACAGCATAAATCATTGGCGCAACAAAAGTGTCGACCGTCGGCATTTGGATGTGGGCAGCGAGTTTACACCCAGCTTTTTCCGGCGCCGCATCCGAAATCAGGATCACCTGACCGCCGCGCGCAGCAACTTCCTGCAAGTTGGACACCGTTTTCTCGAAGAGATCGTCTTCGGGAGCCACGACAACCACCGGCACGCTTTCGTCGATCAGCGCGATCGGACCGTGCTTCAGCTCGCCCGCGGCGTAACCCTCGGCATGTATGTAGGAGATTTCCTTGAGCTTCAGCGCGCCCTCGAGCGCGATCGGGAAGCTCGAACCCCGGCCGAGATAAAGAACGTCCCGCGCCTTGGCCAGCTCATGCGCGACGGCCACGAAGGGTTCGTCGTTGCGCAAGATCGATGCGATGTGCCTTGGCACCTCCATCAAGGCTTTGACGAGTGCCGTCTCCTGTTCGGGCGTGATCGTGCCTCGGGCTCGGGCGATCGCGATGGCGAGACAGCCAAGGACAGAAAGCTGGCATGTGAAGGCCTTCGTCGAAGCGACTCCGATTTCCGGCCCCGCGAGCGTCGGCAACGCCGCATGCGATTCCCGCGCAATCGTCGACGTTCGAACGTTGACGATGGAGGCGATCCGCTGGCCGTTGGCCTTGGCGTAACGAAGCGTCGCCAGAGTGTCGGCCGTTTCGCCGGACTGCGAGACGAAAACCGCAAGACCATTCTCTGGCAACGGCATCTCGCGGTAGCGCATTTCGGACGCGACATCGATATCGACCGGCAAGCGCGCATAACGCTCGATCCAGTATTTGGCGACGAGCCCCGCATAATAAGCCGTACCGCACGCCGATATCGTCACACGGCTGATTTTCGAGAGATCAGCACCCAAATCCGGAAAGCGAACGCGCGCCGTCGTCATATCGAGGTAATTCGCCAACGTGTGCGAAATGACCTCGGGCTGCTCATGAATTTCCTTCGCCATGAAGTGGCGATAGTTGCCCTTATCGATCAAAAGAGCGCTCGCGACAGCTTTGACGAGTGGCCGCTCCACGCGCTCACCGTCCATGTTGAAGATCTCGGCGCCCGAGCGGTGCAAGACCGCCCAATCGCCCTCTTCAAGATAGGTGATGGCATCCGTGAAAGGTGCAAGCGCGATGGCATCGGATCCGAGGTACATCTCGCCTGACCCGTGGCCGATGGCGAGCGGCGAACCCTTGCGCGCCGCGATCATCAAGTCGTCTTGGCCTGCGAAAATAATTCCGAGCGCAAAGGCCCCCTGCAGATGCTGCAGAGCGTTCCGAACGGCCGTGACGGGCTCCGCGCCCTGATCCATCTCGTCCGTGATCAGATGCACCACAGCTTCGGTATCGGTATCAGTCTCGAATTTGTGCCCCTTGGCCTCGAGGCTTTTCCTGAGCTCGCGGAAATTCTCGATGATGCCGTTATGGACGACTGAAACCTTCGCCGTCATGTGCGGATGCGCATTCCGCTCCGTCGGACGGCCATGCGTCGCCCAGCGCGTGTGACCGATGCCGGTGCGCCCAGCGAGCGGCTCGGTGATCAGCCGCTTTTCCAAATTCCGAAGCTTGCCCTCGGCGCGGCGTCGTTCAATCGCGCCACCCTCAACCGTCGCAATGCCCGCAGAATCATATCCGCGATATTCGAGCCTGCGCAGGGCATCGACCAAATTGGTCGAAACCGACGATTTTCCGAGAATTCCGACGATCCCACACATGGATCCGTCCCCCAAAAAGCGTTTCCCCCAAATCGAACGATGGAGGTGGTTAACAATCACATCAAATCACAGAGTGTTTCAGAGCAACTCATGCGCTTTATGCTGCAAGAGCCGTGCAAACTCTGGACTTGGTAAATTAACTACTTTTTTTGCGCCGCTGCTTTTCGGCGGGACATCACCGCACGAAACTTCTCCGCCCACCCTGGCCGCTCTTCCTGGGCGCTGCGCTCGATCGCCAGAGCGCCGGGGCTGACGTCCTTGGTGATGACGCTGCCGGACCCGATATAGGCGCCTGCGCCTATTTTTATGGGCGCAACGAGCGACGTATTCGAACCGACGAAAGCGCCCTCGCCGATCTCGGTCTTCTCTTTGTTGTATCCGTCATAATTACAAAAGATGGTGCCCGCTCCGATGTTCGCCCCGGCGCCGACCGTCCCGTCGCCGAGGTAGGACAGGTGATTGGCCTTCGCACCCTCTCCGAGAGTGACGTTCTTGACCTCGACGAAATTGCCGATGTGGACGTTCGCCCCGATCCGGGCGCCGGGCCGGAATCGGGCGAATGGGCCGATTCGCGCACCTTTCCCGATCGTCGCGCCCTCAATGTGGCAAAATCCGAGGATCTGAGCGCCCTCTTCCACCCTCACGCCTGGACCGAACACGACGTTGGGCTCAATCGAAACATCAGAAGCGATCTGCGTATCGAAGTTCAACCAGACCGTCTCCGGAGCGATCATCGTGACGCCGTCCCGCATGAACGCCGAACGCGCGCGCGCCTGCCAGACGGCCTCGGCCGCCGCCTGCTGCTCCCGCGTGTTGACGCCAAGAACATCGGTCTCGTCGCACTCCACGACCGTCGCCTTCAGCCCCTGACCGCGCGCAATCTCGATGGCATCGGTCAGGTAGAACTCACCCTTCGCATTGGCGCTGCCGATCTGGGATAGCAACCCCGACAGCTTCGGGACGCGAAACGCCATGACGCCCGAATTGCAGAGGCCGATTTTGCGTTCGGCATCAGACGCATCCTGCTCTTCACGTATTCCCGTCAGTGCCCCGCCATCATCAAGAAGAAGCCGGCCGTAGCCCGTCGGATCTTTCGGACGGAAGCCCAGAACCGCAACGCCCGAGCCGCCGTCGAGCGCCGCGCGAAGCCGCTCGATCACCTCGCCCCGGACAAGCGGTGTATCGGCGAAAAGCACGATCACGTCTCCGCCGGCCTGCTCATCGAGCGCCGGCTTGGCGGCGAGCACGGCATCCGCTGTCCCCCGCTGAGCGGCCTGCTCAAAAATCTGGGCACCCGGCGCGACGCGATTGGCTTCAGACGCAACGGACTCCATTCCGGGAGCGACCACGACCGCGATCTTGCCGCCCGCGATGCCCGATGCCGTCGTGAGCACGTGCGCGAGCATCGATTGTCCCGCAATTTTGTGGAGCACCTTCGGCAAGGACGACTTCATGCGCGTGCCCTTGCCCGCAGCTAGCACGACGAACAGACAGGGCCGGACACTCATGGAAAACCTTGGCTAGCGTTGTAACGGAGCGGAGGGCGAGCGATGACTTTGTCCTCACCCGGCCGCCCAACATGCCATAGCGCCAGCGATCCATCGGGAGCAAGTGCGGCTCGAAGAATCGATGTGCTCGCCAGTGGTAGAGCCGGACATCCATCGCACGGTACCGCTCTTTGCCTAACAGTTCCCGATGGATAGGCACCTAGCAACATCTCGGCCTTCGTCCACAGGTTCCAGCGGCGAACGCGCGGGCCGCCATTGCGGCGAGCGCACACCCGACCCAACGTCAACGACAAGGTGAAAACGATTCGGGGAAAGGTCCGTCATTCGGAGCGCCCTGACGCAGTAGGACGACAGATCTATGACCAAGACTGCAAGCGACAAACCGATGCGCAGACCCACCGGTGCCACGCCATATGCAGCGATATGGTTCACACTGGGCGGCGCAGGCCTCGGGTATCTGTGCGTGGCGTTTTTCGCGCCGCACTTGCTTCCTGACTTTTCGGGCGGCCGCCTTTCCGAGCGCGCGAGCGAAACGCAAGTGTTGCAGGTGTCGGCCGATGTCGAATACTTGAAATCATCGCTGACCAAACTCCAGGCCGATGTCGAGAGCGTCAAATCAGACGTCAGCGCACAGGCGACGCAAACCCTGCAGCTTGGCTCGCAACTCGCAGCCCTCGATGAGAAAGTTCACGCGGCCCCGACGCAGACATCGGCATTAGTCCAGTCGTCGCCGCCGCCCACTCCCGATGTGCCCGACTTCGCCTCGGGCGCAACACAAGCGCATGTGGAAGACGCGCCTGCCGCACCGCCGCCGACCAAGGTCATCAACGCCTCGCCACAGCCCGCTCCTCAAGTGGGAGCGCCGATCGTAACCGGCAGCGTCACCAAGAGTACCAGCGCGGATGCCATCAGCTTCGGTCCCGCCGTCGTCAAACCCGCGCCGAAGCCGATCGGAATTCAGATCGCGACTGACGCGTCGGTTGACGGCCTTCGCATCACCTGGAGCGCACTAGCCCAGACGCATCCCGATCAACTCGGAACGCTGACCGCGCACTATGCCGATCTCGGGACGGCAGCAAATCCGAATTTCGGTCTGATCGCAGGCCCGATCAAATCGAAAGCCGACGCGAAGAAGATCTGTAAAGAGCTCACCGCCCAATCGGTCAGCTGCAAGATCAGCGACTTCAAGGGCGCCGCCCTCTAAGCACAACGTAAATGGGGACGGGATGCACTCCCGTCCCCAAATCTTTTGCTCTCAATACATATTCGACACGCGCAGAGCGTACGTTCGCTCTTACGGATTAGCCGTGTTGAACGTATCGCACTGATCCATGCGTCCCGATTCCAATCCAGACTTGAACCACCGGACACGTTGCGCCGCCGATCCATGCGTAAACGCATCCGGCACCACACGGCCCGTCATCTTTTTCTGAATCATATCGTCGCCGATCTGCGACGCGGCGTTCAGCGCTTCTTCAACGTCGCCCGGCTGCAGGCGCTTCTTCATCTGATCGTTGAGATTGGCCCAGACGCCCGCAAGGCAATCGGCCTGTAGCTCCGTCCGTACCTGGATCTGGTTGGCCGTCGCCTCGTCGTCGGCGCGGTCTTTGAGCTGTTGCACCTTGTCGAGGATGCCGAGCTGCTTTTGCACGTGATGGCCGACCTCATGCGCGACGACATACGCTTGCGCGAAATCCCCGCTGACGTTGAACTTGCGCTTCAGCTCATCATAAAACGCGAGATCGATGTAAACCTTCTGATCGAGCGGGCAATAAAACGGCCCCATCGCCGCCTGCCCTGCGCCGCAGGCAGTCCGCGTAATTCCCGAATAGAGCACCAGCGGCGGATCCGGATAATCCCTCCCGAACCTCTTGAAGACCGAAGTCCACACATCCTCGGTGTCGGCAAGCACGCGTTTGATGAAGACCGCTTCGCTGTCGTCACCCGCCGCCTGCTTCTTCGCCGAACCGGGAAGCCCAGGAATGTCGGACGGCGAACGAGAAGACGGACGATCCGAATGCGGCATCTGTGGCATGTTGATCTGGCCACCGTTCGTACCAAGCAGAACATCGAGTGGGTTGATGCCGAAGAGCAGCATGACGGCGCCGATGATCAGCAACGTCGTGATGCTGAAACCACCTTTGCCGCCGAGAGGAATTTGAATGCCGCCGCCACCGCCCGGGAATTGAAAACCCCCGCCGTCTTGTCCGCGCCGATCCTCTACGTTGCTGCTTTCACGGTCGTTCTGATCGTAGCGCATGTCCGCCTCTGAAAAAGATGAAGCATTACGGTTCGGGGCTCGCCCATAACCCCTCATGAGCCGCAACACCAACCCGCATACTGCACGCGCGATAGGCCTTTACAAGGTCAGTGTAAAGCCGGTCGGAAACCCGCCGCCGCTACGACTTGGGGTCTTCTGGACGGCCCTTTTTGGCCTTCGCCGCACCGGGCAATGCGAGAAGATCTGGAACCGCGGCAAGACCCTTCGCCTTCGGCGCGGCTTTGAGTTGAGCGCGGACGGAGCGAGAGGCCACAACGGTACCGTCAAACGCGTAGGCCTCGTGATTGCGTTCGATCTCAGCGAGATCGTAACGATAGTTGACCATCAGCCCGTGCGCCTCGCGAAGTCCCTTCTCCGAGGTATCCGCGAGCCAGTTCAGCCGCTCGAGCCTCGCACCGTTGCCGAGATGGAAGCGCGCAACCTGATCCACCGGCCGGTCGTCGCTCGAACGGGCAACGAGAAAGTAATGTGCGGCCAAGCCCAAGAGAGCGGACTTGATCTCCTCCGCCCCGGGCGCGTCCTTAATCGCGTCCTCGACCCAGCGCGGATCGCGAAGGCGCGACAGGGCTTTCCGATCGGCGGCCGAAATCGGAACGTCGCTTCCAGTGGCGAGCGCCCGGTCGACCCAGCGCGCGAAGCTCGGAACCGGAGACAGCGTGACGAACGTCCTGAGGCTCGAAACGTCTCTCGCTAGATCCTCGACCACCTGCTTCAAGAGGAAGTTGCCGAACGAAATGCCCTTGAGACCGTCCTGGCAGTTCGAAATCGAATAGAAGACCGCGGTCGTTGGCGGCGCATCATCGTCCGAGCGATGCCCATCGAGCACCGTCGCGATGGCGTCGGGCATCTCGCGCATCAAAGCGACCTCGACGAAGATCAACGGTTCGTCAACGAGCGCCGGATGGAAGAAGGCGAAGCACCGGCGATCCTTGGGATCGAGACGGCGGCGCAGGTCATCCCAGCCGCGGATCTCGTGCACCGCTTCATATTCGATGATCTTTTCCAGAATGGCCGCCGGCGTCTGCCAGTCGATGCGCCGAAGGACCAGGAAGCCGCGATTGAACCACGACGTCAAAAGCCGCTCGAGATCGGCATCTACCGCCGCCAGCGCCTCATCCGACTTGATGTGGCGAACGAGGTCGCTGCGAAGCGCCACGATCTCCGCGGTCGCGCCTGCTGCCAGGTTCAAGCGCCGGAAGAATTCCAGACGAGGGCTGTAGGAAGCCTTCTGCAGCTTCATGAGCGTTTTTTCGGATGGGTGATCGAGATAGTTCCGCGCCGCATCCGCCACCTGCGCGGGATCGGGTTGCAGATCGTCCGCGAGGAAGCGAAAAAATTGCAGCCGTTCCTCGCTCGACGCCTTTCTCAGCTGATTGAGAAGCTGGCGAGCAATCGCCACACCCGACGCTTCCCCGCGTCCCGACATCAGCGCACGCGAGAGAACCTCAATCGACTCGCCGCCACCGTCGCCGAAGAGCGCTTTGGGAAGCAGCGCGCGCCCCTGCTCGGCAACCGTCGCCATCAATTCCTGAAAGAACGAGACATTCACGCGTTCGGCCATCGGCGGCTGGGCTCCCTGAAGCGTTAACGTTTGCTTAACCGTATCGAACGAGCATCCCGTCGTTACTTGTATAGGGCATTTTTGGCATGACCGATCGCTTTTCAACTGACTGGACAGGGTCGTCGCTCGATGCGGCGAGGAACGATACTGGACGGGTCGCCTTCTGCGGCCCCTACGTCCTCTCTGCGATCACCGGCTACGGCATTTCGAAGATCGAGGATGTCATCCGCGAAGGCCGCGAGTTGCCACCGCACCGGAAGCCCGTCGTGCGCGGAACCTACTCCGACGAAGTCGAGGCGGCTCTCGCCTATTTCGGCTATCGCATGGAGCTGAAAGAAAGCCACATGCATCGCGCCCGCAAGGAACGCCCGACGTTCTGGACGTGGATGCAAAAGCCGCGGAACGCCTGGGCCTATTACATCCTGGCGATTCACAAGGGCAAAGAAGGTCACTGGATTCTGGTGAAGGGTGTGAAGATGTGCGACACCTTCACCGAAGGCAAATGGACGTTCGTGGTCGATGGACCGCATCGCGGCTGCCGCATCATGGAAATCTTCGAAGTCAGAAAGGCGCACGACGCCTAAACCGTTCCCGCACCCACACTTCCTCATGCGCCGGCAGAACATCTCGCGACCAATGAACGTTGTATGAACCCGCGCTTCACGGCCTATTCAAGGCTTGAGCCTATAGATGGTGCAACACCCATCGTGGACCAGGCAAAGGGAGAGAGGCCGTGGCCGAGTTCGTTCGTTCGAGCGCCATCATGTTGATGGCCGTCGTGGTAATGGCCGCAGGCGTCGCCGTGTTCTTCTACGGATAAGTCGCCGCGCTCGACAGAGAGCTGCCAAAGCGCCTTGTCGAGACCCACAAGTTACGCCACTTAAAGGGGGCTCTACGTCCCCTTTTCTCTCGGCTCATGCGCGGCATCACTTGGCAGACATCTCCTATTCCGACCTCTTCAGAGACGCCCAGGCACGCTTCGCTGATTATTTGACGCCATCGGTGCGCCTCGGCGTGACCGGACTGTCGCGCGCCGGCAAGACCGTTTTCATCACCGCTCTCGTCCGCAATCTTGTTGCCGGCGGCCGCCTGCCGTTTTTCGCGCCCGACGCCGAGCGCCGCATCGTCCGCGCCTATCTCGAACCGCAGCCCGACGACAGCGTGCCCCGCTTCGATTACGAAGCCCACCTCGCCGATCTGCTTTCCACGCCGCCAACCTGGCCCGAGAGCACGAGGCGGATCTCGGAATTGCGCGTCACCATCGAATATCGGTCGGCGTATACACTGAAACGCGCCATCGGCTTCTCGAAGCTGCACCTCGACATCGTCGACTATCCCGGCGAGTGGCTGATCGACCTGCCGCTTCTCGAGCAGGACTACCGCGCGTTCTCGACGGAAGCGCTGGCGCTCGCAAACGCGCCGTCGCGGGCTGAATTCGCGAAGCCCTTTTTCGCCTTCCTAGCAGGCACCGATCCCGCGGCAGCCGAAGACGAGCAGATCGCCATGACCGGCGCCAAGCTCTTCACGGCTTATTTGCGGGCGACGCGCGACAGCGGCGCACAATCGACGCTCGCTCCCGGCCGCTTTTTGCTCCCCGGAGAATTGGAAGGCTCCCCGCTTCTCACGTTCTTTCCGATGCCGTTCTCGTCCGACGAACGCCTTCCGCGCGGATCGCTCGCCGCAATGATGACGCGGCGTTTCGAAAGCTATAAGCAATCCGTCGTCAGACCATTCTTCAACGACCACTTCGCACGCCTGGACCGTCAGATCGTGCTGGTCGACGTATTGACGGCACTTCATCGCGGCGCCGGGGCCGTCGGCGATCTCGACCGCGCCATGACCGACATCCTGAAAGCCTTCCGCCCCGGCGCAAACTCGTGGCTCTCGCTGTTCATAGGACGCAAGATCGACCGTGTGCTGTTCGCCGCCACCAAGGCCGATCATCTCCCCGCCTCCAGCCACGATCGCCTTGAAGCCTTGCTTAAAGAAATCGTCGACGATGCCGTGAACCGCGCCGAGACCGAAGGCGCAGGCGTCCGCGCCTTGGCCCTTTCGGCACTCCGCGCCACCCGCGAGGCGACGGCCAAGCACGGCGGCGAAGCGCTCCCCTGCCTACGCGGCACGCCTATCAAAGGTGAGAAGATCGGCAACGTAACATTCGACGGCGCGACCGAAGCCGCGATCTTTCCAGGCGACCTTCCCGCCGACCCGGCGGCGGCCCTGAATGCCGCTCGCCATGCCGCGGCCGCATCCCTCGAACTCGTCCGATTTGCCCCACCAAAGCTCGTCGATACGCTTTCCGATGGTAAGCCGGCAGCATTTCCGCATATCAGATTGGACCGCGCGCTCGATTTCCTGATTTCGGATTATCTCGCATGACGTTCGAGAACGATCAGCCGCCGCCGAGAAAGCCTCGCATCTTCAAGATCGACGACATCGCCGACGAGCCGGAATTCGAAGAGGCCTTGCCGGAAAGCGGAGCCGTCACGACGAGACGATCCGCTGTTCCAGCGACGCGACGCTTGACGGTCGGCGACATCAATCGCGGCTTCCACTTCGGGGGCATCTTACTTTCCGCGATGGCCGGACTTGCGTCGCTGGCGGCAGGACTTTGGTTCACGCGCTTCGTCTCGGTCGCGCTCGAGCGCCAGGACTGGGTCGGCTGGGTCGCCTTCGGGCTCATGATGATCATAGCCCTGGCGCTGCTCGGCATCGTACTGCGCGAGCTCATCGGCTTCAGGCGCCTCGCACGGCTGGCGAAGCTTCGCGCGCTTGTCCGCGATACGATTGCGAAGCCGGACGTTCAGGGCGAACGAAAGGCCGTTGCCGCGCTCCTATCTCACTACCGCGGCCGCCCGGACCTCAGCTGGGGCTTAGCGCGCGTGAAGGACCACACCGGCGACGTGCTCGAAAAAGGTGAGCTTCTCCGCCTCGCAGACCGCGAACTGCTCCGCCCGATCGATAGCGAAAGCCGCCGTGTCATTCTGAAATCGGCAAAGCGCGTGGCGACGGTAACGGCGCTCTCCCCGATCATGTGGATCGCGATGGGCTTCGTACTTGTCGAGAACGTGCGGATGTTCCGCGCCATTGCCACGCTTTACGGCGGCCGACCGGGCGTCCTCGGAGCGCTGCGTCTCGCCCGTCTCGTCGTCGGTCATATCATTGCGACCGGCGGCCTCGCGATGACCGACGATCTCCTTGGACAGTTCGTCGGCCAGGATGTTTTGCGGCGGCTGTCACGGCGCCTCGGAGAGGGCGCGTTCAATGGCGCTTTGACGTCCCGACTCGGCGTCGTCGCCGTCGAGGTCATCCGTCCACTGCCTTATCTCGACGCCGAGCCGCTGCGAGTGCGCGAAATCTTCAACGAGCTTCTCCGCTCGCTACGCGGTTCCGACAAGACTGAGGCGTAAGTGGATTGCCTTAGGCGGCAGCAGCGTCCGGTTGCTGCTCCAAGCCTCCGGGAGTCGCAATCTTGCGGGCCCATTCGTTGGAACGGTGTCCGGCATCGACAAGCACCGGTGGCGGCATCCGGTCCTCGTTCGTCGCGAGCGCCCACCGCTCGAGCGGACCAGCCCTGAGCGACGTCAGCCAACTGACCGGACCGGCGAGCACCAGCCCTAAAATAACGGGCGACATCCAGGCGAGCAAAGCGGGCGAAACCGTCCAGGCGATCGCGCCGACGATGCCACCGATCGCCGTTTGCCAGCGAGCAAACCACATTGCGTCATCGAAGGTCAGCGCTCCGTCTCCGCGCTTCTGCGCCTTCCAGCCCGAGTCGCGTCCCGCCAGAATTTCAGCGGCGCCGACCGTCTGCGTCACCATGAAGATGGGGGCAATCAGCATCGAATAGACCGTCTCGATGAGCACGCCGATCGTGACACGAATAGCGACGAAAAGATTTCGCTCTTTCCGGGCCTGCTGCCAGGCAAGCATCAGCCCCAGCGCCTTCGGCAGCAGCACCACGATCATCGTCGCCATGAAGAGACGCAGCGCAGCGCCCGGATCGATGGTCGGCCAGATCGGGAAAAGAGTCTTATCGTCCCGGAAGTAGCTCGGAATCATCTGCTGGCCCTGCAGTGCCAGCACGACACCCACGATGAGCGACAGCGCCCAAACCCCGGAGATCAGATACGAAGCCGCGCCCATGCCGAGATGCAGACGGCCCATCGGCGTCAATCCAGGCTGCGAGACGATCGCAAGATGCTGGAGATTGCCCTGTGCCCAGCGCCGGTCGCGCGCGACGACATCAATGATGTTGGGCGGCATGCCCTCGTAGGAACCTTCAAGCGACGGCATCATGTGCACGCCATAGCCCGCGCGCTGAAGAAGCACCGCCTCTACGAAGTCGTGACTCATGATGTGGCCACCGAACGGCTTTCGGCCAGGAAGCTCGGGAAGCCCGGCCGCTTCGGCGAACGCCGCCGTGCGAATGATGGCGTTGTGGCCCCAATAGTTGCCCTGGTCGCGATGCCAGAACGCGAGGCCCGCCGCAACCGATGGCCCGTAAGTGTTGCAGGCGAATTGCTGAAGCCGCTGCAGCAGGGTTTCCCCGCCGACCAGTCTCGGCACCGTCTGGATAAGACCGGCCTTGTCGTCCGCCTCCATGGCGGCAGCGAGCGAGACGAGCGTTCCACCCGACATGACGCTGTCGCCATCGAGAATGATGAAAGACTCGTAGGCGGCGCCGAACCGCTCCACCCAATCGGCGATGTTTCCGGCCTTGCGTCCGGGGTTCTTCATTCGCCGCCGATAGTAGATCGGCGCGATGTCGCTCAACTGGTCGCTCAGCGCGCGATAAACGGCGGCTTCCTTCCCGCCATCCAGATCGCCCCGCGTATCGGAGAGCACGAACACATCGAAATAATGATTGCGGCCGAGCACCTCGAGCTCCCGCACCATCGCCTCGATGGCGCCTGCGATTCGAGCCGGGTCTTCGTGATAGACCGGAAAGAGCAAGGCGGTGCGCGAAGCCAATGGCGAAGTCGGCGGCGGCGGCTCGATGCTGTCCGGCCGCTCACCCGTGAAGAGCGGTAGAAACCCGAGGGCCGCACTCAGGCTGCCGATCGCGATCCACCCGAAGGCGATCGTCGAAAGAATAAGAAAGAGAAACTGCACCGGAGTGATGACGACGAACGACAGGATGCTGAAGAGCTCCTGCGCGAAAGCACCCGTCAGCACCGCCGCGCCGGCGAAGATCGCCGTCCGAGGCACCCAATATCCCCGTCGCCGCACTTCTGCGACGGCCTCAACCGGCTTCGCGAAATCCTGAACCGGCATGTCGAGCGCCGCACCGCGCGGCAAATGCCGCCACGGACCCGCGTCGCGAGGACTGTTGGAATTTGGAGATGCTTCGAGCACCTCGCCGATGAAGTTCTCGTTTACGGCTTCGTCCATCGATAGAGCCAAGTCTCCGAAACCGCCTGATCGCCTGCCTTCAACACACAACGTAGCTCGGCGAGTTCGCTATCGCCGGGCGCCAGTTCGAACGACACGCGCACACCCGAGATTTCGAGATTTCGTTGAACAGAGACGTTGGAGATCTTGCCCGCACTCGCCGACAAATCGGCAGCGGGCAGATCCTTGGCATCTTTCACTAAAGGTCCTGTCAAATCGATGACGAAGAGAACGTTCCCCGGCTTTTTTGCGTTTCCAACCCGCGTCTTGACGACGCGGGCGCCGGACCATGATGTCGGCACGTCGGGTCCCCAGAAGATCTTGTAATTGAAGACGTGCGGCCCACCCGCGGCCAGTCCCTTCGAGGGCTTCCAGTAAGCCGCGATGTTATCGTGGATCTCGTCTTCGATCGGAATCTCGACGAGTTCGACAAAGCCGTCACCCCACCCGCTCTGAGGCTGCACCCAGACCGACGGCCGGCGCTCGTAATGGCTCTCCAAGTCTTCGTAGTTCTGAAACGAGCGATTGCGCTGCCAAAGACCGAATCCCTGCGGATCACGATCCGTGAATGCGCTGAGTTGTAGAGTCTTGGGATTGTTGAGGGGGCGCCAGAGCCGTTCACCGCTGCCATTGACCATGGCAAGCCCTTCGCTGTCGTGCACGGCGGGACGAATATCATCGATGCGGCGCTGGCTCGACTGACCGTGGAAGAACATGCTCGTCAAAGGACCGATGCCGACATGACTGAGAGCCGTTCGCGGATACAAAGTCGCTTCGACATCCATAACGGTCGTCTCTCCGGGTGCGATCGCAAACCGGTAAGCGCCGGTCGTAGATGGACTGTCGAGCAACGCGTGGACGATGATTTCGGTTGCGATAGGCTTTGGTCTTTCGATCCAAAAGCTTCTGAAGAACGGAAACTCTTCGCCTCCCGGCTGCGCGGTGTTGAGCGCCAAGCCTCGCGCCGACGCTCCATAGCCCTGCCCGCGCCCAACGGCGCGCAGATAGCTCGCGCCCTGGAAGACCGTATATTCGTCAAACGCATCCGCGCGGTTGATCGGACCGTGAATCCGGAATCCTGAAAATCCGAACGGCGCCGAATCGGGCCCCGGACCGATCAGCGGACCAAAGGAAAAGAGTTTGCTGTCGGCGACGAGTCGAGTCGCTTTCCCGTTCTCGACGACCCAAAGATCGACCGGAACGTCATACAGCCAGCCCATCGCGAACGGCTGGACCTGGAAGTCGACATGATCCCCCTTCCAGATTGCCTTCTCCGGACGGAAACGAATATCCCTGTATTGTTCGTAGGTTAGCTTGTTGAACGGAGGCGGAAGCGCATCCATGGCCGGCTTGGAGAACGGCTGATCGGCGAGCCTCTTCGCTTCAGCCTTCAGCGTCGTCGGCCCGAATGCCATGCCTTGCGGGCTCGGCTGTGGCGCCGCGGCCTCCCCTTCAGCGTGAGCATCCGTGACTGCCAGGGCCATCTTAGCGAGCCCAAGCGCAAAACTTCCCGCCACCGCCTTTTCGAGCAGTGAGCGGCGATCAAGCAAATTACCTGTCATTTCCGATATCAGCCAACCCTTGCGGTACGTACATTCCGCCTCACGCCCTCGCGAGCGCCCCCGACGGCCGGTCCCAAATAGCTAGGGGATGATTGTGGCAGATTTTCCACGCGCGCCACCGACCCGTGTGACTTTCCCGTCATTGATTATTATCTCGACAGCCTGTTTCTCAACAAGTGCATAATCGCAGGCCAAACGAAATGCCGAAAGCGGAATTTCCCTTTTGCATATAATAGGCTAATGCCATTTACAGCAGTGATTTTATGCCGAATCACTAACGAATCGCTGATGCATTGACAGCACAGTCCAAAACTCTTTCAAGGATGCTCTTGGCCTGCTCAAAGCTTCTCGCTATTGAGCCCATATATATAAGGTCGCAAATCGCATAATTCTTGTGCTCAACGCACACGTTGCCGCGATTAAAAATCGCAACCACCTGTTCGCTCAGAAAAATCAATTCGACCGGAATTCGGCTCGCGAGTGGCCGTCGTGTGGCAACATCAGCGCTCGTTGCCATTCTGTCACAACGCCCGGCGATTCAACTGTGCACAGCACTAATACTATTCCCCGACCTGAGCGGATCTGCCTATACATTCGCCCTGAGCGGTATTTCGGGGGGAAGCCCGTAACCGCAGAAGACGGGTTTGAGGACGGTTAAGAATAAGCACTACGGGAAGAAGAGTGTTGGGCTGAACAGTCTGTTCCGTCCTCATTCCTCAAGTCGAAGCAGACGGGAGCTAATTCATGAACAAATATAGTCTGAGTGCGCTTATGGCGGCAGGCCTGGTTGCAGGTAGCCTGTCGACCGGCAGTGCATCCGCAGCTGATCTCGGAGGCAACTGCTGCGCAGACCTCGAGGAGCGGATCGCTGAACTCGAAGCAACAACGGCACGTAAGGGCAACCGCAAGGTCTCCCTCACGGTCTCCGGCTGGGTTGGCCAGCAGGTTACGTACTGGGATGACGGTCACGAGTCGAACACGTACGTCACCGATCTCGGTTCGACGCTCGCCAGCCACGTGAAGTTCACGGGTCAGGCGACGATCCTTCCGGGCTGGACGGCTGGTTACGTTCTGCACCTGGAAGCCATCGGCTCCGACAGCTTGACGACAAGCCAGAATACACCCGACGGCAAGAACCTGCTGACCGGCACGTCCAACGGCGTTTCGACGCTGCAGTCGTTCTGGTTCATCAAGAGCGATCAGCTGGGTAAGGTCTCGGTCGGTAAGCAATCTGACGCGGCTGACAACGCAGCAATCCTCGTTGACGGTTCGGGCTCGCTCGTTCCCGCCAACTGGGTAGCGTTCGACGTTCTTTCCTTCGGCGTCCGCTACAAAGGTTCTAACGCAAGCACCGGCCTCATCTGGGGCGGCGACTATTGCCAAGCCGCTGGCGGCGCCTGGGGCGACTGCTTTGGTGCACCTCGCAACGTCGTTCGTTACGACTCGCCAACTTTCGGTGGTTTCTCGGTATCGGCTTCATGGGGTGAAGACGACATCTGGGCCGTCACCACGCGTTACGCCGGTGAATGGGCTGACTTCAAAGTCGCTGCGGTGGCATCTTATGCCGAAAGCACCGACGAGGCTCTGAATCACGGACTGATCGGTCCCCAAGTGTACAATGCTACGCAGCGCTACTTCCAGGCCGGCGCATACGTCGAACACATCCCGACGGGTCTGTTCGCTTACGGCGCGTACGGTCATGATGACTACGACTTTGCTGGCTCCGGCCAGTCTGAGACGTGGTATGGCAAGGGCGGTATCCGTCAGCGCTGGAACCCACTCGGACACACCGTGCTTTACGGTGAGTATGAGAAGATCCGCGGTAGCGGTCAGTTCTCACAGTCGGCTGATACTTTCATCGGCGCCACGCATGACTCCGTTCGAGTTGCCGGCGGTGGTATCGTTCAGGAAATCGATGCAGCTGCAATGTCGGTGTGGCTGAAGTACCGGAACCTCTCTTACGATGATAACTCCGGTAACTCCTACGACAACTTCAACGAATTCACCTTCGGCGCTCTGATCAACTACTGATCTGACCGATACAGTCTCGAAATAGGAAGGCCGCCCAATTTGGGCGGCCTTTTTTCGTGTCGCACGAATTCGACGCCGTGGCCGGCGGGCAACTATAGCGTGTTGCTACTCAGTCGATACCCGCATTCGCAACCTACTGTTTTTCAATTCACATTTTCAGACGCACAAAGACAATTGATCTGAATGAGCTTTTCCTACACCACCTGGGAATAAATATGCGAATCGCAAACCTGAATTGTTGCGAACGTACGAATCACTAATCTCCCCCTCAAGCGGCGAAGTCACTTGGCAGGTGTTCAGCCTCAGGCTGCTCCGGGAGTGGCCGACTACGGCGAACGCCGAAGTACTGCGTTCAGGCTAGAAGTGCTGAAGACGGGAGAAGGCAGAATGACGAAATTTAGGGTAGGCGCTCTGGTGGCTGCAGGCGTCCTCGCTGGCGGATTCGCCACGAGCGCCTCTGCAGCGGACCTCGGCGGCAACTGCTGTGCAGACCTCGAGGAACGAATCGCAGAGCTGGAAGCGACGACGGCACGTAAGGGCAACCGCAAGGTCTCCCTCACGGTTTCGGGTTGGGTTGGCCAGCAGGTCATGTGGTGGGACGATGGCCGCGAATCGAACACCTACGTCACCGATCTCGGTTCGACGATCGCCAGCCACGTGAAGTTCACGGGCCAGGCGACGATCTTACCGGGTTGGTACGCCGGTTACGTTCTGCACCTCGAAGCCACTGGCTCCGACAGCTTGACGACCAGCCAAAACGTCGTCGATGGACCGAACGCACTCTTGGTGCCACACACTGTAAACGGTGTCAGTACCTTGCAGTCGTACTGGTTCGTCAAGAGCGATCAGCTCGGCAAGGTTTCGATCGGCAAGGCATCGGATGCGGCCGATAACGCGGCAATCCTCGTCGACGGTTCGGGCTCTCTCGTTCCGGCCAACTGGGTGGCCTTCGACTACAATAGCTTTTTCATCCGCGAAAAGGGTACGGGCACTCTGTCGCCCGCAGTCTGGGGAGGCAATTTTTGCCAGAGCTTTGGCGGTGCCTTGGGCGACTGCGACGGCGTACCGCGCAATGTCGTTCGCTACGACTCGCCGACCTTCGGCGGCTTCTCCGTATCGGCATCGTGGGGCGAGGATGACATCTGGGCCATCACGACTCGCTACGCTGGCGAATGGCACGACTTCAAAGTTGCGGCCGTCGCGTCGTATGCCGAAAGCACCGACGAACTTTGCTGCAACACATCGAGTGGCTTCGTCGTCCTTAACAACACGCAGCGGTACTTCCAGGCTGGTGCCTATGCTGAGCATGTTCCGACCGGTCTTTGGATGTACGGCGCCTACGGCCACAATGATTACGATGATCCGACGAACCTGACCGGAACCAGGGGCCAATCGGAGACGTGGTACCTCAAAGGCGGCATCCGTCAGCGCTGGAACCCGCTGGGTCATACGGTCCTCTACGCCGAGTATGAACACGCTCACGGCGAAGGCATCTTCGCATCATCGGGTGTCGATGGCTTCACGGCTGCCGGAGACTTCAGCGCCGCCAATAAGGACACCACCAAGCTCTGGGGCGGTGGTATCGTCCAGGAAATCGACGCTGCAGCGATGTCGGTATGGCTCAAGTATCGTCACCTCGAATATGACGATAACTCCGACATACGCTTCGATGACTTCCAGTACTTTTCCTTCGGTGGTCTGATCAACTACTGATCACCTCGATAGCCAAAATAAGAGAAGCCGCCCGCCCAGGCGGCTTCTTTGCTTTGGGTGCAATCGCTGGCTCTAGGGCCGCATTGTCCCGGCACGCCAAAGCGCTTACCTCTCTCATATGTTCGAGACTTTTTTCACCGAGCTTCGCTCGGCCAAACTGCCGGTAACCCTTAAGGAATATCTGACGCTGCTCGAGGCCGTCGGCGCCGGCGTTGCAGGCGGCCGCGTCGAGGACTTCTATTATCTCGCCCGGGCCACCCTCATTAAGGACGAGCGAAACCTCGATCGTTTCGACCAGATCTTCGCGCACGTCTTCAAGGGAATTGACCTTCTGCCCGAAGCCATCGAAGCCGAAATCCCCGAGGAATGGCTTCGCCGGATCAGCACGCTTCACCTCTCCGAAGAGGACAAAAAGAAGATCGAGGAACTCGGCGGCTGGGACAAGATCATGGAGGAGCTGAAGAAGCGCCTCGCCGAACAGAAGGAGCGCCACCAGGGCGGCAACAAGTGGATCGGCACCGGCGGCACCTCCCCTTACGGGGCATACGGATATAATCCCGCAGGCATTCGCATCGGCCAGCACGAGAGCCGGCATCGCCGTGCCATCAAGGTTTGGGATAAACGCGAATTCAAGGATCTCGCGGGCACAGCTGAAATCGGCACACGGACGATCAAGGTCGCGCTTCGGCGCTTACGCCAATTCGCACGCTCCGGCGCCGCCTCCGAGCTCGATCTCGACAGCACGATCCGCGGCACCGCCGAGAAAGGCTATCTCGACGTTCGCCTTCGCCCCGAGCGGCACAATGCCGTAAAGCTTCTGATGTTCTTCGACATCGGCGGCTCGATGGACGATCACATTCGTGAGGTCGAAGATCTGTTCTCCGCCGCTCGCGCCGAGTTCAAGCACCTCGAATACTACTACTTCCACAATTGTCTCTACGAGGGTGTCTGGAAAGAGAACGCCCGCCGTTACACGAACAAAATCGATACATGGCAGGTGCTCCACACCTACCCAGCCGACTACAAAGTCATTTTCATCGGCGATGCCTCGATGAGCCCCTACGAGATCACCGTCGCGGGCGGCTCGGTCGAACACATGAACGAGGAGCCCGGCGCCGTCTGGCTAAAGCGAGTGACCGACATCTATAAGCACGCCATTTGGCTCAATCCGGTCGATGAGCAGCATTGGGACTGGACGCCCTCCATCGGCATCGTCCGGCAACTGCTTGGCGGCCGCATGTTTCCACTGACGCTTGATGGTCTCGATGCCGGAATGCGCGCTTTGATGCGCTGAAATCGTCGTTCCGACGCAGTTCGGTGTGTAAGATCCCTAAGGCGACTGTTGAGTTGTGCCGCAAACCGTTAAGCTCTGAATGTGGCAAACTCGATTCTAAGCATTGACCTTGCGCTAAGCCTGGGACAATGAATTGGAAAATGAGGGGTGGGGGGAACATCCCAATGAAGAACGTTAAGATCTTTCTCGTGGCGATTTCCACTGCCGCTCTCGGCGGTTGCGGCGCTTCGCTGCCCAGCCTTCCGACGACGGGCTCCCTCCTTGGGGGTGAGTCGAAGGCCGCGCAGGCAAACGCCAATCCGAATGATCCGCTCGCACGAACGATGGACGTCGCAGCGACGTCCGCGCGCGCTATCAAGTGCGGCTATAATTTCGACCCGGTAAAACTCAAAAACCAGTTCCTCACGTCCGAGAGCGCCGCCAATCCCGCCGATGCCGCAAAGCTTCCGCAGGTCTACGACACGGCATTCAACGGCGTCTCGAAAGCCCTGGCCGATAAGGGCGCCGACTATTGCACCCCGCTGAAAGTCGCGCGCATAAAGCTCGCGCTGACTAGGCACCTTGGGGGAGACTACACGCCCGCGCCTCCTGAACCTTCGGAAGATAGCGGCGGAATCCTCAGCGGATGGGGCGGCGGATCGACGAGTTCCGAGGGCGTTGATACGAAGCACGTCTTCGAAAACTGACGCGGGCCCGTTCGCTGCTTTCGATCTTTCGCGCTTTGCCGGAACGCACGCGTGCAGCAGATTCTCTGGACCGAAATCGCTATTAAAGCCGTCGCTGGCCTCGTCCTGTTGATCGTGCCGCTCACGGCACTCGCGATCGCCGGGTTGGCGCGGCCGACCACCGGCCTATGGCCTCGTCTCGCCGGTGCGCTTTTACTGGCGATCGCGGCGAGCATCTGGATCGGGCTGGAGTATCCGGCAAGTCGAGGATCGATCGGCCCGGCGGCCCTCGTGCCGCTCAATCTTTTTCCGGCGGCCGTGCTGATCGCAGCACTCGTGATGGGAACGGCTGCACCGACACGCCGTGGCAAGGTCGTCCTTGGACTGACCGCTATTTTGCTGACGCTGCTGGCTTTTCTCGAAATTGCACACGTCTAAGGACATTCCTCAGACTTAGGCCGTGTAACGCTCACCTAACATTTCCCCGCTACACCTTCAGAAGGAAATCCTGAAGCCCGGGCCCACCCCCGCCAATCCAGATCGTGCTGAGCCATGAGCGTTGCCGCCCGTTCGCTGACATCTTTCGAGCTGCCGGCTTTGCAAGAAGACCGTTCACCCAACGTCGTCCGGCATCCCACGTTTTGCGAATTCGATCTCATCACCGAGCGCCGAGCATTCGATGCGCTCGAAGCCGATTGGAACGATCTCTTCGCGCGTGCAGGCAATCCAGCAAACGTCTTTCAAACCTTCAGCTTCTGCTGGCACTGGGCCAATCATTATCTGCATGAGCCGGATCTCCGCGAGCGTCGCAGCCGATCGAGCGGACTGAAACTCCGGCTCATCACAGCTCACCGCGACGGTCGCCTGGTCATGGTATGGCCCCTCGTCTCCGAGCGCGTGCGCGGCATCACGCAAGTTTTCTGGATGGGCGAGCCGGTCAGCCAATACGGCGACGTGCTGATCGACGCCGTCGAGGATAAGGGTGCAATCCTCCGAGCCGCATACGAATTCCTGCGCACGCAAACCCGAGCCGACATCCTCCGCCTACGCCGCGTAAGGGAAGATGCTAACGTCGCGCCGCTGATGGCGGACATCTCAGCTACCGCCGCCGACCGCCAGCTCGCCCCCTACATGGATCTGACGTCGGCGAACGATTTCCAAGCATTCGAACAACGCTACTCAAGCAAGACCCGAAAAAACCGCCGCCGCCTCTTCCGTCGCCTCGAAGAAAAAGGTCCGATCGAGTTTCTTCGTCTGCATGGCGGAGAAGAAGCACGTCAGCTCGCCGTCGAAGCCGTCGCGCTCAAAGCGGAGTGGCTCAAATCGCGCGGCCTGCTTTCGAACGCCATCGCCGACCGGCGAATGGCGGGTCTTTTCGCTGATCTTGCCGAAGGCAAAACGAAACCCACGGGCTGCATTGTCTCGGCGCTCAAATCGAACGGCGAGATCGCAGCTCTCGAAGTGTCCTTCGCCTGCAAAGCGCGACTTGCGATGCATCTCATCGTCTTCAATCTCGCGTTCGAGAAATCGGGCGCCGGCGTCCTGCTTCTCGAGCAGAGCTTGAAGGATGGATACGCAGAACGCTTCGACGCACTCGACATGCTGGCACCGGGCGATGATTACAAATTCGACTGGTGCGATAAGTCGGGCAGCGTTGTCGACTGGGTGAAGCCGCTCACGCTCCGAGGCGAAATCTACGCGCGGGCTTACCTTGGTTTCTTACGCGGACGCATCAAGACCGCGCTCAAGAAACTGCCTCAGCCGTTGCGCCGGCTGATGCGCAACGGTTTGGCGAAAACCGCGTCTCCCTCTTCGGAGTGACGCGCTACTTCACGCCAAGTTTTTTCTGCAGGCTGGACGACGAGGTCGTGTACTGGAACAGGAGCTTCTTGTCCGGATAGACGATCCTGTGCGCGGCCTGCGCCATCAGCGCACCCTCATGGAAGCCCGACAGAATGAGCTTCAGCTTGCCAGGGTACCAATTGATATCGCCGATCGCGAAGATGCCGTGTTCGTTGGTCTCGAACCGCTCGGTGTCGACGAGAATGAGGTTCTCGTGAAGATTGAGACCCCAGTTGGCGACAGGCCCGAGCTTCATCGTCAAACCGAAGAACGGCAGCATGGCCGAGCAGGCAATGCGCTCGGTTCCTGAAGCTGTCTTGACGTCAAGCGCCGACAGCTGCCCGTTCGCGCCCTCGAGCCCCGTGACCTGACCGATGAGCAGACGAACGCTCGACTCTTCGACGAGCTTGCGCATCTTCTCGACGGAATGCGGCGCGGCGCGAAACTCGTCGCGGCGATGAATGAGCGTCAGGCTCTTTGCAACCGGCGCGAGATTGAGCGTCCAGTCGAGCGCACTGTCACCACCACCGACGATAACGATATCGTGCCCGCGCATCGTTTCGATCTTGCGGACGGAATAGAAGACCGACTTGCCTTCGTACTCTTCGATGCCGTTGAGCGGCGGACGCTTCGGCGTGAAGGATCCGCCACCCGCAGCGACGACGACGACCTTAGACAGAAACTCAGTGCCAGCGTCCGTCGTCAGGCGAAAGCGGCCGTCAGCCTCGCGGCTCAATGCATCGATGCGTTCGTTGAAATGAAATTGCGGCCCGAACGGCTTGATCTGCTCCATCAGCCGGTCGGTCAGCTCTTGCCCCGTCACGACGGGAAGCGCTGGAACGTCATAGATCGGCTTCTCGGGATAAAGCTCCGCACACTGTCCGCCGGGGCGGTCGAGGATATCGATCACATGCGATTTGATATCGAGAAGCCCCAGCTCGAAAACCGCGAAGAGACCGCAAGGCCCCGCGCCGATGACAACGGCATCGGTTTCGATCGGCCCGGAGGTTTCAGCGGCCTCCAGAACTTCGGAAGTTTCGGCCGCTGCAGGAGTAGTTTCGATCATTTCGATCGCCCGTTGAAAAAGCTGACTGCGTTCAGAACTGTTTTGCCGGCACGCGGACGACGAGCCCATCGAGAGCGTCCGTGATCTTGATCTGGCAGCAGAGCCTGCTGCCTTCGCGGACATCGAACGCGAAATCCAGCATGTCCTCTTCCATGTCGGCAGCCTTGCCCGTTTTGTCCCGCCATGCCTCGTCCACGTACACGTGGCAGGTTGCGCAGGCGCACGCGCCGCCGCATTCGGCCTCGATGCCCGCGATATCGTTAAGCTTAGCGGCCTCCATGACGGTCAAACCGTTTTCCGCTTCCACCGTCTGACTCTCGCCGTCGGGTTGGATGAACGTTATTTTCGTCATGGTTGCGTACGCGTCCTCAAAGCTGAAAAGGCCACTCATAGGCGGCGGCTAGCGAAAGGGGATGATTAAGTTAGCGCGCACACTTAGAGGGACACCGCACGCATTTCAAGCCGAACGGGCACGCGCGTCCCTGCGACGCGCAAATGCTGTGGCTGCGGCGCTTAGCCGAGCTTATCGGATTGATGGACGAACGTGCGGGCTTCCGACACTGCCGCTTCCAGTTTGGATATCGCATCCAAGCAGGCTTCGGCCTCATTTCCCCGAAGTGCCTCAGCCTGCTGCGCCAATGTGGCAATCCGCCAAGCCCCGACCGCCCGGCTCGATCCCTTGAGCGTATGTGCCGCGATCTTCCAGTCCCGTTCTGTCGCAGCTGAGCGCAAAGCCGCCAATGTCTCGGGAAGTTGCGCTAGGAAAAGCTGAAGAACCTCGTCTTCCAGCGCCTTATCCCCAAGCGTGTAGCGCCGCAAATGCGCGAGATCGACCGGCAATTCATTCGCACCCCCCCGGTTATCCGGGGACTCGACATCGAACGGCCGAGCCGGCTGTGCATCCATCTCAGGCACTTGAAACGCACTTTGCATCGTTGCGACCATAGCTCTGCCATGGCGAGTCGTCAGAATATTATGGTCGCAAATGCGCGATAACTCTGGGTAAAGCGGCCCTGCGTGTTTCGGCCATTCCTGTAAACCGCTACTTAACCTATTGGCTTGAGGCCGCAGGCGGCCCCGCCGGACGAACTTGGCCGCAATCCGGCCGCATTAACCGGTCCAACTCACTAAGTCGTTTAGATGCATAGACATTCCGTATGGTTACCCATGTGTTTCCATTTTGTAACCAAGTAAAAATATTATAGGGTGCGAATGGGAGTTCCGGTGGGCCTGAAGCGCACGGGCTTGTGTCGCGTACCGGATCGAGTGGGGGGCATTGCGCAATGTCGCAGGATCAAATTGCGAAGCTCATGGCTATCGGCGGCAAAACGCAGCCGGCATCGGCGGAGCCTACATTGAGCGCTCCTGACGCTTTGCGCCAAGCGACAGGCCAGGCGACGAACCCATCATCGCTTCAAAAAGGCTCTATCGACACCCCCCTGGCCCTGCCACCGCCGCCGCCGTTACTCGGCGAGGACAACGCACGGCCATCGCCCCCGACGCCCCTCCAAGCCGATAATGAAACCGCCAACGACGAGCCGCCGAGCCGTCGCGTTGCGCGTCGCCGCCCCGCAGGTCCCGTACGCGGAAAGATTGCCGCAAACGACGATGTGCCGAGCATCGGCGGCCTGATCTACGCGCTCGAACAAAAGCCATCGAGCAAGGTCTTCCGTTTTGCCGCGATTGGAAGCGCCGTCTGGGCCGTCGTCGGGCTGACCGTCGGCGCGCTGACGATGGCGCCCGGCTGGCAGGCAGGCGAGTCGCTTTCCTCGCTCCTGCTACAACCGGCAACGTTCTACACCATCACCGCCATCGTCGCGCCGATCGGAATTATCTGGCTGCTGGCTCTGCTGAACTGGCACATCGCCTCCCTCGCCCTCAAATCCGCGACGATGAGCGAAGTCGCCATTCGCCTCGCGGAGCCCGACCGAACCGCCGAGCAATCGATCGCAAGCCTCGGCCAAGCGGTCCGCCGCCAAGTCTCATTCATGAACGACGCCGTATCGCGCGCCCTGGGCCGCGCTGGCGAACTCGAAGCGCTCGTGCACAATCATGTCGCCGAACTTGAACGTTCCTACGAGCACAACGAACGCCGCATCCGTGAGCTGATCAACGAATTGGGCGGCGAACGCCACGCCCTTCTCGACACATCGACGAACGTCACCGAGACACTGAAAACGCTCGGCACCGAAATCCCGACGCTGATCGAAAAGCTTTCGCAGCAGCAGCTGACGTTGCGGGGCATCATTTCGAACGCGGGCGAAAACCTCGCGAACCTCGAAGGCTCGTTGGCAACCGCGACCGGCCGTTTCGAAAACGCGGTCGGATCGCGCACCCTGCAACTGCAGTCCGTTCTCGAAGACTATACATCCGCGTTCTCGACGGCCCTCGGTGCCCGAACCGAGCAGATGCGCGCGACGTTCGACGGCTATATGCAAACCCTCGACACGACACTCGGCAATCGCACCGAGAATTTGCAGACTGTCTTCGAGGAATACGCCCTGGCGCTCGACACGACGCTGTCAAATCGTGCCCAGGCGCTCGACGTTCAGCTTGTAGAACGCACCCGCTCGCTCGACGAAGCCTTCCAGAAGCGCCTCGAACTCTTCGACGATCAGATCGTGCGCTCGACGTCGGCGATCGATACCGCCGTCAGCGAAAAGGCATCGCTGCTTACCAACGCGCTCGAATTGCATTCGCGTACATTCCGCGAAACGATCGCGCATCAGGCGGCCGAACTCGACGATTCCGTGATGAACGGCATCAACGCCGTGCGCCGCACCAGCGAAAACATCACGCGTCAGACGATGAAGGCCATCGACGGGCTTTCAAAGCAGTCTGGCGTACTCCAAAACGTCGCCGAAAACCTGTTCTCGCAAATCCACGGCGTCACCGACCGCTTCGAGAACCAGGGCGAGCAAATTCTCAAAGCCGCAAATGTGCTCGACACTGCGAACCTCAAAATCGAAACGACGCTTCAGTCGCGCCACGCCGAGCTATCCCACACCCTCGATCGCCTTTCCGGCAAGGCCGACGAATTCGGACGCACCATCGCCGGTTACTCGACGAACCTCGAAGGCTCGTTCTCCAACATCGAACTCAAGGCGAGAGCCATCGCCGAAGAGCTGCGCGACAGTGCTGAAAACCGTTCACGCGCCCTGATGGCCGAACTCGATCGCGTCAAGCACGAAACCGAAGCCCAGGGCGACCGGGCGCTTGCCGATCTCCGCAACCGCTTCCAGAACGTATCGGGCGAACTCTCGCGCGAATTCGAAACGTTGACGAACCACCTATCGTCCGCGTCGGACGAAACCCGCCTCCGCGCGGCCGAAGCCGCAGCGACCCTTGCCCGTGAACAGGCCCGCATCCGCGAAGAAGCGGCGCGCCTTCCGGCATCGACGCGAGAGACGGCGGAATCCATGCGCCGCGCCCTCCAAGATCAATTGCGCGCCATCGAACAGCTGACGCAGATCTCCCAGCGCGCCAACGCACCGCGCGAAATCATTCGCCCAGATCCGACGCCGGCTCGCCTATCGGGCTCGTTGACCTCTTCTCTCGTTCAGCAGGAGAGCCCGCCAAGCCGCGGAAGATCTACGGCACAGCCGGAAACGCGCGAAGGATGGTCACTCGGCGATCTATTGGCCCGCGCCTCGCACGAGGATGAAGCGCCCGCCCCTGCTCCCGAACCGCCGCCAGCACCGGCTCCCGTCCGCCTCGACGTCGGAATGATTGCCCGCTCGCTCGACCAGGCGACTGCGGCCGCAATCTGGAATCGCATCCGCGCCGGACAGCGCAACGTCCTCGTCCGCAGCATCTACGCCCCTGAAGCGCGCACGCTTTTCGACGAAATTGCCAATCGCGTCAAAACTGACAATGAGCTGTCCCAGTCGGTTTTCCGCTACCTGGCGGACTTCGAACGGATCATCAAAGAAGCGGAAGCGCGAGATACGACGGGCCGCACCGCGCAGGGCCATCTCGTTTCCGAAACCGGACGGGTGTATCTCTTCCTCGCCCACGCAGCTGGTCGTATTCGCTAGCGGGCTGGCCGCCCGCTTCAGCCCGGCGATAACAAATCCGATGCAAATCCGGGCCATTTCCGATGACGGCGCCAACCATTGAAGCTCGCGGCGAAACCTGGCCGCTGAAAGAAGCCTTCGTCATTTCGCGCGGTGCCAAGACCGCAGCCGAAGTCGTGGTCGTAACGATCTCCGACGGCGAGCATCGTGGCCGCGGCGAGGCTGTGCCGTATGCCCGCTACGGGGAGACGGTCTCAGGTGTTCTCGACGATATCCGGCGCGTGGCAGGACACGTTTCCACTCGCACCAATCTCGCGACATATCTAAAGCCCGGCGCCGCACTCAACGCGCTCGACTGCGCATTTTGGGATTTCGAAAGCAAATGCACGGGCGTTCGCGTCGCCGAGCTCGCCGCCCTCGCCCCGCCTGTCGCGAAGGCAACGTCCTTCACGCTCAGCCTCGATGCGCCCGCGACAATGGCCGACAAGGCAGCGCAAGTTCCCCACCTTTCGCTTTTGAAACTCAAGCTCGGAGGTCCGGGCGACGGTGACCGCATGCGAGCTGTTCGCGCGGCGCGTCCCGATGCGCGGCTGCTTGTCGACGCCAACGAAGCTTGGACAATCGACACCATTGAGAACCTCATATCCGTCGCGGCAGAGTGCGGCATCGAACTGATCGAGCAACCGCTTCCCGCCGACCAGGATGAAGCGTTGCGCGGAATTGATCGCACTGTCCCGATCTGTGCGGATGAAAGCGTGCACACTGCCGCCGACATTCCCCGCCTCGCCGCGCTTTACGACGCCGTGAACGTGAAACTCGACAAGGCCGGCGGACTGACTGGCGCAATTGCCCTCGTCCGCGAGGCCCGGCGGCATGACCTCAAAATCATGGTCGGCTCGATGGTTGCGACCTCGCTCGCCGTTGCCCCTGCGATGCTGCTTGCTTCCGAAGCGGACTGGATAGATCTCGATGGCCCCCTTCTCCTGGCGCATGATCGCGAACACGGCCTGCGCGTGGAGAACGGCATCATCTATCCGCCTGAGCCGGAACTCTGGGGCTAAGGTCGCTTACGCAGATTTCACCTCGGTGAAGACGGCACCCCTCTGCGATTTGACAAGCCACAAACCCGCGGCGAGCGAAATCATCGATATCGCAGCCATTGCGAGATAGGATAGCGATCCCCCGCTCGCGTAGATCCATCCCGCGATCAATGTCGAACATCCCATGGCGAGGCCCGAAGACATCGTCGCATAAAGCGCCTGCGCCGTGCCCTGCTTCTCCCTATCGACGGTATCGTGAATGAAATGGATGGCACCGATGTGCGTCGCGCCGTACGTCAAGCCATGCAGGAGTTGCAGCGGCAGGAGCACGGCGAGCGGAGGGTCGAACGCCATGACGAGCCAGCGCACGATCGAGGCAGCCGCACCGAGCGCGATCAATCGCGCCGCGCCAGTACGTTGAATAACGTGTCGGGAAACAGCGAACAGCAACACTTCCGCAAAGACGCCAATCGCCCAGAGGCTGCCGGACCAAGCGGCTGAGAGCCCTTGCCGTTCCCAGATCAGAATGCCGAACGTGTAAAACGCTGCATGGGAGGCTATAGCGAGCCCCACCGCGACGAGGAAAAAGCGGAATTCCCGCTGCTTCAGCAATTCGCGCAGCGCCTCAGCCCGCCAAAGCGGTAGCGATGGCTTCACCGGCCCTTCGAACCGGTCTTGCGCCGGCAGAATCTGTCCCGCGACAACGGTCAGCGCGCAGCCGAAGGCAACGAGCCAGACGCCCGCACCGCCTCCAAACACGTTCATGGCGACGCCGCCACCAAAGCTCGCCGCGACAAACGACAACGAACCCCAAAGACGCATACGGCCGTAATCGAGCCCGCGATGGCGCATGCCATTCACTGCGATCGTCTCGATCAACGGCATGATCGTCGAGTTGCAGAGCATGAGGAGCGTCGCGAAAATGAGAATCGTACCGAACGATGAAGAGGCGGCGAGCGCCAGCACGAAGCCCAAGCTCAACCACGCGAAAATGATCAAGTATCGGCGATGCGCCATCTCGCGATCAGCCGCCATGGCGACGACGGGGGTGACGAACAGCCTGAGAAAGAGCGGAGCCGCAATGACGACGCTGATCTCGCCGGGCGTTAGTCCACGCCAATCCAGCCACACCGGCATGAACGGCACGTTCGTCCCATAAACAACGAAGAGCGCGGCGAAGAACAATGCCACCGGCACGGCAAAGCGTCGCCTCGCTTGGCCTTCAACGCTCATGCCTGGGTCTCGTCTGCTCAATTTGCTCAGGTCACCGTATAAGGTCGAACTGCCGGGGACGATCCACCAGTTCGGCTTCGTTCAGCTGGAGGTTGTGTCTGCGCCTCATGAGAATCGCGTAACTCATTAAGCTGATTTTTGCGGAGCAAAAAACGGCCATGCAGGCTCTTACATCGGTCATCCCTAGCGACACTGAAACCGAATATCGAGCTATCGAAACGACGCTGCTGGAAACCGCTCGCGGGCGCTGGTTTCTGGCAGAGCACGGGCGCCGCGCACGCAGGCTCGACAGTGCACTTCTCGAGGACGCGATCAAGCGCTTGCAAACCTCGCTTCGCGAACCGCCCGCCCTCCTCGGTCAGCTCAAAGCTGAGATTGAATCTATCAAGGCGCAGATGGCCGAAACGCGGGCCGCCTTGCTTGCGAGACCCGTGGTCGATGAAAGCATTCTCCCGAGCCAAGCGATTCTGAAGGCGGCGGAAGACATTCACGACATCGCGTGGTCACTGCAGGCCAATCCGTTCGATCCGAAGGGCTGCGAGGAAATCGCCCGCAACGCCGGCAAGCTTTACGCGATGAGCCAGTCCCAAGCCGCACAGTCGAACCGCGTCGTCTCCGCAGCGGCCGCGCTCGAAACGTCGGCAAACAAGCTCGAAGGCATTCTCGAAAGCATCATGCACGAGATGAAAGTCGACGACGCCGCTTAAAGCTTCCATCGAGAACCGCGCATAAAAAAACCGGGCAGATGCGCCCGGTTTTTTTGTTTTTAGCCTAGGAAGTGACCTACCACTTCGTCCGCATGCCGACCGAGAACAGATCGATCGATGCTTCGGCGGTTCCGGAGAAGGTCCCTCCTGTTGCATGACCGTCAAATGTCGGCGGGGACAGGCTGACGCCGCCGTCCTGAACGAAGATGTGGGAATAACCGGCATCGAGCGTGATCGAATCGCTCCACTTGTAGCTCGCACCGACGCTCAACCAGACCCGATTGTTGTCGGGGATCTGCACAAGTCTTTCCGAAGCGTCCTGGATCGGCGACAGCTCATAGGCGACGCCGCTGCGTAGCGTAAGACGCGGCGAGTAGTCGTATTCACCGCCGACGGAGAAAAACCAACCGTCATGCCAGTTCGCCTGGACCGCCAACTCATGGCCCGGAATTGACATCGGAAGGTCCTTGAACACGCTCCAGTTCGTCCATTCGACCGTGCCCAAAAGCCTTGTGGTCGGAGTGATGACCTGGCGTCCGCTCAACGTCACGATATCGGGAAGGTTGACCGTGGCGACTGCAGGGGCATTGGCGCCGCCGGTGAGAACCGAATGAAAGGTTCCCTCGAGATCGTGGGTCATCTGAGAGCGGTAACCGAGGCCGATCGTCGTGCCTTCTCTCGGCTCAATCGTGATACCCGCCGTGCCGCCGAACGCCCAATCGGTACCCCCGAATTGAGCTACGGTAGTCGTAGAATCACGGAATTGCAGCTTCGTTTGCGCCCATTCGATCTGCACGCCGGCGCCGATCGTGATCCCCGGCGCGATGCGGTAGGCGATCGTCGGGTTGGCGTTGACCGTGAGAAACTTCGAGGTCACGCCCAGGAAGGAGCCCACATAACCTGAATTCTCGGGCTTTGAGGCTAGGCCGAACGGCGAGTTGATTGCAATGCCGAGCCAAACGTCCTTTGAAACTTGATATGCGCCGTAGCTTGCGCTGGTCGTCGCATCGATACCGATGTTGCCGCTGTTGCCGGGACCAAAAGGCGAATCCTTGATGTCCACTTTCGCGTCCGGCAGGATCAGCGTGTAGGACGATTCCGAGTTCAAACCCGGGAATTGCGCCGTCGCCGCCGGGTTCCAGAACATCGACCCGAGGCTGCCGCCCGCCGCGGAGCCTGCCGAAGCCGACCCGAGGAACACTGTTGACTGCTCGTGAATGTCGAACCCGCCCGCCGAGGCCGCACCGGACCAAGCCGCGACTGCGACCGCGCCGATTGCGGCTACACGAATCGTGTCCCGACCTGTTTTAAAGTTCCGCATGACGTGCGCCCCCACGCATAAGCAGCCGTTAACCTTACTTCTCACAATACGTGTATCTGAACGCCGCCACACCGCCCGAAATACTCAGGCGCGAGGAAACCGTGAATCTGTGCCACTTAGGCAACAAAAAACCGGCCCGCCAATGGCGGACCGGTTCTTGCCAAGCCCCGTTTCAATCCCTCGAAACTTAGCTTGGCGCTCCCCCCGGAGTCTGTGAACGGCGTATAACGCCGAAACCGCGCGCAAGCTGCCAAAGTCTCTGATGCCGCGCAAGACTTGACGCTTTTCCCACAGTGAGAGTCGAACTTCCTAGATGCTCGCTCGCAACAGATGCGGCTCACACATCACTCTCAACGTATTGTGAAGCTACGCTTCCTTGAGCGCGAAATTGTGGTCGACGGGTCCGTTGCCGCTGCCAACCCGCATATCCGCGCCGGCCTGAAGCGCACGCCAGACAAAGAGCTTCCCAGCCTCGATAGCGTCCGGCAGCGGCTTGCCCTCGGCCAGACCCGCCGCGATCGCTGCCGACAGCGTGCAGCCGGTGCCGTGCGTATTGCGCGTCGCCACGCGCGGCCTGCGGAAAATGCGATGCTCTCGTCCATCGAAAAAAACATCGACGGCGTCCGCGCCAGCGCCGTGACCACCTTTGATGAGCACGGCTCCGCAACCGAATAACATCAACGCCTCGGCCTGCATGCGCATCTCGTCTTCCGTCGCAGCCTCCGCACGATCGAGCAGCCTGCTGGCCTCCGGGATATTCGGCGTGATCAGCTGTGCCCTCGGAATAAGCGCGTTACGCACCGCATCGATGGCATCGGCAGCCAGAAGCACATCTCCACTCGTCGCGACCATCACCGGATCGACGACAACCGGAACGCCCGGAACTTCCGCGAGAAGCCGGGCAACCGTCTCGACCGTCGCCGCGTCGCCGAGCATTCCGGTCTTGATCGACGAAACATTGAGATCGGAAACGACGGAATGAAACTGTGCGGCGATGAATTCGAGCGATATCGGAAACACGCCCTGCACACCGAGTGTATTTTGCGCCGTCAGCGCCGTGACGATGGTCGCGCCATAAATGCCGAAAGCGGAAAACGTCTTCAGATCGGCCTGAATGCCAGCGCCACCCGAAGGATCGGACCCGGCGATTGTCAGCGCGATTGGGACGCTCTCTGCCGTCATCTCGTTCATTTCAGCCTGCTTAGGGCATGCCCTTCTTCAAGATCTCGGATCCGAGATTAGAAGGCGTGACGTAGGATTCGATACGGCCCAGCGCCGGAAAATTTTCGATCATCCACTGGCTGAACCAGTTCTGAGCGCCGAAAACGAACAGAAGACCTGTCACGACGAGCAAGAGGCCCATGAACTTTTCGAGCGTTTCGAAATGACGTTTGAACCGCTTCATGAAGCCAAGGAACGGTCTGATAGCCACCGCCGCGAGCACGAACGGAATGCCGAGCCCGAGCGAATAGACGAGGAGAAGACTGACCCCTGTCCAGAGGCTCGATGCACTCGCCGCGAGCGTCAGCACGGTGGCGAGCACCGGCCCGATGCAAGGCGTCCACCCGAACGCGAACGCCAGCCCCATCACGTAGGAGCTGGCAAAGCTCGCTTCCATTGCGGCTGCCGAGTACCGCGCTTCCTTGTAGAAAAGATGGATGCGGAAAATGCCGAGGAAATGCAGACCGAAGGCAATGATGACGAGGCCGGCGAGTGTTCCGAGAATGGCGCGATAGGAAAGCAGCACCTGCCCGATCGTGCTGGCTCCGGCTCCAAGGCTGACGAACACGGTCGTGAAGCCCAACACGAAAAAGACCGCGGAAATGACGACGCGCACCCAAACGCCCCGATCGATCCGCTCCTCACCCGTGAGCTGATCGAGCGTCGTTCCGCCGATATAGCCAAGATAGGGTGGCACGAGCGGCAACACGCACGGTGAAAGGAAGCTGGCGAGGCCCGCTAAGGCGACGCCGAAGTAGATTTGAGCATCTGCCAGCATTGCCGCCTACTTCCTTAACGCACTTGCTTCTTGGTCGTGCCGCGGGCTTTAGCGCGTGAGCGCCGCAACGCCCGGCAATTCGCGGCCTTCGAGCCACTCGAGGAACGCACCGCCTGCCGTCGAAACATAGGTAAAATCGTCCGTCACGCCTGCAGAATTCAACGCCGCCACCGTGTCTCCGCCACCAGCGACCGACACGAGCTTACCCGCCTTCGTCAAAGCGGCGGCAGCACGCGCCAGCGCAAACGTACCCTCGCCGAAGGGTGCAATTTCGAACGCCCCGAGCGGCCCGTTCCAAAGCAAGGTTTTCGTCTGTTCGAGGAGTTCGCTCAAACGGGCGATGGACTGCGGCCCGACGTCGAGGATCATGGCATCTGACGGAACGCTGTCGATCTTGACGACTTGGTACGCGGCACCTTCCTTGAATTCCGTTGCCACGACGGCGTCCACGGGAAGAACGATCTCGCAGCCCTTCTGCTTGGCTTCCGCCATGATGTCCCGCGCGGTGGCGTGAAAATCAGGTTCTGCGAGAGACTTTCCGACCGCGACGCCCAGCGCCTGGAGGAAAGTATTCGCCATGCCGCCGCCGATGATGAGGCGATCGACCTTGGCAACAAGGTTCGTCAAAACGGGAATCTTCGTCGAGACCTTCGCTCCGCCAACGACAGCTGCCGTCGGACGCTTCGGCTTTTCGAGTGCGGTTCGAAGCGCGTTGATTTCTTCCATCAACAGCGGGCCGGCGTAGGACGGAAGAAAATGCGTTAGTCCCTCGGTCGAGGCATGCGCGCGATGCGCACATGAAAACGCGTCACCCACGAAAATATCGCCGAGCTTTGCCAGCTCACCCGCGAAAGCCGGATCGTTCTTCTCTTCGCCCTTGTGGAAGCGAAGATTCTCGAGAACGGCGATGTCGCCGTTATTGAGCTTGTCGACCGTGCCTGCAGCTTCCTCGCCGATGCTGTCGGCACCGAATGCCACTGGCCGGTTCAAGAGACGTTGCAGCATCTCGGCGACCGGCTTCAAAGAGAACTCGGCATCCGGACCATTCTTCGGCCGTCCGAAATGCGAAATGACGATGACCTTGGCGCCGCGATCGGCAAGTGCATTGAGGCCCGGCAGCAATCGCTCGAGACGCGTCGCGTCCGTCACCTTCCCATCCCGCACCGGAACGTTGAGATCCGCTCGAACGATGACGCGTTTGCCTTTGACGTCAATGCCGTCGGTCGTCTTCAACTTGTCGAGGTTCATTCGGCTACCGTTCCGAT
Organism: Hyphomicrobium sp. 99; assembly: GCF_000384335.2. Lineage (NCBI taxonomy): Bacteria > Pseudomonadati > Pseudomonadota > Alphaproteobacteria > Hyphomicrobiales > Hyphomicrobiaceae > Hyphomicrobium > Hyphomicrobium sp. 99. Next base: position 2,481,889 of record NZ_KQ031382.1, read on the forward strand.
GTTCCGATGATGTGAGTGCGTATCGTTAGTTGGTCATCCAGCCTTCGAAATGAGGCGGCGCGCTTCGTCCGCGACGCGAGAAGCCGTGATGCCGAAATGCTCGTAAAGCTGGGCGGCAGGTGCCGAGGCGCCGAAACCGTTCATGCCGACGAAGGCATCGGACTTCCCGAGCCATTCGAACCAGCATTGGCCGATGCCGGCTTCGACCGCAACGCGCGGCGCGTCGCCAAGAACCTCGCGTTGATAGCTCTCCGGCTGCGCACGGAAGAGTTCGAATGATGGCATCGAGACGACGGCTGCATTAATGCCGTCCTTTGCGAGCGCCGCGGCAGCTTCGACGGCGAGACCGACCTCTGAGCCCGTCGCGAGCAACGTCACGTCCCGCTTGCCCTCGGCGGCCTTCAGAACATAGGCGCCCTTTGCGCTGAGGTTCTCGGCGCCTTCAGTGCGAAGATTTGGAACCGCCTGCCGCGATAGAGCCAGAACCGAAGGTGCCGTCTCCGAAGCGATGGCAAGCTCCCAGCACTCGGCCGTTTCAATACCGTCGGCTGGACGAAACACTTGGAGGTTCGGGATTGCGCGCAGCGAGCTCAAGTGCTCGACGGGCTGATGCGTCGGCCCGTCTTCGCCAAGCCCGATCGAATCGTGCGTCAGCACGTAAAGCACGCGCTGCTGCATCAAGGCCGAGAGACGGATCGAATGACGGCAGTAATCCGCGAACACGAGGAACGTGCCGCCATAGGGAATGAACGAACCTGAGAGCGCGAGGCCGTTCATCGCCGCGGCCATGCCATGCTCGCGAACGCCATAGTGGATGTAGTTGCCTGAGAAGTTCTCTGGCGTCACCGAGCTGTGATGCTTCGTCCGCGTGCCGTTGGATCCCGTAAGATCGGCCGAACCGCCGATCAGCTCAGGAAGAACCGGCACAAGGCGCTCGATGGTCAATTGCGACCAGACACGCGTCGCGCGCTTCGCGCTATCGCCAGCGAATGCACTCTTCGCTTCGGCTATCGCCTTGGCGACGATGTCTTTCGTCTCCCGGCCTTCGATCAACGCCTTTGCTTCCGGGCTCGCATTGGAAAAGCGCTTCGCCCAATCCGCACGAACCTTCGAATGCGCGCTGCCGACGTTGCGCCAGGCGGAAAGAACGTGTTCGGGAATCTCGAACGGCCCATACGGCCAACCGAGCTTCTCGCGCGTATTCTTGATCTCTTCTGCGCCGAGCGGTTCGCCGTGCGCCGAAGATTTGCCAGCCTTGTTCGGCGAGCCGTATCCAATCTGCGTCTTGCACGCGATGAGCCACGGCTTTGACGGATCGCCCTTGGCTGCCTTGATCGCAGCAGCTACAGCGGCGCTGTCGTGACCGTCCACGCGGATCGTGTTCCAGCCCGAAGCTTCGAAGCGCTTCACTTCGCTGTCTGAAACCGAAAGGTTCGTTGCGCCATCGATCGTGATGGAGTTGTCGTCCCAGAGCACGATCAGCTTGCCAAGCTTCAAGTGACCGGCAAGCGAAATGGCTTCCTGGCTGATGCCCTCCATCAGGCATCCGTCACCGGCGATGACGTAGGTATGATAATCGATGAGATCCGAGCCGACGCGCGCCGCAAGCAGGCGCTCCGAGAGCGCCATTCCAACCGCATTGGCGATGCCCTGGCCAAGCGGGCCCGTCGTCGTTTCGATCCCGGGCGCGTGGCCGTATTCCGGGTGACCGGCGGTCTTCGATCCGAATTGACGGAAGTTCTTGAGCTCCTCGATCGTCATTCCGGGATAGCCCGTCAGATGAAGGAGCGAGTAGAGAAGCATTGAGCCGTGACCGGCCGACAGAACGAAGCGGTCGCGGTTCGGCCACTCGGGCGCACTCGCGTCGAACTTCAGCGCTTCGGTAAACAGCGCAGTGGCGGCGTCGGCCATACCCATGGGCATTCCAGGATGGCCGGAATTGGCGGCCTGAACGGCATCCATCGCGAGAGCGCGGATGGCATTGGCCATGTCGCCGTGGCTTGCTGCCAGCGACGTGTCGGCCTTGATCTGGGCTTTACTCATTCTGTTCGTGGATCCGTTTTCATGAGCGCCGCGAGCGCCGCCGTGAGGTCGAGGGACATTTACCGGGGAGTTGCTGTGTCGTCTACCGCGCTGAGCCCCTTGGTGCACGGCAAAAACAGCCCCTCCGGACCCTTTCCCGGCGGGGACCAAGTGTCACGCTCCGGAACCCCGCATTCAGGTCAGGAGGCAATCTCGCCCGCCTTGGCCTCCCGCAAAGTCTTGCCCTCGCGCTGGTTCTTTTCACTCTGAGCGAGCTTGGCCTCTTCCACCTCGTCCTCGTGAAACAGCTTGTCGAGCATGGCCTGCGACGTTCGCGCCCGCTCGAGCAGCTTCTCGACGTCCGACGACAGCTTGTAGTCCTCGTTGAGACGGCGCACGTCATGATCTCTGAAGGTCTGAACGATGCGGCTCGCGACCCGGTCAGAATACCCGAGCCCCAGCATCAGCTCGCGCGTCAGGTCGAGCGATGACAAAAAGGTCTCACGCCGGATCGCCGCGACGCCGAGATCGAGAAGTCGATAGGCGTGCATGCGGTCGCGCGCACGCGCGTAGATCGGTACGTGCGGATAGTGCTTCTTGACGTATTCGGCCGCGCGCATGGACGCCTCGACGTCGTCGATCGCGAGCACGAACGCGCGCGCCTTGTCCGTCTGCGCAGCCTCCAGCACCTCGGGTCGGCTGGCGTCGCCGAAGAAGGCTTTGCTGCCGAAGCGTTTCACGAAATCGACCTGCTCGACGCTGATGTCGAGCGCCGTGAATGGAATGCCCTTCGCGCGCAGGATACGAGCCGTGATTTGCCCGAACCGCCCGAACCCCGCAATTACGACATGCCCCTCCTTTTCCGGCAGCGTATCGAAAGGACGTGTCTGCGTTTTCACCTTCGCGGCCAGCCTTCTGTCCAACATCAGAAGCACCGGCGTCATCGCCATAGACAACGTGATGACGACGGCAAGAATTTGCGATGGCGTGCTGCCAAGAACGCCGGCCGCCTGCCCGACCGACAGCAGAACGAAAGCGAATTCACCGCCTTGCGAGAGCGCGAATGCAAGCCGTCGCGACGGGCCTGATTCAAGGCCCTGCCAGCGACCCAAAAGAAACAGGACGATCGATTTCACGACGATCAGCGTCAGCGTCAGCGTGATGATCATCCCCGGCTCGGCGAGCAGAAGCCCGAGATTGAGCGACATGCCGATGGCCGTGAAGAAGATCCCGAGCAGCAGCCCCTCGAACGGCGCAATATCCGCCTCGAGTTCGTGCCGGTAGCTGCTTTCGGCAAGAAGCGCACCCGCGATGAACGCGCCGAGCGACGCCGACAATCCGACGGCTTCCATGATCAGCGTGATGCCGACGACGGTCAGAAGCCCCGCCGCCGTCATGGCTTCCTTCACGCGCGACAAAGCAACGAGACGCAGGAAGGCGTCAAGCACATAGCGTCCGACGACGACAACGAGCACGATCGTCCCGAGCCCCTTGGCGAAAGCAAAGTAATCGATGACCGGTGCCGCCTTGGCTGCCGTCACCGCGAAATAGGGCGCGAGCGCAATAAGCGGAATGGCGGCAAGGTCCTGGAACAGAAGCACCGAGAAACCGAGCCGGCCGTGACGAGTCGCAAGTTCGTTGTTCTCTTCGAGCACCTGCAAGGCGAACGCCGTCGACGAGAGCGCAAGAGCCGCACCAGCAAAGAGAGACGGCTGCCACTGCGTGCCGAAGAACAGAATGCACACGAACCCGAGTGCGATCGACGTGATCGCCACCTGCAAGGTGCCGATGCCGAAAATCGCCTGGCGCATTGACCAAAGCCGTTTCGGCCGAAGTTCCAATCCGATCAGAAACAGCAGCAGAACAACGCCGAATTCGGCAAAGTCCAGGACCTGCTTCGCATCGTGCTCCGTAAACAGACGCCCGACGCCATAGGGCCCGAGCACGACGCCGGCTATGAGGTAGCCGAGTACAGCCGCTATGCCGAGCCAGCGAGCGAGCGGTGCGGCAAGCGCCAAGGCAGCCAAGAGGATAGCCAGTTCGTGGAGTGTCAATCGATCCCCTCTGTTCTCGATGTGTTGTTGCGTACGGCGAAGTTACACTGCGGTCCACAATACGCCACTTGGCGGCGTTGTATGGCAACCCCGAATCTAAATAGGAGCAAAAGCGACTAGCATCCCGCCCGCACGAAAACCGTGGCACGCGTGTGCGACACATTGCATTCAAATTTTAGCTTCGAACGCGCGCTTCAACGTGGATCTCATGGCAGAGGATGCGCCTCGACGACGAGACCACCAGCCTCCTGCCAGCCGTCGCTCCCGTCCCGATACCACGAGACGTTCTTATATCCGAAGCTCAATGCGCGCTTCGCGGCGTTCCAGCTCATCCAGCAATTCTTGAGACAGAAGAACACGAGCGGCTTCGCCTTGTCGCCATTCGTCAGCATTTCCAGGTTGCGCTGAAAATATTGCGAAGCTTCCGCTGACAGCACGCCGTAGCCGACGTTTGGAAGCCATACAGCGTCTTCGATCGTCATGTGAGAGGGATCGCGCCAGATCGTACCAGCCGGAAGACCATCAGGTTTGGGCGGACGCGGATAAACGTCGATGAAAATTGCGGACTTCGCTGCCCAGACTTTCATCGCCTCTTCGTCTGAAAGCACTGCTGCGCCTTCGAGCGTCAACGGAACGGGCTTGCGATAATTGTCGGTGCGATACGAATGAGGCTCGGCAGGCGGCTCGCCGGAGGGCGCGGGGCCCGAAACATCCTCCTCGGCAGAGACGCTGACGGAGCCGGCAATTGGAACCCAAAACGCCGCGCTAACGCTCAACACAGCGATCATGCAGAGACGCGATAGAAGCATCTTGGGCGCGGCGCTTTCCAATGGCTCGAACTCGGGGAAAGCGGCAAACAAAATCCGCCGCTTCCTGAGTTTCGTCTTGCATCTTAAGGGGTGGCGGAAGCAGGAGCTGGCGCCGTCGCTGCCGTGTCTCCGCCCGGCGCAGGCTCTGCGGAGGCGGACATGCGCGGCTTCGTGATCCTCTCAGTCGACGTATCGTCATCGACAAGCAGCGGCACGCCGTAATCGAGCAGAACCTTGTCGATATCGCCTTGCCGCTTACGGATCACTTCGTTGAGCTTGCGCTTCCATGCGTCGTCTCCGTTGCGCACGCCCATCGTGATGCGGAATGCGATCTTGGCCGCTCCCGCCTCTTTGACGAGAGGCACGACGACGAGCGGTTCGCCATCCCGCGCGGCCCAGTAAGAAGCTATCGGTCCCCACAGGATACCGGCGTCGACCTCACCCTTGCGGATGTCGTCCACCATATCCTTTGCGGGATTTGCGTAACGGCGGTCGACCATCATCGGATAGCCGTGGACGTTGGACATCAGACCGTAATGGGCCGCGAGCGTGCCGCCTGCCGAACCCTGCTGGACACCGATCTTCTTCCCTTGAAGGCGAGGATCGGCGAGCGTGTCGACGCCATCCAGCCCCGTGCCCTTCTTGTAGATGAGCGCAGACGTCGAACGATAGATCGCGTTGGTGTTGAGTACCAAGTCGTCACCCTGGCCCCAACCGATCACGAGATCGCATCGCTTGGCACCAAGCGTCATGCGCACGAAACCCGTCGCTTTGGGAAACCACGTGTAGACGACCGGAAGCTTCAGCTCGTCGCCAATAATGTTCGCGATCTTGTTTTCAAACCCTTCTTCCTTTTGATTTGAGAACGGAAGATCAGCCGGGTCCGCGCAAACGCGCAGCTGCTGCCTGTTGACGAGATCAGCCTTGGGCGCGTCGGCTGCGCTCGAATGAGATGCGAAAGCAAATATCGAAACGGCTGCGGAAATTCCCAAAGCCAATGCCGGCCCTGAAAGAAATGAAATCTTGAGCGCTTGTTTCCTCACGTTGGTAACCTTTTTGTTATGGCGGCGTGAACGTCGCGGCTCCTGATATGGAGTGGGGGCACGTCGCAAATGCGACCCGCCCCCTCTAAACCTTCGCTAGCGATATCTTGGCGGTCTAGCGCGACACCGACGCGCCAGACCGGCAATTAAGCCCGACAATCATATGATGAGAACTGGAGAAAATTCCAGATGCTCAACCCGTGCACTCTTCGGCAGACTTTTTGGCTTCCGGCGAGATGTCTTCACGGCCATTCGGGCGGCCCGCAGGCATACCCGTCTTGCTGTCGGTCGCGTTCTGGGAACGTGCCTTAATGTACGTGTAGATATCGTCGATGTAGCACATGATGTTCTTGTCTTCGCCGAACGCCGGCATGACGTACTCTGTACCGGCGCGGTTGACGACGCGGCCGCTGGAAACAGTCGCGATGAACGTGTTGTAATCCATCGTCTTCAAGCTGTCGGCCAACGCCGGCGCGAAGGTGCTGCCGAGGGCATTCGGACCATGGCAGACGTGGCAAGCGTCATGATAACGGCGGAAGCCGTTCCAGGTACCCCAGTCAACCATGTAGTCCTTCGTGACGACCGGAACTGGATCGCCGTCCTTATTGCGATAGCGGCCATCTTCAAACTTGATGCCTTCGCTCTTCGCGAGGTCGCTGACCGGGTTCGGATAGACGGCATCGCCATCGGGCTTACGCGAGCCCGGCGGCGGCGCGTTCGCATCATCCGGATTGGGGGCAGCCGATGAAGCTGCGGGAGCGGCCGGCGCTGCCGGTGCTTCAGCTTGCGCAACCTGCTGCGGCTGGGCAGCGGCGGGAGCCGGGGCTGCAGGAGCTTCCGCTTTCTTCTCGGGCTCGGCAGCCGGTGCCGGAGCAGGTGTCGAGGCTGCCTTCGCGGGCTCGGCTGCGGGTGCGGCGGCTTCAGATTTCGCTTCCGGTGCAGGAGCGGATGTCGAAGCTGCAGACTTTTCTGCGGGCTTGTTCTGCTCCTGGCAGGCGGCGGCGCCAGCCGCGGCGCAGGCCATCAGCGCGACGGCCATTCTCTTACTGAACTTGTTCACGATGTTCCTCTTCATCCTGTCGATTGCATTGCGTGGGGTCCCACCGCACTGACCATTTCCAGACCGTGGATGGTGAGCCGCCGTTCGCCGAACGCTTGCGCTTTTTGCGCCGCGTTCTCAAGCGAAAGAAGATCGCCACTTGTCGCGCCGTCGTTAGAATGCGGCTGTTTTTTTAATGCAAGGGGAGATTGCGGACGGCAAAGAGCCGGCGCAGGTTTCCCTGCACCGGCTCCCTTATTTGTAGGCTCAAGCCCTATGGGAGAGCGAACACGGTGAGCGAGCCACCGAGGTTCGTGTACTCCGAGAGGCCAGCGTAGCCACCAACGGCGCCGAGGCCATCGGTCGGGTTCGTCAAGCCAGCAGCAAGACCGATACCGGCCCAACCACCAACGCCCGAGAAGATGCCAACGTACTGCTTACCGCCGTGGCTGTAAGTCATAGCGTTGCCAATGATGCCCGACGGCGTCTTGAACTTGAAGAGCTCCTTGCCATCCTTCTGGTCGACGGCTTTGAAGTAGCCTTCGAGCGTGCCGTAGAAGGCAACGCCGCCAGCGGTGGTCAGAGCGCCCGACCATACCGAGAACTGCTCAGGCTTCGACCAGACGATCTTGCCCTTTGCGCCGTCCCAGGCAATGAAGTTGCCCATACGCTTCGGTTCATCCGGACCCGGGAACATGGACAGCGTGGCGCCAACGTAAGGCTGACCAGCCGTGTACGAAACCTTGAAGGGTTCGTAGTCCATGCAGACGTGGTTCGTCGGAACATAGAACAAGCCGGTCAGCTTCGAGAACGAAGCCGGCTGCTGGTCCTTAGAACCGAGAGCCGCAGGGCAAACGCCCTTCGTGTTGAAGTCGGCACCGTTCTTGAACGTCGAGTACTTTGCGACGCGGATCGGACGGCCATAGTCCTTAGAGGACTTGTCCATGTCGATGCCGGTTGCCCAGTTCACGACCGGATCATACTTCTCAGCGACGAGAAGCTCACCCGTTGCACGATCCCAGGTGTAGCCGAAGCCGTTACGGTCAAAGTGAGTTGCCGTTTTGCGCTTCGCGCCGTCGATTTCGAGTTCGGCCAGGATCGGCTCGTTGATGCCGTCATAGTCCCACTCGTCGAACGGCGTCATCTGGTATGCCCACTTGGCAACGCCGGTGTCGACGTCACGAGCGAACATAGTCATCGACCACTTCTGGTCGATCGGCTTGCCATCCGGTCCCGCACGCTGTGCAGGGTTCCAGGTCGATGGGTTGCCCGTTCCGTAGTAGATCAGGTTCAGTTCAGGATCGAAGGCCATGTAGCCCCAGGTCGAACCGCCACCGATCTTCCACTGATCGCCGTTCCAGGTCTTGAGCGAGGAGTCCTTGCCGACCGGCTTGCCGAGCGACGTGGTCTTCTCGGGATCAACGAGGATGTCAGAATCCGGGCCCATCGAGTAGGCGCGCCAGACCTTCTTACCGCTGTTGATGTCGTAGGCGGTGACGTGGCAACGAACGCCGAACTCAGCGCCCGAGATACCGATGATCACCTTGTCCTTCGTGACGAGCGGAGCACCGGTGCCCGTTTCGCCCTTCTTCGGATCGCCGTCGACGACCTTCCACAGTTCCTTACCCGTCTTCGCGTCGAGAGCGACGAGAGCGGTGTCGGCCTGATGGAGGAAGATCTTGCCTTCGGCATACTGCACGCCACGGTTAACCGTGTCACAGCACATCACGGGGATGACCGAGGGGTCCTGCTTCGGCGTATACTTCCAGATGATCTTCTGTTCGTCGGCGAGGTTCAAAGCGAACACAATGTTCGGGAACGCCGAGTGAAGGTACATCGTGTCACCGACAACGAGCGGACCGCCTTCGTGACCACGAAGAACGCCCGTCGAGAACGTCCATGCCACTTTCAGCTGACCAACGTTTTCAGTGTTGATCTGGTCCAGTGCGGAATACCGCGTGCCGGCATAGTCGCCGGACTGCTGGGCCCAGTTATTCGGATCTGCCGACAACTTGGCAACGTCATCGTTCGCCCAGACGGGCGCCGAGAACGCGGCTGTTGCGAGCAAACCGTATGCGAATGCACTTTTGCGCATCGCGCTTCCTCCGTTTTGAGAAAAGTCTTGCCACGCTTGCAAGTCGAACCCGAGAACTTCCGATATCCCCTTATCCGGCATTGGGAATTGCGAGATTTTCTCCCGTCTTTGCCCCACCGGATGAGAAGTTCTTCACGAAACCGTGTAGAGATCGGTAGTCCGCGTGAACGAGCGGCATGTAGACACTTTTTTTTTCTGCTCGCAACACGAAGTGCGACACTCATTCTCCTGCGGCAAATTAGGACAACACTTCTGACCCAAATTATCCCTTTATTCACGGGAAGAATTTGCAATGCATCAAAAATGCTGCAGCGCACGTCTAGTTGTTTTGACGGCTCAAAAATCAGGCTTTGTGATCACGGGTTCTCGCAAGTTCGTGAAAAGTCCAGAACGAAAGTGGCATTTAGGCCATCCATATTCCGTGACTTCGACAGGCGAACTTGAATGACAGGAATTCCTCCTTACGGCGCAAAACCTTCGCGCAAAGACTTCCTTCGCGGCGCGACGCTGGCAGCGCTGCTCCCGCTTTTGCCTCGGGTTTCCCGCGCCGAAGCGGAAAGAATCGGAGTCTTGGAGATCGCGCCCGGAATCTTCGTCCACGTCGGCAAATATGAATTGGTTAATCGCGAAAACCGCGGCGACATCTCGAACGCCGTTTGCATCATCGGCGCCAACGCAGTCGCCGTCATCGACACCAGCGGCTCTTACGCAGCCGGAAAAGATCTTCTCGAGGCTATCGCAGAGATCACCAGCAAACCTATTCACTACGTGATCAACACGCACATGCATCCCGATCACGTGATGGGAAACGCCGCGTTCAAATCGCAGGAGGTGCAGTTCGTCGGTCATCATAAGCTTCCAGCTGCGCTCTACGCGCGCAAGGAAAGCTATCTGACGAATGCGCGTGAGCGCGTTGGCGACACCGCATTTGCCGGCACTGAAATCATTCCACCGACTTTGCTCGTCAAAGACACGCTCGACCTCGATCTCGGCGGCCGGACGCTGACGCTCAAGGCGCGCCCGACGGCACACACCGACAACGACTTGACGATCTTCGATTCAGCGACCGGCACATTTTTCCTCGGCGACCTTCTCTTCTCAAACCACGTCCCGACGCTCGACGGATCCATCGTCGGCTGGCTCAATCTCATTCCGGTGCTGACGCAGGAAAAAGCCGATCGCGCCGTGCCGGGACACGGACCCAAGACGATGCCCTGGCCCGATGCGATTGCGCCCGTAGAGCGCTATTTGAAGGTTCTGGCCAGCGACGTTCGGAAAATGATCAAGGACGGCAAAACGATCGAGGAAGCCGTCGCGACGGCCGGACAATCGGAGCGCGGCAAGTGGGCTCTATTTGACGAGCATCACCCGCGCAACGTCACCGCCGCCTTCACCGAACTCGAATGGGAATGATATCTCTTCCGCGCTCGGCGGCCGGCTCGCGGAACGCGAGCGCCGTACGCCAGCATCAAGACGCGCCGGGCGGCCGGCTCCCCATCGGGGAGTCGCCGGGCGCCAACATCAGAAGCAGCGCAACTCGCCCTCGACTTGCGCGCGTCGAAGGTTTTTCACCTTTTCCTGAAATTCCGGCGATTTCGTCCAGGCAACGTTTTCGCCGCCACGCAGGCCAACTGAGAGCAACGTCTCGGCTTCCTCGTATTGGCTAAACGGCAAAATGTTCGCGATCTCATCGATCGAGCACGAACACTTCTCGAGAACCTCGCGGTTCTGACCGTTCACCGCCATGCACGCGTAAACATAATCCGCGCGCGCCGACGTCGGATAGTCATTCGACGGTAGTTCCTCCGCCGCGACGCGCCCCGAAGAGGCGGAAATCAGAACTGCCATCGCCGCGAAAAGTCCGCTGCAAACGCGGACCGCGAAGCGCTTTATCATTTCACCTCTCCTACACCTTCGAGAGTCGTCGTCTCTTCAAGCGTCGGGGACTTCTTGTCCGTATTTGTGTACTCCGAAATCATCTTGGCGAAGTATCCCGGAATTTTATCCGACAGCGCTATTGTAAACGTCGCGCCTTCGAAACCGTTCATCTTCCCTTTCGCCGGATCGTCAACGAAAGGTGTCGCGGTCACCTTATAACCCTCGACCGGCTGACCCTTGTAGACAATCGTTGCCGGAGCGATCGTCGCGCCCTTTCCGAGATACCTGCTGAACATGCCCTTGAGATAAGCACTGTCGCCGCCCGCCAGCATGCGGAAATGCGCGACGGCATTATCGAGGTAGATCACGAGCATCGGATTGCCGTCCATGTCGGTGATCCGCTGCGGCTCCCGGGCTCTGTCCCCAGAGTACATTTTTACCAGCACATTCTTCTTCCCCGGCGCGCCATCGCTCTCGACCTTCACGATGATGTCATCGGTGAAGCCCTCCCCGAGCGCCTTCGGATCGGAAGGCTTGCGCTCGAATTTGTAGACAAGGTCCGTTCCAGGGGTGACCGCTGCGATATGCGGCCGCTCGAAGAGGACCTCCGTCGGCTTCGGTATATCCGCCGCGACGGCGCCGACGGCACCCAGGCAAACAACTGCGAACGCAGCAAGGCTGGCTCTGCGGAAGGAAATTTGGGGCATATGGGGCGATCCTCCAGATCGTCTATTCGGAATTTTTTTGTCCGGCTGTGTAGCGGGACCAGGGCTGCTTGACCAGACGACTTACAAATTTCAGTCAATAGCCAGGGCACTGACCCGGTTTCCGACTGAAGACTAGCTTGCCGCAGGATGCCGAAAGATCAGAAAGTCTCAACTTACAAGGCAGTAACCCGGGCGAAGCGCTCACTGCCCCTGCCAAAACGGACATCACCGAAGGAATTTGCCGAACGCGCGGGGACCGTTGCCGACGGGTGCCTTCCCGGTCACTTTGAGGCCTTGGGGATCTATACGCAGCAACACGTCGTCGCCCCAGCAAGCGACATAAATATTTGTCTCGCCGGCGTCAGCTTCGATACCTTCGGGATGATCGCAGGCCTCGATCCGCTTTATCGGAGCAAGCGTCCCCAGATCGAATACGGTGATCGTCCCGCCATATTGATCGGTGACGAACCCCCTCCCCTTGGCCAACGCCACTGCATAGGGCCTCCGGCCAGTCG